>JAZSMH010000042.1:0-59836 GCA_045535785.1 Clostridia bacterium
ACGTTAGGTATTGTCTACAACTTTGTTTGCAAAACAAAACTTCACTTTGCATTAAGCAAAACTTCACTATCAAAGATAACTTCACTTGCTCGCTAGAGCAAACTTCACCACGCAAAGCGAATATATCGCTTTGCCGTTAGGTAAACAATAATGCCACCGTTAATCGTAATTATTTAGCGCTGACTGTAAGTGTGCTTTGTATCCGTCTACTACGTTTTGGGGTGAGAGAATACGGAGTTTGTCGCCAAGGAGAGCGCACCAACCGTAGAAAGTGGGGCTTACTTGCACGTGTGCGGAGAATTTGTACTTGTTACCAAAGTATGAGAATTTAGTTTTTTCTCCGAACATATCGAATATTATATCAAGTGCGCTTTCGTCTACGCAGAAGGTTATTTTTTCGCTCTTACCTATATACATAGAGAAAGCTTCTTTTCTATGGTGGTGTGCGTTGAAGTCTACCGCGCAGTCGGACGGGGTGATTTCTTCATTGAGTATGGTTACGTCGTCCATACGGTCTACACGGTAGTTGCTCAAATTCTTATATTTATCGTTATAGCAAGTGAGATAGTATTTGTCGTCGTTAAAGACTAGCGACACGGGATTAACTACGTACTTGTCGCCGTTTTTGCGGTATTTTCGGTCACCGTGTACGTCAAGATCGAAGTATTTGAACGATACCTTTTTGTGCATACATATCGCTCTATCTATAGAGTCGATAGAATAGTAGATTTTTTCATTGCTATGCTTGGTTCCGCCCGCATAAATAACGTTCTTGGTGAGAAGTTTCGCTCTATGCGTGCCTGCTAGTGCCGCGATTTTGTCGGTAAGTTCTTTCGTCTTCTTTGCGGTAACGAAATTAGCCGATTGCACCGCATCAAGAAGAATACGTAACTCCGCCACGTCAAAATTACGGTCTACAATATAATAGAGATTGGATCTACTCTTGATACAAAGCACTTCGTAACCGAATTCGTTAAGTAACTCAATATCACTATAAAGTGCCTTACGCCCAGTCTCAATACCATGTTCGGCAAGTCTACGGATAATCTCATTGGTAGAAAGTGGATGGTCTTCGTCACTGTACATACGCAATATGTCAAGTAACACTACGAGTTTAATTTTTTGATGTTCACTCTTTGCCATAAATATTAGCCTCCTTGTCTTGTAATTTATAATTCTATCGTATCATAAACAACCCAGCTTGTCAATACCGAACTGTAACATAAATAGGACAGTTGAAAGTAGCTAAATTCCATTATTTTGTAAAATAAAGTAAGAAAAATAGTTAAAAATTAACAGAAATAAACCGAAAAAATATTTTAATAGTCCGATAATCCCAAAAGATAATCTGCGGACACTTCCAAATATTTACATAAAGCAACGAGAGTCTCTAACGAAGGAACTGATTTACCCGTTTTGTAATCATTAATACATTGCTTTGTCACGTTCAAAGCACGCGCAATTTCTACTTGCGTTTTGCCCGACGTCCTTAATATTTCGTTAAATCTTTTTGTAAATTCCATATATTAATTCTAACCATTTTAGTCAGTTGATACTTGACAGTCAGTCAATAACTGACTATAATTAAAATAAGAATAGCAAAAGGAGAGAAAAAATGAAAAAAGAAATTACTAAATTATTGGTAATAATATTTGCATGTGTACTGATGACATTAAATATGATTGCGTGCACTGAAGATACCGATAATGTGGTTGATAATAATGTAACATCAGGAGAAATTAACAATAGTGGGAATGGTGTGGAAAATCCAGAAGTTGAAAATACTGTACCTAATCATACACATAATTACGTTGGTATAGTGATTGAACCCACTTGCACAACGCAAGGGTATACGACATACACGTGTAATTGTGGTGCGATTTACACCGATAATTTTATTTCGGCAAAAAATCATAAATTTAGCAATTATATTTCTAATAATGACGCTACTTGTTTTAGTAATGCTACTGAAACAGCCGTTTGCGATAATAATGGGTGTAAGCAAACGAATACTCGCATTATACCTAGTTCAATGATACCTCATTCTTTTGTAAATTACGTATATGATAATAATGCGACATGCACTAAAGATGGTACCGAAACTGCAACTTGTATTTATGATGGATGCCAAGAAACAGACACAAAAATTTTAGAAGGAACAAAATTAGGGCATTCTTTTACTAATTATATTTCAAATAATGATGCTACTTGTAATAAGAATTGCACAGAAATAGCGACATGTTCAAACGCGAATTGCGACGTAACTGATACAAGAGAAATACAGAATAGCATCGTTCAACATTCTTTTACAAATTACGTATACGATAATAATGCGACGTGCACTAAAGATGGTACCGAAACTGCAACTTGTATTTATGATGGATGCCAAGAGACAGACACAAAAATTTTAGAAGGAACAAAATTAGGGCATTCTTTTACTAATTATATTTCAAATAATGATGTTACGGTAGAAAAAGATGGTACCAAAACAGCAATATGTGATAATAATATGTGTACTTTTACTGATACTATTATAGATGAGGGAACAAATAAATTGCTTGCCATATCATATGCAAAAACTATAGAGGAAGAATTTTATACAGATTCATATGACTATGTGACACCTATATATTTAGAAGAATATTTGAACGATGTTGAAGGATTTGCATTAGAAATTGCACAATATGCAGTAAAAAATGCAAATATTGATTGGGGTAAGCATGTTAGGAGACATATAGAATTACAATTAAGTTATGAACCAGAAGTATATCTTCCTTCTTGGATACCAATGGGTGATGTGTTGGATATTCTTCAAGATGAATGGGTAGATGCTACTTACTATGAGACTGAATTCTTTGCTATAGATTGGATAGAGCAAGGAAAGTATTTTATAGAAAGTTTATCGAAGTATTATGAAGATGGATATATAATGATTTTTAACAGAAGAGATGCTTTTAATATTTTGTTTGATGAAGTATATCCAGATGGTTTTAGTTATGATGAATTAATGTCTATGATTAATTATTCTAATGTTGATTGGAAGAAACATGCCATAATAACTGTGAATTATCTATGGGAAGAATGTAATTCACAAGACAGTTTAAGTAGTATGACTTTTGATGAAAAATTAGATTACATAAGAGAAGAAATGTTCAATACTTATGAATTCACCAATGAAGAAATAGAATATGCGATAGAAGAAACGTTACATTAAAATAAGAGATGGATAACACATAAAGATAAAAGACGAGCAAGCACTCGTCTTTTATGATATAGTAATAATGCTAATTTTACGCGTTATATCCTTTGGGATTTTGAGATTGCCATTTCCAGAGGTCGCGGCACATGTCTTCTAGGTTGTGCTTTGCGGTGAAACCTAGGTATTTTTTTGCTTTGTCGCAGTTGGCGTAACATTCGGCTACGTCACCGCTTCTGCGAGGTGCGATTTTGTAGGGGATGGGGTGACCGCAGGCTTTTTCGAAAGCTTTTACCATGTCGAGTACCGAGTAGCCTACGCCCGTGCCGATGTTGAAGATACCGATATCGTATTCGTCGATATGTTCGAGTGCTTTTATGTGTGCGTCCGCTAGGTCCACTACGTGGATATAGTCTCTAACGCCCGTGCCGTCGGGAGTGGGGTAGTCGTCACCGAATACGTTAAGGTGGGGGAGTTTGCCTACCGCTACTTGGCTTACGTAGGGCATTAGGTTGTTGGGGATACCTTGGGGATCTTCACCGATATAACCGCTTTCGTGCGCGCCTACGGGGTTGAAGTAACGAAGTAGCATTACGTGCCACTCTTTATCCGCACGTTGGATATCACTGAACATTTGTTCGCCCATAAGTTTGGTTGCGCCGTAAGGATTGGTTACGCCCAAAGGACAATCTTCGGTAAGGGGTAACGTCTTAGGAACACCATACACGGTAGCGGAAGAAGAGAAGACTATCTTCTTGCAACCGAATTTAGCCATAACCTTTGCGAGCATTAGGTTACTGTTAAGGTTGTTGTCGTAATATAGACTGGGCTTTGCACAACTTTCACCAACGGCTTTTAGCCCGGCAAAATGTATTACCGCGTCGATTTTGTGTTCGGTAAAAATGGTGGTGAGTATGCTTTCGTCACGGCAGTCGCCTTCGTAGAAGGCAATTTTCTTACCGGTGAGAGTTTCTACTCTTTTTATACTCTCAATGCTACTGTTGCAAAGGTTGTCTACGACTACTACGTCATAGCCTTGCTCCAATAATAGTACGTTAGTGTGACTTGCTATGTATCCGGCACCGCCGGTAACGAGAATTTTCATAATTTAACTCCTATAACGTTGTAAGAATTTTTTTACCGCTACTATTATATCACACTGCGCAATCAAAAATAAAGACTTTTTTAAAAAATAGGTGAATATTTTAGGTAGTTCTTGGAATTTGAGATTAAAAATCGTTTTAATTCAACCATTATCCCAAAAAGAGCCTTGAAAAAACAAAATAAGTGTAGTATCATATATTATACGAGGCGTCCACGTCCTTTGTGCGATAGCCTAAGAAGAAAAATTTGGGAGGCAAATATGAACTTAGCAGATAGTCTTTTAACTGCGTTTTGGAGATTTATTGATAAAGTTAACAAAAAAAGAGAAGCTAATCAAACGTTAATTGACGGTATTACGGCAATAACCGATATTCCGTATATCAACGACGGCAAAAAAGAACATCTTCTCGACGTGTATTATCCTGAAGGAACGGAAGGAAAACTTCCCGTCATTATCGACATACACGGCGGTGGACTTATGTATGGTTACAAAGAACTCAACAAGAATTACAACTATAATTTAGCAAAACGCGGTTTTTGCGTATTTAGCATCAGTTATAGTCTTGCACCCGAATATCGCTTCCCACAATGCATTCTCGATGCGGTAGATGCACTTAGATGGATCAACAACAATATGGACAACTATCCTGCGGATAGAGATAGATTGTACGTAACGGGCGACTCGGCTGGCGGATTCTTGGCGGCACATTGTATACTACTTAATAGTAGTGAAGAATTACGCTCTTTCTACAACGTAGAGCCTATTGGACTTGATATTCGCGCTGCAGGACTTACGAGCGGTATGTTCACCCTTAATAGCACGCTAGCCGTACTTATGATACCCTCAATCTTCGGAAAAGGTGGCCTAAAGAAGTCAAAATACAAAGAAGTGCTCGATTTTAACAACATAATCGACAAGGGCGAGTTCGTACCGTCTTTCTTGGTCACTAGCAAAGAGGATATGATTCAAAAATCAACGCTTGACTTCCAACAACTTCTAGAAAGCAAAGGCATAGAGCACGTTATGAAGAACTATCCAAAAACTAAAGGCGGAAATAAGCTAGAACACGTATTTAGCGTGCTTTATCCTACCGAATATGCAGAAAGCGTAGAGACCATCGACTTAATGATAGACTTCTTCAACAAGCATTAAAATCATTGGCTTTGTCACGTCACCTGTTTGATTTTTGACGGAAAACTACTGCGTAATACTTCGCGTTTTGCTCGGTTATATACCACTGCGGGTATACTGCCCTTACAAAACACTTGTCTTACTTGTATTTTTCTCGTCAATCTAGCAAAAAAAATTTTGCTATAAATCCACCATTTTCTGTGACATAGCCAAAAATAATTGCTCCGTCACGTCACCTGTTTTATTTTTGACGGAAAATACTGCGGAAGGTTGATTACGAAAAACAACCATTCTCTGTGACGTAGCCATATCGAAAAAGTATAAATTTTATACAAAGAAATAGTACCCAAAATTTGGCAAGTAGTATTGACAAAATTTGGGTATTAATATAAAATAATTATATTATGGTATTTTTTACACACCATAAATAGAGATTAACGCTAAACAAGATTTTTTGGAGGTATCAAATGGAAGAAAAGCAAACCGTTGCGACCGAAACTCCCGTAACGAAGAACCCCGCTGACCTTAAACTGAATTACCCTCAAACTCTAAAAGTAGGTCTTGGTTTTTGCGTAGTTATGATCTTCTGGAACGTTTATAACTTCGTAGTACCGCTACTTCTAGAACAGGCTTTCGGTTTCAGCAACACTATCCGTAATATTATCGTTGGTATAGCAAGTGCTATGTGTATGGTATTACTACCCTTCTTTGGAAAACTTTCCGACAAGTCGGGCAAAACCAAACTTGGTAAGAAATTCGGTAGACGTACACCCTTTATTATTATCGGTACGGCAATAACCGTAGTCGCAATGTTGCTCGTTCCTATCTCCGTTAATAACCAACTCGGTGACAGTAGCGATATAAGAACGGAATACGAAAATTTCTTCGCTTGTGAAGATTCTAGCGTAGAAATTGCAGATCCCGCTACAGGTGATATGATTACTCGTGAAGCGCTTCTCGGTAAATGGTTCGATGCAGCGGCAGACGGAAACTTTGAATACCTTAAAGAAACCGAATACAAAGCCCTTATTGCAGAAAAAGGCGAAGGCGCAAGAGAATTTTTCATAAATCTTTATGACGTTCAAATCACCAACGGCAAGCTTATGGGTGTAATCGGTGCAACCAAAGCAACCAAAACCGAAGTTACTTATGACGAAGGTACAAAAACATATAAAGATGACACTGTTGTAAATATTAGCGAAGAAGAGTACAACACTCTCAATAACAATATCTCTATGCCTTATCAAAAATACGTAGCAGATATTGCTAACGACTTTACTTCTAGTGCAGTTAATGCAAAAGTTAACTGGGGATTCTTTGCATTCTTCTTGATTGCATTACTTCTTATCATATTAGCACAAACCGTTATCCGTACGCCCGCGGTATCCTTGATGCCCGACGTAACTCCTTCACCCTTAAGAAGTCCCGGTAACGCTATGATTAACCTTGTTGGTGGCGTAGGCGGTGCGATAGGCTTCCTTATCTATACTATCACCTTTATGTTCGGTGACAAGATTCCGCTATCCACTCAATATTGGATCATATTCGGCGTAATGGCAGCATGTCTAGCACTAGTTATCGTACTATACGTTCTTTTGGTAAAAGAAAAGAAATGGGTTGCAGAATGTAACGACCTATGTAGAGAATACGGACTTCCCGTATACGAAGAAGTAGACGAAGCGGCTGAAGAAGCAGCAAGAATAGAAAAAGAAAAGAAAAAGATTGGTATGTTCCAACAATACGGTAAGAAGAAGATGACGAGCTTCTTACTAATCCTAGGCGCAATCTTCATGTGGTTCATTGGTTACTATGCTATTGCTAACAACATGAGTATCTACTGCGTTAAGATCTTAGGCGTAAGCACGGGTATTGCTTCTATCGTAAGCGGTGCAAGCTTAGTTGTTGCAGCAATAGGCTTTATCCCCGTAGGTATCATGGCTAAGAAGATAGGTAGAAGATGGTCGATAGTATTTGGCTTCGGCTTGGCTATCGCAAGTTATATCCTAGTTGCTAGTTGCGTACAACGTGGTGGCGATACCGCAACCATCATCTTCATGGCATGCTATATGGTAAGTGGCTTCGGCTTGATCTTTGCTAACGTTAACACCCTACCCATGGTGCTTGAAGTTTCTTCACCCGAAGATATCGGCAAATTCACTGGTATCTACTACATCGCTACGATGTCTGCTCAAACTCTCGGACCTATCTTCGGTGGTCTAGTAATGGACTACATCGGCGGAAGCAGTGCACTATTTATCTTCAGTGCAGTATGCGTAGCAATCGGTGCAATCTTCATGGTATTGGTAAAACACGGTGAAGCTCCCGACTATCTAGCAATGGTAGCAGAAAAGAAAGCAAAAAAAGCAGCTTTGGCTAAATAATAGATAGTATATCTATTTAACGAAAAATAGGTGTAATATGAACGTATTACACCTTTTTTATTGCATTACCGCGGTGACTATCGTAGCCCTTGACTATTGACATAGCGTCAAGTTAGATTTATAATAATTATGTTACAAAAATAGGTAAAGCATGGATTTTTTTGGTCTACAAGAGTGTAAAAATAACGGTAAGACGATAATAACTGCGCATAGGGGACGGGCAGGTGGTAACGTACCCTGTAACACTCTTACCGCGTTTTCTATAGCCATTAACCAGGGCGCGCAAATAATAGAACTTGACGTAACGAGAAGTTTGGACGGTGAATTGTTCGTTTTTCACCCCTTTATGGACTTTTTCCATTTAGGTAAAATCATTCCTATCCAAATGCGCCATTCTAACTTCGTTAAAAAATCTACCTATCTTAATTACGATGGCGCTAAGACTAATTATAAGGTTATTACTTTGGACGAAGCGCTTGCTTTTTTGAAAGGAAAATGCGTCGTTAATATCGATAAGTTTTGGATGCACCCGAAAGAAATATCCGATTTAGTAAGAAAATACGATATGCAAAAAAGCGTAATTATCAAGTCTTATCCCGACGAAAAATCGCTCGAAAGTGTTGCTAAATACGCACCCGATATGCCATATATGGTGATAGCGCGCGAGTGTGACGAGAAGTTAATAGAAAAAATACTCAACAAAGGTGTAAATCTCGTCGCTGTAGAATTATTGTTCGACGATATAGGTAAAAATCACGTGTCCGACCAATTTATTGAGTATTTACGTAGCAAAAATATCCTTGCATGGGCTAACAGTATCGTTTATAATAAAAAGGACGTAATTAGCGCGCACCTTACCGACGATAGAGCGGTAAGCGGTGAAGAAGACGCCGTTTGGGGAACGCTAAGCAAAAAATTCGATATTATCCAAACCGATTGGGTTTTGGAACTAAATAATTATCTAAAACAAAGAGAAAACTAGCGGAGGTAAATTATGTATAAATTAGAAAGTCTAATTCTTGACGATAGCGTAAGACAAAGTTCGGGCGAAAAGTTCGCTACTCTTCCTACGTGTATCACGCACTACAAGGTGGAAGGTGAAGGTAACGAGTGGGCAGTGCTCGTTCACGGCTACGCAACACCGTTGTTCATCTACGATAAGATTGCCGAAAGTTTAGTTAATAACGGCTACAAAGTGCTTCGTTATGATTTACCGGGTAGAGGACTTAGCGAAAGGGTGGACAAAACCTACAATCACGACTTGTTCGCAACTAACTTAGAAGAACTCGTTAACTACGTAATTGGTAGCGACAGCTTCTATCTAGTTGGTACTTCTATGGGTGGTGCAATCGTTACCGCGTACACCGCTAGACACCCCGAGAGAGTAAAAAAACTCGTTCTTCTTGCCCCCGCAGGAATGGTATTCAACGCGCCTTTTTATATGAAACTCTCTAATATAAAAGGTATAGGCGACCTTATCTTCGGTCTTATCGGAGTTAAGGTGCTAACTAAGAATACCGCAAGCGAAATGATATATAGCGGTGAAGAAGTAAAGAATGCGTACACCGAGCAATTTGCATACTACGCTCAATATAAAGGCTTAGGCAAAGCAACGTTATCATCCCTTCGTAACGTTATTCTTAGATACGATATCTCTACCGAGAATTATCGTAAAGTTGCTTTAAGCGGAATTCCCGTGCTCACTATATGGGGTACGGACGACAAGACGATGCCTTACTATCAAGCAAAAACCATGCAAGAGATTTTACCCGAAATGGAGCTTATTACCTATGAAAAATCGGGACATATTTTCCTATACGACGAAGGGGAAAGAACGAGCAAAGATATGCTTGAATTTTTGAAAAAGTAATATAAGGAGAAACCTATGGCATATTTAACCGATATAGAGATTGCGCAAAGAGCGGTGATGAAACCTATCGTTGACGTCGCAAAATCTATCAATATCGACGATAAGTATATCGAACAATACGGTAAGTATAAAGCTAAAATTGATTACGCGCTTATCAAAAAGTCTACTAATAGCGACGGCAAACTTATTCTCGTTACCGCAATCACCCCAACGCCAGCGGGAGAAGGAAAAACCACCACTACGATAGGTCTTACAGACGGACTTAAGAAAATAGGCAAAAACGCAGTTGTGGCTCTCAGAGAACCGTCTTTGGGGCCCGTATTCGGTGTAAAAGGTGGCGCAGCAGGCGGTGGATACGCACAAGTAGTACCCATGGAAGATATCAATCTTCACTTTACCGGTGACTTCCACGCAATAGGCGCAGCGAATAATTTGCTTGCCGCTATGATAGACAATCATATTCAACAAGGCAATAGCCTTAATATCGATCCGCGCAAAATCGTATGGAAAAGATGCGTTGATATGAACGATAGACAACTTAGATTTGTTATCGACGGACTAGGCGGTAAGGTAAACGGCACACCGCGTGAAGACGGCTTCGATATCACCGTTGCTTCGGAGATAATGGCGGTATTTTGTCTAGCAAGTTCGATAACCGATCTAAAAGAAAGATTGTCTAAGATTGTGGTCGCTTACACCTACGACGACAAGCCCGTAACCGCGGGAGAAATAAAGGCGGTAGGCGCAATGGCGGCACTACTAAAAGACGCGTTAAAACCCAACCTAGTACAAACGCTAGAAGGCACACCTGCATTCGTACACGGTGGACCTTTTGCTAATATTGCACACGGTTGCAATTCAGTGATCGCTACGCGTATGGCAATGAAACTAGGCGACTACGCGGTAACCGAAGCAGGCTTCGGTGCGGACTTAGGCGCGGAAAAATTCCTTGACATCAAGTGCCGTATGGCTAACTTAAAGCCGTCCGCAGTAGTAGTGGTTGCTACCGTGAGAGCGTTAAAAATGCACGGCGGTGCGTTGAAGACGGAACTTGCTAGCGAGAACTTACTTGCACTTGAGAAGGGTTTACCCAACCTACTAAGACACGTATCTAATATAAAGAACGTGTATAAACTACCTTGCGTGGTAGCGGTCAATCGTTTCCCCACCGACACCGATAGCGAGATAGAATTAGTTATTGCTAAGTGTCGCGAACTTGGTGTCAACGTGGTGCTATCTACCGTGTGGGCGGATGGTGGCAACGGCGGAATAGAACTTGCAAAAGAAGTAGTCGCGCTATGCGAACAAGAAAATAATTTCACCTTCTCTTATGAACTTGACGGTACGATTGAAGAAAAGATTGAAAAAATCGTTACCAAAGTTTACGGTGGTAAGGGGGTTAGCTTCACCGCACAAGCCAAGAAAGAAATAGCGACTTTGACGAGTTTAGGTTTTGACAAAATTCCCGTTTGCATGGCAAAAACGCAATATAGTTTTTCCGATAATCCCTTACTTTTGGGTGCGCCCGAAGGCTTCATAGTGACCGTCCGCAACGTAAAAGTTTCGGCAGGTGCAGGCTTTATCGTAGCACTCACAGGGGATATCATGACTATGCCCGGTCTACCCAAAGTCCCCGCCGCAGAAAGAATAGGCGTAGACGAAGACGGTAAGATCTATGGATTGTTTTGAGGTGGCGACCTCGGCGCAGTCGGTCGGTTAGGTAGCGTCTGCGAAACTTACTAGTTATGCGTGTTTAGTGTGTAGTATAGGCAAGGAGTGTCCTTGCATGCATATTATTAATAATGAAAGAAGTAATATCTAAGCAAGAAGAATTTATTATTGAGAATGATACCGTTGTTGAATACAAGGGTAATTCTAACGTGCTTATTATTCCCGACGGAGTTAAGGTTATAAGTAAGTGTGCTTTTTTTAATCAATGGAATTTACGCAAAGTAACTATCCCTAATAGCGTAGAGATTATTGAAGAACTTGCCTTTTATAATTGTTGTAGATTAGAAGAAATAGATTTATCAAATAATCTGAAAATAATAGGTAAGAATTCTTTCGCAAAATGTCCAATAAGGGTGCTCAATATTCCAGATAGTGTAACCCAAATAGAAGAAAGCGCATTTTGTTACAACCATTCTTTACGTAGACTAACGCTAGGGAAAAACCTAGAAAAAATAGGCAAATCTTCTTTTATGTGTAACGACAGTCTATTAGAAGTTACCATTCCTAGCAAGGTAAAAGTTATAGAAAGAAGTGCCTTCGCCGCTTGCAGAAAGTTAGAAAAAGTAACCTTCAACGAAGGGCTAGAAACAATCGAAGACGATGCATTTTCTTCTACAAACATAAAAATACTTACCTTCCCATCAACGCTAAGCACCATAAAAAGAGTGGCGTTCAAAGATTGTAAGTATCTTACTAAAGTCGTTTATAATAGCGAAGTAAATATAGGAACAGATGTTTTCAATGGGTGCAAGTATTTGAAATGATGTAGTTGACTTCGTCAACAATGATGTATCGACCTGTGGTCGAAATGATGTATTTGCTTACGCAAAAATGGTGTATTGTCCGATGGACAAAATTATTGATAAAAAATCTCACGAAACAATATACTCGTGAGATTAATTTTTTTGCAAGATTATATTAAAGGTTAAGATTTTTTGGCGGAAAGGTTTGGAAAACCCCCTTTTTTATAAAAAAGGGGGTTTTCCATAAACTATTATCCTAAAAATATTAAACGTTAAATCTGAAAATAACGACGTCGCCGTCTTTGAAGACGTAGTCTTTACCCTCGGAGCGCATTTTGCCTTTTTCTTTGGCTGCATTGAACGAGCCGCATTCTATTAGCGTGTCGTAATCGACGATTTCGGCACGGATAAAGCCTTTTTCAAAATCGGAGTGGATTTTGCCTGCCGCTTGCGGTGCTTTGGTGCCTTTTTCTATCGTCCAAGCGCGCGTTTCTTTTTCGCCTGCGGTTAAGAAACTGATTAGACCTAGGAGCGAGTAGCATTTTTTGACGAGTTTATCTAGTCCACTCTCGGACATGCCTAGTTCTTCCATGAACATCAACCTATCTTCTTCTTCGAGTTCGGCAAGTTCTTCTTCGAGCTTTACGCAGAGCGCAACGGCTTCGCTATTTTCGTTCTTGGCATATTCGTTTACCTTTTGGAACGCGCTATTGTTTTCGCCACCTTCTTCAACGTTGGCTACGTAGATTACTTTTTTGGAAGTGAGTAAGAAAAGAGATTTTACGTAATCTTCTTCTTCCTTAGTCATAGGCATACTTCTTGCGGGTTTGCCACTTTCTAAAGTTGCGTAAAGACGTTTTAGAATATCGAGTTCTACAAGATATTTTTTGTCACCGCCTTTCATTGCGGTTTTGGTACGGTCTATACGACGTTCTACCATATCCATATCGGAGAAGATAAGTTCTAGCGTGATGGTTTCTATATCTCGGATAGGATCGATACAACCGTCAACGTGCGTTATGTTCTCGTCTTCGAAGCACCTTACAACGTGCACGATAGCATCAACTTCTCTTATGTGCGATAAGAATTTGTTGCCTAAGCCTTCACCTTTGGACGCGCCCTTTACTAACCCTGCAATATCAACGAACTCTATCGTTGTATAAACGGTGCTTTTACTGTTGTAAAGTTTGGTGAGAGTGTCGATACGCGGATCTTTTACTGCAACGACGCCTACGTTGGGGTCTATCGTGCAGAACGGATAGTTAGCCGCCATTGCTTTACCATTGGTTAATGCGTTAAAAAGTGTGCTTTTGCCTACGTTGGGAAGTCCTACTACGCCTAATTTCATTTTCTTTACCTCGTTAATAACAATTGCATATATTGTACAACAAAATCATAACCTTGTAAAGGAAATAAAAAAATGAACGAGATTTTGGAAGGAATTATATTAGGTCTTACGCAAGGCCTTACCGAATTTTTGCCGGTGTCAAGTAGCGGACACCTTGTTTTGTTAGAAAGTTTTGGTATAGGCGAGCAGAGCACCGCTTTTAATTTGATGCTACACCTAGCAACGTTACTTGCAGTGGTGATTTTTTATAGGAAAAAAATTTTATCTCTTATAAAGCACCCTACGGGTGACGAAATGAAATTTTTGCTTGTCGCCACTATCCCCACCGCGGTAATGGCGGGAGTGATAAGATATTTGATACCTATCGATAGTCAATGGCTACCTCTTTGCTTTGCCGTCACTTCAGTAATACTAGTTTTACCAAAAATATTAAAACCAAAAACGCAACTTATTACTAAAAAAAGAACGTTATCCGCTATTATTCTGGGCGTAATGCAAGGCGTAGCTTGTATCAACGGTATATCGCGTAGCGGTACAACGGTATCTACTTTACGAATGCTTGGAGAAAGCGAAGAAAAAACTGCCGAAACGTCCTTCCTATTGTCCATTCCTATAATACTAGGAAGTAGCATTATAGAAATAGCCTTTTCTAAGCAAAAATTCACCCTAAATATTGGCGAAGTACTAGGTATGGTGGTTGCATTTTTGTCGGGATTAGTGGCAATTAAGTTCTTTGTAAGCGTGCTCAAAAAAGATAAATTCTTCCTATTTAGCATTTACACTTTTTTGATGAGTATTTTGTCTTTCGTCCTGCCGAGAGTGTTATGAAGGCAAAAATCAAGTTTATTCTATTGTAAAAAGGCACCCAAACGCGAGCCAAAACGGCGTAAAAAATCAACCTTTTTCAAAACGTAAGAAAAAGTCAAGTGACAAATTTCGACAAATTGTGCAAAATGTGGAAAACTTTTGAGTTATCCACAATTGACCCCACCTAGCTATGTTGATAACTATGTAAATTAGTCGATTTTTTACAATTTACGCGTAAAAACGCAAAATATACGACATAAATTGAATGTGGATAACTCTGTGGATAACTTTGTAAAGTTTTGTGTAAAAGTTCACAACTTGCGTTTTTGGGCGTATTTAAGGACACCTAAACGCGCCTAATGGAAAAGGGGAGTGGAGTTACTTTTGTCAAAAAAAGCAAAATAACGACTTGTCAAATTTGACGATTCGTTAAAGCCGAGTGGTTTATTAAAAAAAACGCGTATTTTTGGAGGTAGTATGTTCTTAGTGGTCAAGAGAAAAACGTTGGTAATTGTTATTTCTATCGTTCTTGTTGTCGTTCTTTTGGGTGGTGTTTTGGCAATTTTTGGTAGCGTGCAAAAAACTCTCGCTTTTAGCAAAAAAGTGATAGTGCTTGACGCAGGTCACGGCGGTGTGGATAAGGGCGTAATAGGCGTTAACGGCACGGTAGAGTCGCAAAAGAATTTGGAGATAACTTTGCGTTTAGGTGAGATGCTAAGCGATTTAGGTTTCCTTATTATATACACGCGCAAAGACGATAGAGAATTGGTAGGGGACGGTGACACGCGAAAAGGACGCGACTTCAACGAAAGGAAAAGAATCGTAGAAGAAAACAACCCCGATATGGTGATAAGCATACATTGCAACAAGTATCCTACGGAAAATAGGCGCGGAATACAAGTTTTTTACAATCAATTTAATAAAGATGGTAAGAGTTTAGCAAAAATCTTGCAAGATGGACTTAACGGGCTCAACGCTAAATACGTCGGTAGGAATTTTTCCGCGCTAAAAGGCGATTATTTTATGCTCAACTGTACCGAAAAACCGTCGGTAATAATAGAAACGGGATTTTTGAGTAGCGTTGAAGACGAAAAGTTACTTAACGATAGCGAGTATTTAAATAAGCTCTGCTACGCAATAACCGACGGCGTTATCAAATATTTTGAATAGGTAATAGCGTAATAAAAAATTTTCACTGTAAAAAAACGGCTTCTGGTCGTTTTTTTTGTGAGAGAACGTTTGACAAATAACACATTAGTGTTATAATACAATAGTTAGATTTCTAATTATTTTTTTGTGGAGGTAATTTTGAAGGAAAAAGATACGTCGCTCGTGTGCCTTTTGCACGAAGTCAATCATAGATTACACGAGATAAAATTTTCTGCCTTAAAAGACGAGGGTATTACCTTCCCGCAAATGATGATACTAGGTTTTTTGCATAGGAATATCGATAACAACGTCAATCAAAAGGCGATACAAGAGAAAATGAAGGTAAAGGGCTCTTCGGTTACTAGCATTCTTAACACTATGCAAAAGAGCGGTTTGATTACGAAAGTCGTCAACCCCGACGACGGAAGAGAATTCTTTATTAAACTCACGGCAAAAGGTAAAGACATAGGCGGTAACATGAAATCCGTACTTGAAGGAATAGACGGCAAGGCGGAAGAGATACTTAACGAAGAAGAGAAGATAGTTTTGCGTTCTTTGTTACAAAAAATATTAGATAATATCGTAAGTGGAGATAAATAATGATTAAGAGATTGGCAAAGTGTATTAGAGAGTATAAGCGAGATACGATAATCACGCCCATACTCATGGCGGTGGAAGTTTTGTTAGAATGCGTGCTTCCTTTGTTTACGTCTAGCTTGATTAACACGTTGGAGAGTTTTTCGGACAAGCAACAAATAGAGAGTACGGGTATTATTGCCGACATCAACGAATTCGTTATGGGTTTAGCGGGCGGTGATATCGTTACGGGTATAATTTATCACGGATTATTCCTATTACTTATCGCGGTATGTAGCCTTTGTTGCGGAGCGCTAGGCGGAAGGACGGTTGCTAACGCAAGTTCGGGTTTTGCGAAGAATTTGCGCCACGATATATTCTACCGTGTGCAAGGTTTTTCGTTTGCGAACATTGATAAATTCTCGACCAACAGTCTAATAACCCGTCTTACCACCGACGTAAACAACGTTCAACACGCATTTATGATGATTATAAGAACGGGTATTAGAGCACCTCTTATGTTTATATTTGCCGTTACTCTAGCTTTCCAAGTTAGCAAAACAATTGCGCTGGTTTCGCTAGGTATGATAGTCATTATGATGATAGGCGCTATATGTGTATTCAGTAAAGTAATGCCAATCTTCAATAAGGTGTTTAAGAAATACGATAAGCTTAACGAATCCGTTCAAGAGAATATAAAAGGTATGCGCGTAGTCAAAGCATACGTAAGAGAAGATTACGAAAAGCAAAAGTTCGACAAAGCGAGCGACGATATGAGAGCGGACTTTACTAGAGCGGAAAAAATCATTGCTATCAACGAGCCTATTATGCGTAGCGTAATGTACGTCAATATGTTAGTTATCGTATTCGTAGGCGCGCTTATGGCTCTAGGCGTTATTAATCCCCTAGGCGACAATATGCAAATAGGCGAAATCACGAGTTTGCTTCAATACGGTATGCAAACGCTATCTAGTATGATGATGCTATCTATGATTTTCGTAATGTGTACTATCGCGGTAGAATCGGCAAGAAGAATTTACGAGGTGCTCAAAGAAGAGAGCAATATAGTTAATTGTGAGAATCCCATTATGGATATAGCAAGCGGTGATATAGAATTCCGCGACGTATCGTTTAAGTATTCTGCTAAAGCAAAGAAAAGCGCGCTTATGGACGTCAACTTAACTATAAAGAGTGGCGAAACGGTGGGTATTTTGGGCGGCACGGGCTCGTCAAAAACCACCCTTATCCAACTTATTCCACGTCTATACGACTGCACGGAAGGTGAAGTGTACGTAGGCGGACGTAACGTAAAAGAATACGATCTTACCGCTTTACGCGACGCAGTTAGCGTAGTACTTCAAAAGAACTTACTCTTTAGCGGTACGATAAAAGATAACCTTCGTTGGGGTGATCCTAACGCTACCGATGAAGAAATGAAGAGAGCGTGTAAATTGGCTTGCGCAGATAGTTTTATCGAGAGTTTTCCCGACGGTTACGACACGTTTATCGAGCAAGGCGGTAGCAACGTGTCAGGTGGTCAAAAACAACGTTTGTGTATCGCAAGAGCACTACTTAAGAAACCCAAAATCCTTATTCTTGACGACTCAACGAGCGCAGTCGATATGCGTACAGACGCAATGATAAGGAAAGCTTTTAGTGAAGAAATACCTAACACGACTAAGATAATAATCGCGCAAAGAATAGCTTCCGTACAAGATGCCGACAAGATAATTATTCTTGACGGAGGTAAGATTAACGGCATAGGTACGCACGAAGAGTTACTTAATAATAACGCAATTTATCAAGAAGTGTACTATTCGCAAAACAAAGCGGAAGATAAGGAGGTAATGTAATATGGCAGGCCCCGTTAGATTAAAAGGTAAAGCAAGAGTGCAAGATGCTAAGGGCACCATAATTAGACTCTTAAAAGAGTTATTCGGCCCTAACAAAAAATCTCTTATCGTAGTTGCTATTTGTTTGATATTATCTTCTATTGCTTCTTCCGCAGCAAGTATCTATATTATCAATATGGTAGGTAACGTATTCGATAGTGGGAAGCTACAGGACGAAATAATCAAAGCACTCATTATCGGTGCAAGCGTAATGGTAGTTATTTACGTAGTAGGTATCATAGCGAGCTACGTTCAAGCAAGGACTATGGCTATCCTTACGCAGAAGTTCTTACACGATACTAGAGTGAAGATGTTTAACGGAATGCAAAATCTTCCCGTTAAATATTTTGATACGCACACGCACGGAGATATAATGAGCCATTATACTAACGATATAGACGCTCTTCGTCAAGTGGTATCGCAATCACTTCCGCACTTATTTATGTCGGGTATCATGCTAGTAGTTATCTTCTTCGTAATGATTTATTACAGCTTGTGGCTAACGATGGTCGTGCTAGGTTGCGTAATAGTTATTTTCTTCGTATCCAAAGTGGTAGGCGGTCGCAGTGCAAAATATTTTATTCAACAACAACGCTCGGTTGGTAAAGCTGAAGGCTACATTGAAGAAATGATGCACGGTCAAAAGGTGGTTAAGGTGTTTAATCACGAAGAAAAAGCAAAGAGTGACTTCGACGACGTAAATAATCAACTTTTTACTGATGCAAGGAATGCAAACACTTACGCAAATATTCTTATGCCTATCCTAGGCAATATCGGTAATATAATGTACGTGCTCAACGCCTTTATCGGCGGTTTGATTATCGCATACGAAGGTGTTAACGTAGGGTTAAGCGGAGTTTCTAGAACGGCTAACCTACTTATCCCCGTAGTAGTAGGCTTCCTTACTATGGGCAGACAATTCAACATGCAAGTAAGTCAAGTTTCGCAACATATTAACGCGATAGCTATGGCGCTTGCAGGCGCGGAGAGAATTTTCGCTCTTATGGATCAAGAGCCCGAAGTAGACGACGGTTACGTAACGCTCGTTCATGCAAAATACGACGAGAACGGCGACCTTACCGAAACTACGGAAAGAACGGGTATTTGGGCTTGGAAACATCCTCACAAGGCGGAAGGCACCGTCACTTATACGCTATTAAAAGGCGATATAGAGATGTATAACGTGGACTTTGGCTACGTTCCCGAAAAAATCGTTTTACAAGACGTGTCCTTGCATGCAAAACCCGGTGAAAAATACGCTTTCGTCGGTGCAACGGGCGCAGGTAAAACTACCATTACTAATCTAATCAACCGCTTCTACGATATTGCGGACGGCAAGATAAGATACGACGGTATCAATATAAATAAGATAAAGAAAGCGGATCTTCGTAGATCACTCGGCATGGTACTACAAGATACCAATCTCTTCACGGGTACCATTATGGATAATATCCGCTACGGAAGACTAGACGCTACCGACGAAGAAGTGTACGAAGCTGCAAAAATTGCCAACGCGCACGACTTTATCACCCGTCTACCCGAAGGGTACAACACTATGTTAACTAACGACGGCGCTAACCTTTCACAAGGTCAAAGACAGCTACTTTCTATCGCTAGAGCAGCGGTGGCGGACGCGCCCGTTATGATACTTGACGAAGCGACTTCTTCTATCGATACGCGTACCGAATTGCTCGTTCAAAAGGGTACCGATATGCTTATGAAGGGAAGAACGGTTTTCGTTATCGCACATAGACTTTCTACCGTACGTAATTCCGACACTATCATGGTGCTCGATCACGGTAAGGTTATTGAACGCGGTACGCACGAAGAATTACTCGACCAAAAAGGTCAGTACTATCAACTCTACACGGGTGCTTTCGAACTAGAATAGGCATTGACAAAGCACCTAGCCGTATGTTAAGGTAATATTACTATGGAACTGTATATTGATTTGAACCCTAAGGACTATTTCCGCTGTAGCATGTACTATATGCGTAAGTTTTTCGGCATAAGAGAGATAATTTTGCTTATCTTACTTTTTGTCATAGGTATGGTACTTTTTATCTTCGCGGATAACATATTTATGCTAATACTTTTTGCCGTTAGCGTAGGAATTATACTGCTTGCTTTCATACTATTTTTGCTCACCGCAAAAGGCGGATACAAGGTGGATATGGAGAAGCGTGGTATTGTTAAGCAAAAATTAGAATTCACCGAAGATGCGATTTTGGCGACCTCTTTTGACAAGAAAGGGAACCCAATATTTGTAGAAACGCACCCTAACGAGAAGATAGATAAAATTGCTATTACCAAAAAAGCAATTTATATCTACGCTCAAGCATCGGTGTTTTATTATATCGTTGCCGCTAATTACGACGATGATACTCGCGCTAATTTGGTAGAATTCTTACGTTCGCATTTTCCCGAAAAAACCTTCAAAATGAAAAAGACTATCCGCTCTTTACCCAAGAAAAAGAAACTCACTTTGGAGTAAAGTTACAAAAAAATTAAAACTAGGGCACGCAAGCGCGTGCCTTTTTTTGTCAAAAAATATTTTGTAAATTAGGGTAAAAACATTGAATTCCCCCTTGCGCTTTTGGGTGGTATATGTTATATTATATATAACTATACGTTTGTGGGTAGGGCGCTTTATGCGCACATACGCGTGTACGTGTACGTAAGAATATGCAGAAATTCGGAGGTTTTGCAGAATGAAAACATCAAGAACCAAGAGAGTTAGAGCGTTAGGCATCGTATTTGCTCTAATAATCGCCTTGACGATGATCACCTTGACTGCTTGTAACGACGGCGTTGCAGTAGAAAGTATCAGCGTTGTAGAAAGCTCGGTATCCGGCTACTATGCAGTAAGCGGATTCGATATCACTACCGTTCAACTACTAGTCACCTACGTAGACGGTACGACCAACACGATCAGTGCGGAGAAGTCGATGCTTACGACTGAAGGTAAGACTTCACTTACTACGCCGGGCGAGAAGAACGTCACCATTAACTACAAGGGTAAGACGGCTATCCTTAACGTAACCCTAGTAGAGGACGACGCAAGCATCGTATGCGTTACGTTCAAAGATAGCGTAGGCAATCAGCTCGTTCAAAAATACGCCCTAGTAGGCGGTAGCGTAGTTGCTCCCGACGCACCCGTTGTAGAAGGTCAAACCTTCGTTGCATGGGTAGACGCGGACGGCAAGAAAGTCGACTTAAATAACGTAAGCGAGAGCATTACGGTTACGGCAAGCTATTCGGTAGCTAGGACCGCTTACACCGTTAAGTTCTTCGATTACAACGGTCAAGAATTGTCTTCGGCAAAAGTTAACGCAGGCGAAAAGGTAGTTGCTAAGAACGCACCTAGCGTCAGCCTATCGAAATATCCCGAGATAGAGTCTTACGAATGGAGCGTAAGCTTCCCCTATACCGTTGATACCGATACCGTTATTTGGATGGTACCTACCTACAAGTCTTTCTCGGTACAGTTCGCTTATGCACTAGAAGATAACGTAAGCGACCAAAAGGTAATCAGCACTTTGGGTAAAGTCGTTAAGTACAGCGAAGACGTCAAGTCCTCTCTTAGTGCTGCCGAAAAGGCAATAAAAGATCTTGGCTACGAAATAGTTACGAAGCCGTCCAGCTCGACGACTATTACGAAAGAAACCACTTTCTTATTCATCGTTCGTAACGCAAGCGTTAACGTAACCGTTTACGGCGACGTCTACAAAGAAAGCATTAAGCAACAAGCATCTCTTAACCCCGGCACTACCCTTAATTTACCTAGCACCGCCGCAGCGGTAACCGACATGCGTCACGTTGGTTGGAAGATAGAAGGTAGCGACCTATTCCTAGAGATAGGCGATGCTTGGACGGTTAATTCCGACTACGGTAGAGAAGTTGTTTTTGTACCCGTTTACGAAAAAGACACTATCAAAGTTAATTTCCGCTTTGAGTTTGCAGAAATCTCTCTTATCACCGATGCTACCCAAAAGTATGCGATCACACTATCGGTAACGGAAGAATTTGCTCTACACGATGCAGTAACTTATGAATTCATCGACAGCCTCCTAGCTAACCTTATAAACAACGCTAGCGACTACCAAGCATTGCTCGGTGGTAGCAACGTTTCTAATGAAGAAGTTAATAAGACGGCAACGGATAACAGCAGTAACGAAAGAGATAACGCGTTCGACGGTATCATGGACAACGGTATTGCTAGCGTTAGCGCAACGATAAGTGGCGCAACCAAGTTCGTCACCGTTAGCGAAAGCGTTAACCTTAACGCCGACGACCTCACCTTTACCGTAACTTTAACTGGTGCAACCAAAGGTTTGGTATTCACCAAGGTTGAAGAAATCGTTGAAGAACAAACGGTAATCTATTACGAATTGACCGCTCTTAACTCCGATTACGTAGCGGGCACTAACGTATATATCCCCAACAATTATAAGCAAAGCGGTGATACCGAAAGCTATCCCGTTACCAAAATAGCAACTACCGATTTAGCTGGCAAAACCATTATTCACGTTTCCGCTAACTTGGTTGATATTGCAGAGGGTGCGTTTGAAGGCGCTACCCTTTACGGCGATTTAGATTTTAGTAAAGTAACCACCGTCGGTGCTAACGCATTTAACGGTGCTATTATCGGCTCGGACGTTAAGTTCGACGAACTTACCAGCCTAGGCGCAGGCGCGTTCAGTGGTATCAATGGACAAGACGTAAGTATTAACCTTGGTAAAAAAATCACCGCTATCAGTGCTAACGCTTTTGCTAATGCAGAAGGTATCAAAGAAGTAATCATTCCTAACACCGTGGTAGAAATCGGCAACAGCGCGTTCGAGAATGCAGAAGTTGGCGGAATTGCTACTCTAGAAAGCGTAACCACTTTAGGCGAGAACGCATTAAAAGGTGCTATCCTTGCAGAAATCAACCTACCCGTTATCACTTCTTTAGGCGCAGGCGCACTATCCGATATGGCTAACTTGGTTAGCGTTAATCTCGGTGCTAACGGCAAAGCTGAAGATAACGTAACTATCGACGTCAGCGCGTTCGAAGGTTCGGTAGGTATAGAAACCCTTACCGTCGGCGTAGGCATTACCGCTATCAACGATTCTAGCAATATCCTTGCTACTTTCGGTAAACTTAATGCAATTAACGTACTAGAAGGCAACGCTAAGCTATACTCCGAAGACGGCGTCCTTTACGTAATCAACGAGGGTAGCGCTATCCTAGCATACTATCCCAACAACAAGACTGGTAACTATGCCGTAAATAAAGTAGGTGAATATACCTATTCCGTTAACGCAAGTGCATTCGACAATGCAGTAGTAGCAGTTCTTGACTTATCTAACGTGAGCGTAAGCGCGTATAACGGCGTAACTAGTGGTAGCGTATTCGCAGTAGTAGTTGCTAGCGAAGAAGAAGTTACTTCTGCACAAAGCGCGTTCACGTCTGCTAGCGTATTCGTTGCAGGTGCTAACGTAGAATTCGGCTATGACGAAACTAATCAATTAATATACAAGACGGAAGTAAGAACCATTAACCAACAAGAAACCACCGTTGCTACCGTAGTAAGCGGTTACAAGTATGCAACCTCTATCGTAGTACCTGCTACGCTAGGTGGATACCCCGTAGTAGCTATTGCTAGCGGTGCTTTCGCTAGCTTCACCGACCTTACCTCACTCAAAGTTGAAGCGGTAGTAGAATCTTGGGACAGCATGATTTTGGCAGGCTGTACCGCACTTACCGATCTAGAAATAGCAGGCTTTGCTAAGGACGAGAACGGCAACGTTGACGTAGAAATGAGCAATTTTGTAGGTAACGCTTGGTTCAACGCTCACAATGTTATTTATATCGGTGGAGCACTACTCGGCTACAATAACGCGGCAGTTGATTCACACGGCAACCCTATCACCGTTGTAAGCAAAGAAGACACCGCTAATTATTTTGCAGATAAAATTCCCGAAAGATTCTTCTTCGTGGACGACGGCAGTGGCAACAACGTATGTAACGTTACGGAAATCGCTTTTGCAGATACCATTAGCGAAGTTGAGAGATCGGCATTCGAAGGCTGTGCACAATTAAAGAAAGTTGACTTCAACAAGGTTTCTACCATTAGACGTTATGCTTTCGCTAGTTGCGTAAGCCTAGAAGAAGTAGTATTCGACGGCGTTATCATGGAAGAGGGCGCATTCAGCGAATGTGACAGCCTAGTAAGTGCTACTTTAACCAACAAACTTAACGCAAACAAGGGTAGATATTACTTACCCGTTATGGCGTTCAACGGCTGTGATAGCTTAGAAAAGGTAGACTTCACCTACGTTAACGCATTCAGCAGTGACGAATCGGGCTGTTCCTACGCATTCTACGGCTGTTCTAACCTAAGCGAATACGATTTCAGCAAAATCGTTATGGAAAGCATCCCCGGTAAGACCTTCGGTATGACGGGACTTAAATACGTTGACTTCACGGTAATGCCCAGCGTTACTACCGTAGGTCAAATGGCGTTCGAGAACGCAACTTCATTAAAATACGTAAAATTCGGTGCAACCGTCAAGAGTATTCTTGATAACGCTTTCTTCGGCGTTAATAACCTAGTAGTAGAAGTACCTTACGATGCACCCGGTGGACTATACGAAGATATCAACCTAGTATCTAGCACCGCATTCGACGACAGTGCGTTGTTCTTCATCAGTTCTACCGTTGACGTAACGGGTACTTTCTTAGAAGGTAAGAACGTAGATAGCAGTTATCCTACCGTAGACTTTGCTTTCTCCGATTCTATGGCTGACAAGGGCGAAACCCTAGGTATGGTAGCTATTAACAACAAGGTATTCTTCACCGAAGCGGATTTCGTTAACACCGTACTCAACGGATATCAATTCGTAGGCTGGTATGCTGAAGCAAGCGAAACCACCAAACTAGCATTCCCGTTGGTATTCACCGAAGATACCACCGTTTATGCAAAATATTACAGCGACAAGCAAGGCTCGCTAGACAGCACTACCGACGTAAAATACGTTTACTATCTAGCAAGTGCACCTGCAGTTGACCTTGCTCTTGACGAAATCGTAAAATGGTACGTCACCGAAAACGGTGTAGAAACCCTTATCGAAAGCTGGCCTCTAATCATCGACGCACAAAGCGACGTAGAATACGGTATCGTTGGTAAGATTCAAAAATCTATCGGTGGCGTAATGACCGTTACCGACGTAGTAGAATGTGGCGACATTGGTACTCAAGGCTACGCTATCGTTAATTACAGCGATAATAACGCCAACAACGTAAGTATCCCCGACTATTACGATGACGAAATCAACGGTTCAAAAGAAATCATAGTAGTATATAGCGGTGCATTCAGCAACGAAACGCTACTCATGAAAGAATTCGCACTACCTGCTTATACCAAAGCAATAGTAATGGGTAACGGCAGTGCGTCCGACGACTTTAGTGAATATAATAAGAACACCACCTTCAATAACAATCTAACAACCGTTACCATTCCTAGCAGTGTAGAATACATCGCAGACGGCGTATTCGCAGGATTAAGTAATCTAACCGATATAGTATTTGAAGAAAACAGCAATCTCCTATACGCTAGCGTTAAGAGCTTCTACGGCAGTGCTTGGTACGTCAACGCTTTAGTTAAGGCAAGAGCAGAAACCAACGGCTTCATTGTAGCAGGTAGACTTGCTATAGAATTCGTAGGCACCGGCACGGTAGTAATCGTGGACGAAAGTGAAAAACAAGTTACCGAAGATTGCGGATTTGTAGAAAATACCGACGGTATCAACGTAATGTACACCGTTTACTTCAAAGACGGCACGGTAGAAGCAGGATTATTAGAGAGTCAAATCGCTACCGAAGTAACTAACGGCGTATATAAGTACGACTTCACGGTAGGCGGAATGGACGTAATATTAGCACTCAACAGTGTTGACAGCACCAACTGGACCTACACGAGTGGCAAGAATCTATTCGCATTCGACCTCGAAGGCGCTACCAAAGAAATCCTCGCTATCAGCTTCAAGTCCGTTGAAGACAGTGAAGTAACCATTCCTAGCGACGTTATCAAACTAGGTAACGGAATCTTCAAGAACAATCAAGAACTAATCACCGTTATCGCTAACTCTAACCTTATCGAAGTAGGCGACGAAGCATTCTTTAATTCTACTTTAAGTAGCGTTAAGTTCGGCGCAACTAACTCCGAGCAATATTCTTCTAAGGTAAGCGTGGTAGGCAAAGACGCCTTCAACGGCACTCCTTGGTACAGAGGCGAGAACGTTATTCTAGGAACCATCTATCTAAAATATAACAACGTAAGCGGTAACACCACCCTTACTATCACGGAGAACATCACCGCAATCGCAAGTGGCGCGTTCAAGAACGCAACTCTTCTTTCTGCTATCAATATCTCTGGTATCAAGACGTTGGTTGAGATAGGCGCGTACGCATTCAGCGGTAGCGGTATCGTCAAGATCGAATTGCCCTCTAATATTGAAAAAATCGGTAGAGGTGCTTTCGAGAATTGCGTAAGCCTAGGCTCGGTTGATATGTCGAACGTAAAAATAAAAGAACTTCCTCAAGATACGTTCAGAGGAGACGTTTCACTTAACGATATCAAATTAGCAGACGGTGTAGTTAGACTCGGCAAGAACAGCTTGTCAGGCTGTACAGAGCTTACCACTATTACCGCTAACGGCATTAGCGAACTTAAAGTAATCGAGGGTTCGGGCGAAGTAGAATTCGAGAGCGGTCTACAACACACCGATTGGTACAATACCATTCAAGAGAAAGAAGACGTAATGCTCGTGCTCGGCTCGGTTGTAGTTAGATTCATACTAGGTTCAGAAACCGTAGTAGACCAAACCACCAACGTTCTTTCGGTAACCATTCCCGAAGGTATCGTAACGATTGCACAGGGCGCGTTCAAGGGTGTAGACACCGTTACCCAAATCAATATCGCTAACAGCGTTACTTATATAGGTAAATACGCGTTCGAAGATTGTAAAGACCTTAACACCGTTAACTTCGGTGGCAACGTAGAGATCGTAGACGCATACGCATTCAGCGGATGTACGGCTCTCAAATACGTAAAACTATCCGACGCTATGGTTACTATCGGCGACGGCGCGTTCAAGAACACCGCTATTACCACTGCAGTATACGATGATCAACGCGTTAAGGTAGAAGACAACGGATTGACCATTCCCGCTAACGTAACCAGCATTGGTAAAGAAGCGTTCGAGGGCGTTAACACCCTAACGATTGTTAATATTGGTAGCAAGGTTGTTAATATCGGCGACAGAGCGTTCTATACTAGCGGTAATCTTTATAAGGTTAATTGGGAACTCGACGTCAATAGCACCATTGGTGAGAACGATGAAGAAATACCTGCACCCATTACCGTACTCTATGAGAACACCAAGAATTACGGAACCACTATCTTCGCATCGGCAAGCGGTATCAATAACGTAAGATTCTATACCACCGAAGATAACTATAAATTCGTTAACAGTGACGAATTCATCGGTAAGAACGCTTGGGTTAACTTTGGTTGGCAATTCTTCGCTAACGGTAACTATCCGTTGGTAGAATTCGACAAGAACGGTTATAACCTATCCACTATTAGTTCTGAATACATACTAGAAGGCGACATTCCTACCCCCGTACACGATACTACTGGCGACGGCAAGACCTATACCTTTATGTATTGGTACGTAAACGACGTTAACGTACCCGTCGTATATCCTTATAGTGTATACGGCGACGTAACGTTCAACGCAAGATGGTACGAGAACGAGCTTGTAGAAAACGCAGGTACGTTAGTAGGTAACGATGGAGCAATATACTCCGCAAGAGTATCCAACGGCAAGGCAGTAATTACCGTTATCGTTAACGCACCCGAAACCCTTTATATACCTAATACGATTAACGGTAACGTTGTCGTAGGCTTGAACCTATACAATCCTTGTGAAGAAGTAACTACCTTGGTACTTACCAACGCAAGTAACTTCAACGGCTTAACGGAAAACATCTTCTCTGTATTCCCCAATCTAGAAAAGGTACAACTACAAAGCAGTAACAACGTCGTAGCAGAATTCAAGGTAGTTAATACACCTATTACCGCTACTTATAATGAAAAAGAATATACTTACGAATTTAAGGCTGTTTATACCGATTACACCATTGACGAGAAGACAAAGGAAGAATACCCCAAGAGCCTAGTAGCATTCATCGGTAACGCAGAAAAGGCTAGCAAGAAGCTTCTCGGCGAAGACGAAGAAGCGGTACTAGACTTCGTATTCAACGTACCTCAAGGAGTAGAGAATATTTACTCCAAGGCATTAACTAACTCCGCACTACGCACCGTAAGCATTCCTAATAGTGTTAAGTTTATCGGTGATAACGTATTCGGAAAAGAATTAACTACTCTACGCGTAGCGAAGAATATCTATATTACCGACGTAACCTACAACGCTATCGACGTTAATGCACCCATTATGCAAAACGATGCAGAAAGCACCACCTATAGCGACTATACCGAAATCAAGGGCTTCAAGACGGGCTACCTAATTAACGGTTCCACTTACGGTTACTTCTATACCATCGCTAACGCACTCGTAGGTTATGACACTAGCGTTAACGTATACGGTATGTTAGAATTACCCACCACCGTCAACGGTATTGACGTAACGGTAATCGCTAGCGATATTAACGTAAACGGTTCGCCTATCACCACCGATGAGCTCGGATTACCCACCAACGTAAGAAAAATCAACGGTAGCGCATTCAAGGGTATTGACGTATTGAATTCCATTAAGTATGATGGTCAAAATCTTACCGACATTGCTAACGACGTATTTGGCGAAACCACTTATTATCAAGGTTCTAACGACGGTAGCTTGATTTTAGGTAAAGTCCTCGTTAAGTGGCAATGTGCTACCAACGAGGTAGAAGTACCCGAAGGTATCGTTACCATTGCTTACGATGCGTTCAACTCTTCGCAAGTAACCAGCGTAAAACTACCCTCTACCCTTACCACCATTAGTGATAGAGCATTCTACGGCGCTGATAAGCTTGTTAGCGTAACCATTCCTGATAGCGTAACTACTATCGGTAACGACGCATTCCACAACTGCGATAACCTTACCACCGTTACCTTCGATACGGTTAATAGCAAGTTAGAATCCTTAGGTAATAACGCATTTAGTAGCGATAAAAAACTCAATAACGTAATGCTACCTTATAACCTAGTTAAGATCGGCGACAACGCGTTCAGCGGATGTAGCACACTTGCCACCATCACCTTCAACGGATATGACAAAATCACTCTAGAGGACGGCACTCCGCAACTTGTACTCAACCCTAAAGCAAATAGTAAGCTAGAAGAACTCGGTATAGGCGCATTCCTTAACTGTATATCACTTACTACCATATCCATTCCTAATGGAGTAACCGAAATAAAAGACAGTACCTTCAATAACTGTAAGGCACTCGTTGACGTAGAATTCGATATCGTTAACAGCAAACTAAATGCAATTGGTGAGCAAGCGTTCGCAGGTTGCGTCAAGTTAGGTAGCGTATTCGAATGGAACGAAGCGATAAGCAAGGGTGAACAACGTATCGAATTAGTAACCGTTAACCTACCCAACAGCTTAGTAACCGTAGGTACCGAAGCGTTCATGAACTGTGAAGGAATGTGGGGTATCCAATTCAACTACAATATCTACGAAATCGGCGACAACGCATTCAAGGGCTGTAGTAACCTTGCTAAGGTTGACATCTATAGATCAACTGCTCCTACGATTTATTCAGGCACGTTTGCAACCGGTGGCAATTATAGACTGCGTATTTACGTTAACAAGAGTGGCTTGACTAACGTAAACAACACCACTGTAAGTGAAATCATTTATAGATACACTACGAAGTGGAGTCCAGTTTGGGCTGACGCAAAGAACTATATTTACGAAAGAGGAACGATGCCCACCGTTTACTATTTACCTAGTGGCAGCAGTAATACGCCTGTAAAGGATGAAACGGGCGACGTAATCTTGAATCCCAACGCAGATTTTGGTAACGGTAAGGTATATACGTTCAAATACGATTCCTTACAACAAAGCGCAGAGCGTGGCAATGATAATATTACTAGATCTAACGCAAAGATTGATGAATACGGTGCACAAAAGTACATTAACCCCATAGATAACGAAACCTACACGATCCTCATCGTAGACTTCGACGCAGTATATCTAAGACAAGAAGTTGCAGCGTAAATCTAACGTACTTTACTGATTAAACAGCAAGGCGAACGGAATATACTCCGTTCGCCTTTTTGTTAGTAAATAATTTTTACACGTCTTCTTCATTTATCGTTTCAAAAATCGACTTCGTTATGAGATAACTTACGCTCTGTGGACAAAATCGTAAGAAAAGTGTCACTAGTTTATTAAATATCCCACTTGGATATAGCGAAGCCATAGGTGAAGGCAAAGTGCATTTTTTGTAGACGAAATTCGCTACCCTTTCCGCCTTTTGCCCACTCTGTTCGATTTTTTCCAATTGTTCTGTGGCAAGAGTTAGGGCTTTTGCGTAGCCGTTAACGCTCGGCGGTGGATAGATTTTTCTTTTTTCGGTGAACTTCGTCTTTGTGCCTCCGGGCAAAACGGCAATTACGTTGATACCCTCGGGGCTTAATTCATACCTAAGTGCGTTGACGGTAGCGTTAAGCGCAGATTTTGAGCCACAGTAGTATAAGTCGTACGGTATAGACGTAATCGAAGCCATACTGCTTATTGCACACACCGTACCTTGTGCCACACGCAAAGCAGGTATGAGCACGCGTACGCAGTGAAGGAATGCGAAGAGGTTGACTTCGTATAGATAGCGGTAGTCGCCTTCAAGCACGTATTCTAATGGCGATGCCATAGAAAACCCCGCCGAATATATCAAGCAGTCTAGTGATTTATATTCAAGCACTTTATTGAGCACCTCGTCCAGTCTTTCACGCTCAACTACGTTGCAAAGCAAATTTTCCACACCGTTCAGTTTACATTCGCGCCTACTTATATTGATCACCTGATAACCGCGCGATAAGAATTTTTTTGCCGTTTCATAGCCGATTCCGCTAGACGCACCCACAATAAGAACTCTTTTCATACGCTAGATTTTTGACGATAAGCGATTATTTATACATAATAAAAAGAATTTTGCATAAAGATTTAATATTACGGAGAAATATGACGTTATTAAAGAAGACAGTAGTGTTAGCTAGCGTTAATCCATGCGGATACGTAGCGGTAATAAGAGTAGGTAACGAAACTGGAATAAAAATCGCAGGCGAGCAGTTCTCAAAAGGTATGCAGGCGGTGATAAAAATAGGCAACAAGGCGCAAATTTTGCAAATAAACGGCAAAACAACGGAAGCTGACTCAACGGTTCAACTCGAACAAAACGACGAAATAGGCGCAGTAATAGTTGACGACGGTCAAGTTATATGTAGGGGAGGAAAACACCTATTAGATAAAGAAATTCTTGCCTTTTTTGAAGATAATTCACTCGAAGAAGAGGTAAGCGAAATAGAAAAGGAAAGAACTACCTATGAAGAAAATAAGTTAGAAGAAAGCAAAACACACGTAGAGTTAACGGCAAATACTACGCAGGACGAAACCATGCAAACAACTATTGATAACGCCGTAAGGGAGGAAACAAGCGAGCAAAGCCCCGATAATACCGTCCAAATTATAGAAACTGCCGTCCAAAGCGAGGAGGATAATCTAGACGAGGACGTTTTAGACAGCGCCGAAGAGAATATCAATGAGAATGAAGAAGAAATACTAAAAAGTGACATGCTACAACGTTTATCAAAAAAACGCTGTAACTACTATAACGAAATAAGCGGTCAAATCGACGAATTATTCGTAGTACATCCGCGAGAAAAGATTTTGGAAAATCTCATTCCCGATTCAGACTGGATCAAGGTTGCTTACGAGAAGGACGACTATTACGTAATAGGCAGGCTTTACGGTGACGGCAAGGTTATTTACCTAGGCTACGGTGTACCCGGCGTAGAGAACGTCACACCGCCCAAAGCAACGCAAGGAATAGCCAATTGGATACCCATAAAAGGGCTTGACGATTACGAAGGATATTGGCTATTTTTTCAAAACGCCGACACGGGAAAAATCACCTAGCGGTGAAATGACGTCGCCTACGGCAAATGATGCCACTGCGTTAATGATGCCGCTTTTCTAATGATGCCGCTACGCTAATTAAGGATAAAAATATATTAACCCAACTGCGCTGCGGTCGCCACCGCTGATGCCGCTTTACTAATTAAGGTTAGAGTATATACAAATAAAATCTTACAAAGAGACAAACACCTAATATAGCAAAGTATATGATTAAAATTTTTTGGCGGAAAGGTTTGGAAAACGCACCTTTTTTGTAAAAAAGGGGGTTTTCCAAAAAAATCCCCAAAATTATTTATCTTATAGACTTTGCGATTTTGTGGGCGGGCAATGATGCGCCTAGTGCGGTGATTTTTTGTTCTAGGTATTGACATATATATTCGCGCTGTTCTTTTAGCGGTATACACGGGTTATAACTAATCGGTTCGCCAATAAGAATTTTGTTTAGACTAGCGCAAGCGTAGCATGGATAGAATTTCATAATTTTGCCAGTTTTTTGATACAACAATTTAGCAGAATGAACAAAACCGCGGTTAAGCTCGTATACGTACGGGCTTACCTTTTGAATATCGTCGTGAAGGCGCTCTGCAAAAATCACTTGCGCGGTGTTTTCTAAATAGGTATCAACCGATTTATCGAAGGTTTTTATAACATTCCTATCAATTCTGTATACGGGAATAGGCTCGATTGAGCGAAACAGCCAAAAAATTATAGGCGTCGCCAAAAAAATAAGTACGTAAAGCAAAGGGTTAGCTTTCCACCGCTTCAATACCACGTTCTTCATGTGCGTCCAGATTTTATCAACGTGTAAGAATTTATAGTACGACCAAGTGCGTATTTTTTTGCCGTAGTGTACTAAAAAATTAAACGGCGCCGACAAACCCGTATGATTACATACAAATACGGGAGTTTCGTTGTTATTTATGGGTATTTTGTAGATAAATTGCGGTTTTTTCGTCAAGATACGCGCAAAGAAAAGACAAAGCTTAAAAAAAGGTCGCCTAGGTTTTGTTTTGCGATAGTTTTTTAGCGGATGATAATATTTCATAACTTTAGTTTGGCGGTAAAACTACTTACTATTCAATAAAAATTTTTCTAGCGCGTTTACCAATAGACGTTAAAACCTCGTACCCAAACCCCACGTCGTCGTAAAGGATAGCCTTTCCGTTAGAATCGCCTAGCACGGTTAGATACGTCCCCACGTTTACGTTGGTATTCGTGACGTCAACGAGGCTTACGTCCATACATATATTACCAACGATAGGTAAGCGTGCACCGTTATAAAGAAAATATCTATTCAGAGTTGAACGCGGATAGCCGTCACCGTACCCGATAGCCGTTACGGCAATTATCCTGTCGCTAGGCGTAACGTAAGAATTGCCGTAGCCAATGCTCTCACCTTTATTAACGTGACGTATATCCACAACGCGTGCTTGCCAATTAAGTATAGGCAAAAAGGGTGAAAAACCACCGTATAATCCATAGCCGATTCTCACTGTATTACCCACAAATATATCATTATTACCGTAAGAATTAGATAAATGTATATAGCGAAAATTAGCAAAATTTTGACAAAAATTAACCGCTTCTAAGAATCGATTTTTTTGTAAAATACTGAATTCTTTATCAGTATCCGCTTTTGCAAAATGTGAATATATCCCGTCGATTTTTAAGTACGGACAGGTGACGATTTCTCGCAAAACTTCGTATTCATCTACGTTTAGTCCGAATCTATGCATACCCGTATCAATTTTTAAGTGACAGCTAATTTTTGCACCGCTGCAAAAGCAGTAAGCATATAGACTTTGATAAAAAGCATAAGAATATATAGACAGCGTGAGGTTATATTTAGCTACGTATTTATATTTTTCTTCGGGGACGTATCCGAATATAAGGATAGGCTTTTTTATCCCTAACTCGCGTAGTAGGTACCCCTCTTCGTATGTTGCGACACCCATAACGTCAACATAGCGTTCAATTTTACACGCAAGCTCAATTCCTACACCGTAGCAATTTGCCTTAACTACCGCCATGACGTAACGGCATGCGGTACGCTTTTTTATAAGGTTGATATTATATACGCACTTACTTACATCTACGACGACGATATTACGGTCATTTACAGAATTCATAATATTCGTTGTACAATTCCGCTTGAAGTAGGCTAATAGTTAGAGGCGCTTTACTACCTATTTTTTTGCCGTCAATCGATATGCAAGGTGTGCAAAAAGTCCCCGCACTAGTTACGATTAATTCGTCACAATCAAAAATTTCGTCATATCTAAATGCCTCTTCTTTTACCGATATTCCTAATTTTTTGCATGCTGATATTAGGTGAGAACGCGCAATTCCTGCAAGTATTTTTTCATCACACGGCGCGGTAATAAGAGTGTTAGCTTTTAACAAATGTATATTGCTGTGAGCACATTCCGTCACGTAGCCGTCGCGAATAAAGACCGCTTCGTCACAATTATTTTTTTCGGCGTAGTTGCTTGCAAGCACGTTGGGGATAAGGTTAAGGGTTTTTACGTTACACATTAGATAGCGGTTGTCAACGACGGACACGAGGTTAAATCTCTTTTCTTTATCCGTTATTTTTTTGGGAGTTATCGATATCCATAGATTTCCCTTTTTAATAGGGAAGGCATGTTTTCTCATACCCGTACCGCGCGTTACTTGGAAGTAGACGATGCTTTCTACACCCTCTACCTTTTGAGCTAACGATATTATCAATTCTTTTAGTGCATCGTAATTGAGCGGTATGACGATATCAACCTTGTTTGCACTAAAAAAGAACCTTTTTAGATGCTCGTCTAACGTAAAAACTTTGCCGTTTTTACAATAGCATGCATCGTACACACCGTCACCGAAAAAACACGCCCTGTCTAAAAAAGGAACGGTTAAATTGTTTACTTCATCGATTATTCCGTTATAATAGCCCACGTTTTGCATACTAACATTCTATGCGTGACTTTTTGCAATATTCTTAACGCGTTCAAAAGGTTGAAAAAAAATATTCGCTGTGGTATTATTGTTTTACTTTGTTAAACAATAAAGTAGAACTATAGGTGAAGAATTTGTTGGAGTAAAAGAACGTGACGGTTATATTGGTTGTAATCTATATTGCATTCATATCACTAGGACTACCCGATTCATTGTTCGGATCGGCTTGGCCTGCAATGCACGTTGACCTTAACGTCGCCGAAAGCTTCGGTTCCTTTTATTCTATAATAATCGCCGTATCCACCGGCGGTGTGAGCTTCTGTGCAGGCGCGCTCATTCGTAAATTCGGCACAGGTTTAGTAACCTTTGTTTCCGTACTACTTACCGCAATAGGACTACTAGGCGTATCCTTTTCATCTAATATCTATCTTATGATGATTTTTTCCATCATTTCAGGCTTAGGTGCAGGCGCAATAGACACGGGACTTAATAACTTCGTTGCTCTTCATTATAAGGCTATGCACATGAATTTTTTACATTGTTTTTGGGGCGTAGGCGTTACCATTAGCCCCATTATTATGTCTAGATTTTTAGCTGATTCTCTTAATTGGCAAGGCGGTTATAGAGTAATAAGCTATATACAATTCGGCATTGCTTTGATAATATTGCTATCGCTTGGCTTATGGAAAAAACATGACAAAAAACAAGACGTTAATATCCCCAATAGTGAAGAAAAAGCACCCAAAATAACAGTTAAAGAAATTCTTACTACAAAAGGCGTCGTGCTATCCATACTAGCGCTAGGCTTCTATATGGTTATGGAATTATTGATAGGTACGTGGGGCTCGACTTATTTAGTCAATGCACGCGGATATACCGAAGCGGACGGTGCACTCTTTGTTTCGCTCTACTACGGTGGTATAATGCTAGGCAGGGTAACGAGCGGTTTTGCTTCGCTAAAACTTTCCGACAAGATCTTAATAAGGATAGGGATAGCGGTAGCTCTAGTTGGTATTATCTTATGTTGCTTGCCGTTTGACTTTGCGCCAAAAGCTGGACTTATGATAATCGGCTTTGGCTTTGGACCTATATTCCCGTCCTTTATTCACGCTATTCCCGACAAATTCGGCAAGCGCTTATCTACCGATATCACAGGCTATCAATCAGGTGGCTCGTACGCAATAGGCTTTGTTATACAAGTAGTATTTTCACTAGTAGCTACCAACACCACTTTCAAAATCACCCCTTACGTATTGCTCGCTGCGGCGGTGTTATTCATAGTCTTTAACGAACTAACCAACAAAAAAACGGAGAAGGAGAATCCTATTGAAAAACAAAATATTTAACGCTATTTTTACCTTTGCTATTATATCTGCACTAGTTATTTTCTTAGCTGGCGTTGCGGTCTTTTTGCAAGTCAACTCATCCTTGATAGGATATTTTCCACTTATAGTTACAGTGGTGTGCTTGATCTTTGCTTTGAGTATCGCTAGCGGAATCGTTTTTTACAAGAAAGAAGCTAACAAAGGTGTCAAAATAAGTACGCTTATATTAATAGGCGTTACGCTAGTTGCGATGATACTTATCATACTGTTTTGTATGGTTATCGACTTTTTCCAACCGCTTACGTTAACGAGTATCGGCAACGGACTTATTTTTGCAGGACTAGGCATTACCATAGGTGCAAGCGCGCTTTACGTAATCTTCACGAAAAAATATATCCTACCAATGATAGCGTGCGTATGCGTATGCTGTTGCTTGCTTACGGGTGTTGTTTGGGCGAATACACAGCCGTATCAAAAGTTCAGCGAGAACGTTACGGTTAAAGAACTTTTCGTTAACGGCGAGGGTGGGTACGCCACCTTCCGTATCCCTTCCTTACTTGCTCTCGATAAGGACGTCCTTAACAAGGATAATCAAAAGAATTATACCGAGGACGTGCTCGTTGCTATGGCGGAGGCTCGCAAAGACGGCGCGCAAGACATTGGTGAAATCGACCTTGTATACAAACTCTCTTTTGACAGTGGCAAAACTTGGAGCGACTTAAAAATTCTTATCGATATAGAAGAAAAAGGCAAAGTAGGTAATCCCACTATCGGTTTTGACAAAAACACAGCTAAACTCGTGATGTTATATCTTGTTGGTACCGAAAAAAGTGGATACAATTACCTCACTTATGCTATTAGAGGTGAATTTAACCATATAGACGGATTTAATTTTGACGAACCCACTTTGATAACCAAAGAGTACGATGAGAATGCAGGGACGGGCAAGCACGACGGCGTTACGCAATATACGATAATGGCGGGGCCCGGCAAAATCGTACAAACCAAGACGGGAAGATTGATTGCACCATGTAGCAACGCAGGGTTTAGTTACGCGTCTTATTCCGACGACGGCGGTTACACTTGGACGAGGGGAGAATCGAATATACCTGGTAACGAATGCGAGATAGCTATTCTTAACGACAGCACGTTAGTTATGGTGTCGCGCGACAACGTCAACTGCGCAGGTGTGCATAACGAGCAGTACGTTAGACTTGCTTATTCGTACGACAACGGTCAATCTTGGCAAGACCTCACCGAGTGCAAGACCTTAAAGACACCAATTTGTATGAGCTCTATCGCAAGACTAGCAGATAACGAAATTGCACTCACTTTTCCCGACGATTTTTATATGCGTACCGACCTAACTATCGCTTTGTCACAAGACGGTGGCAAAACCTTTACCAAAGAAAAGCTCTACGACGGCGCTAGCGGATATTCTTGTATAGAAACCAATAGCGATGGAGACGTCTTCGTAATTGCAGAGATAGGCAAAGTCAACTATAACGAAACGATAACGTTTTTCTCTTACAAAAATTAAAAACTTTTCATAAAGTAGTCAAAAAAAATAGCACACTAAATCGAAACTTAGTGTGCTATTTTATTACTAACTAAAATTCAAATTCAAAGTCGTCAATCGGTAATTCGGGCTTTTCATACAGTTTTTTGAAAGTATATTTTTCCCCCGAGAATGGATCTATAATGAACGGCGTACAATTTATTAAGCCGTTAGCATCGGTAAAGTCGCGGAAAGTGCCTTGTTTTGCGCATACGTAACTTCTTATGAACTGCGAAGTAATCAACGGCATATATAAGCGCTTCGTATATATTTGACCGGGCCGTATTAGGTCCAAGTTACTTACGGGAAGTAGCGGTACTTCCGCTAAAGTAACGTCCTCTTTATATAATTTAGATTTTAGCGTAGGCACGTTGTGTTTTCCACATTCATCGGCGAATATTTTTTTCGATGCTACGTCTTGTGCGCCCAAGAATATTTGAGCATTACAGTTATTACGTATAACGATACAACGTTGTTCACCGTATACTATATCTATTTGTTTGTATGATTGTATAACTAGGTGGAACCAGATGTTTCGGGACCTAGACGTGGATATTTTGTTCTCAAAATCCTTAATTTGTGGAATATTACCGAATTCATCAAGAAGGAAATGTAACGCTCTAGAACTTTTGTTATTTTCCGCTTTTTCTAGCATGCACTTGTACACCCAATCTATGAATAATCCCGCGATTTTGAAGTCACTCTTTTCGTAATCACGTGTAATCAAGAATATAGCGAAAGGTTTATCATCATTATCAAGATTAATGGTATTACCCGTTGTCAAAGCGAATATATGCGCCTGGAACCAGTCTTTCATAGCACCGTCAAAGACACCGCAATAACTGCGCGAGGTATTCGGTGCGTTACCGAGAGCAATTTTCATCGGGGCGATTGTAGTTTCTGATTTATTTTTTAACAAATAATGGTTGGAGATGTTAGTTCCATGATTATTATCATCATCTACACAATCACTGCGAAGAATGCTATAATATCTTCTTAACGTATTAAAGTTCATCATATCACGTGTAAAACCGCTTTCTGGATCCGATGCCTCTTCAAGCATACATAGCAATAGACCTTTAAGTAGACACTGTGCGCCGTATTCCCACGTTTTGTCGGTGCTGCTCTGTACCACGATTAGCATATTTGCTAATTGATTGATAAGACTATCCGTTTGCGCGTTCAAACAGTCGCGTTCAAATAGGCAATATTGATCGAAAATTTGTTGATTAGGAAAAGCCTTTCCGTCGTAAGCAATATAGTATTTTGAGTTAAATAGTTCGGGAGGACCCATTAGTTCATAGCCTTTCATAACGGGTGGTATTTTAATTTCACTATCTTTACCGACGTTTGCTAATTTTATGTTTAAGTCATAAAGTTCTAACAGGGGATTCCACCTATCCGAGCGCATTAGATCTTTGAAGTTAAGCACCATAAGTTGGTAGCCGTTATCTTTTAGATGTTTTGCATTTCTATCAAAAAGTTCACCTTTTGGATCGGTGAGGAACAAATTAGGCTTATTCTTTTGCGAAGAAATAGCACGTAGTTGTGGCTCAACACACCCCGTCGTCTTTCCACTACCCGTAGTGCCTACGTACAATTCGTGCGAGTACGGCAAGTAATAATAGCGTAGTTGACACTCCGCTTGTTCTTTTGGAGATAATTTTTCAAAGGTGTCCATTGAGTATGCCGTTCCGTCAGGGGATACGAAATCGCTTGCAAAAGGATAACCGTTAATTTCCGTATGAGGTAGGTCTTTAAAAAGAACGGTCTTTATTCCGTTTTTTTCCGTCAATTCGGTGTAGTCTATTTTTTTAGAACTCTCAAGATATTGATCGACGTATTCGCTTATGATTTTATCTGTAATAGAAATTTTGTTCATACCTTCACCTCTTAATTAAATCCAATTTTTTTGTTGGGCCTATCTGCGGAATTAGTGATGTTTTTCCATAGCTTTTTATCATAGTCGTTAATTAATCGCATTTTGTCAAAATAATCAAGCGAATCGCTTTTTATCGCTTCTATGAACGAAAAATCAATCGTGCTTTTTTCGTAAGCGTATACCACGTCTTGTTTTATGCTTGATATTATAGAATAATAAATGTAAGCATCTTCCGAATATTCATTTTTTACAGAATTAGGAAGTACGGTAAAACCGCTTCGCAAATATTTTTCTTCAAGCTCTGCTAGTTCGTAGAATAAATTAGCTTTTTCGGTATCGTTTATTAAGTTATACGTATGCGCAAGGTAGTATACAGAAGGAATATCGCCCCAAAATACGCATTGCGTTAGGCGCGTAACCGCTTCTTCGAGGTCAACGTCACAACCAATACCGAGTGCATGTAAGATACCCACTTGTCTTGTTGCAAGAATATTTCCCGTCGTGCTAGTAGTGCGTATTTTTGAAAAACGTACGCGTGCATTATAGGTTTTGTAATGCGAATAGTCGAACCACCCTGCGTTGATTTCCGAATTTGCAGACGACATCATATTTTGTAGAGTTGCAAGGACGTCACCTTTTATATCAAACAAAACGTCTTCGTCGGTGAACGTCGATTCAAAATCTCTCGAATTATACACCGCCTGTTGATCAGTGGTGAGTCCTAGCGCTGTCAATTTTTCAATGATAAGTTCTTTGCAGGTATTGTTAAAATTATTATCTTTTTTATAAGCCTTCCCGATAAAATCGATAATAGCCTTCGCATCCGCTTCAAAGGAGGGCGTCAGCGCGTTAGACATCATTGTGGTAGAAAGTACCATGTTATAAAACGTGTCGTAGCTGTTGAATATGGCATCCATAAAAATTTTATCTCCCGTAAGTTTTGTCGTTTGGTAAAAAAATGAGATTTTTGAAGAGTTATAATTCATTTTCCCAAAAATATGTTAGCATTTTTATTAAAAAAAATCAATACGAAACTAAAGAATTAAATTACTTAATTAGTAAAGTGGCAAAAAAGAGTTTTTTGTAGGTGGTATTTACAAAAATTCAATTCGCTGTATTGACAAAAAGTTAATTTGGATATATCATATCTAGTATGAATAAGTATATAACTAACGCCCATACGCGTACGCGCACGCTCGCAATAGTTCTTGCGATAGTTTTTTGTACGATTTTGTGTTGTGTGCTGAGCGCGTGTAATACCGATTTTATGGATGATAATTCCTTCAAGGATGACAAAGATTATATCGAGGTAGAATCACTTAGGATTGCTAACGCGGATATTAGGCTTTCGCCTTCGGGAGATACTGCTACGTACAAACTTAACGTAGAAGTCGTTCCTGCTAACGCAACCAACCGCAAGCTCACTTATTACATTCCTAGCGAATATCACGAATTCGTCACCGTCAGCCCCGAAGGAGTGCTCACCGCTATCAAAGAGTCGGATGGCAAAACCATTCCCCTTACCGTTACTAGTTCCACCAACAAAGAAGCTACTCTTTCTCTTAGCGTCACGGTAGAACGTGTTTCGGTAGAAAGAATGTACTTTAAGACGGAAGTAATCAATCTTCTCTATAACGGCGAAGAGGGCAAGGTAGAATTAGAGTTTTTACCCGCACACGCTATCGACGGTAGGAGCGTCACTTTCTCTTCTCTTAACGAAGACGTAGCTAGAGTTAATTCTCGTGGAGAGGTAACACCCGTAGGCGTAGGTAACGCTACGATTAAGGCTACCTCTACTACCTCGACGGGTAAAGTGCTTAATGCATTCACCTCGGTAGTAGTGTCCTATGCAAAAGGACAATACCAATTAGACGTTTCGGGCGTAGCACAATACAATCAAGTAATAGGCGATTTCTCCGCCATTAACTTCACCCTGCTTATTCTCGGTGAGAACGTTGATCCCAATCCCGAGATAGAATGGTACGTTGATACCGAGCGTGTACTCGGCATCAGCGATTCTACACAATACACGCATATTCCTAGTGCAACTACGCAGATTACCTACAACGTTTACGCGTACGTAACGGCATACGGTCATCCTACGATTAAGCTTGCAAGCAATCCCATTACGGTATTCAAGCCCTTCTACGGCATTGAGCTTAACTATGCTAATCTTTCCGATTTGTACACCTCTTACGCGTATGGCGACGAGGTTACCTTCGAATTGAGCACGGGTGACTCTTCCTCCACTATTGCCAAGTACGATTGGTACTTATCTCGTACCAACGGCTCATCCAAGCGCGTATACGTAGGTAGTACGTTACCGTTTGATAAGAATTTTACTTGCCGTATCAACGTAGCAGGCGATTACGTCATGAGCGCAATGGGCGTCGATGCTAACGGCAATATGGTTAACCAAGTTCAATTTGAATTCAGTTCGGAAAAATACGTAGAGGGCGACGTTTTAGTAGCAGAGCCCGTCGTACTCAACGACGGCTTACCGCCCGACAGCTACCACTGGTATATTGTAGAATGTCAAGAGAACGGTGACTACAACGACGCGGACAAAGAGCTTTACAAGGATACTGGTGCGCAAGAACAGTTCGTTCTACCGCTAAAAAAAGGCTTCTTCCGCATAATCGTTACCGCATCTATACAAGGTAAAGAGGCTACCACCAAGGTAAACGGCGAAGACAAAATATATTCCTACGTTTCTACCCCCATTAGAGTTTACGGCGCCACCGAGAAAGATACTCCCGTAGCAAGTGATTTGATTGACGTCGACGATAAGGCTAATCAAGACTTTGTCTACCGTAGCGTAAGCGAAATAGATAACGTAAGCATAGAGGGTATGGTATTTGACGGTGAAGAGGTTATCTACTTAACCTGGGATAACGTACCGCATAGTGCCTTCTTTACGGTAGAAATCACCTTTACCGACGGCGAAATAATTATTCTCGACAGCGCACATCCCGTCGACGGCGTTACCTTTGGTAGTAACTATTGCTATATCTATTCACCGATAGCAACGCTCAACGACGCGTTCAGCATTAGAATAAAACAAAAGGGTAGTCTATTTAGTAGAACGTACAATTACGGCATCGAGAATTCTCATGGCGTAGGGGACGAAACGCACGTACTTACCTTCGACGAAGAAGTATATCAATACTTTAAGCCTATCGAATATCAAGGCGACAGCGATAAGTTAAGCCCCGTCATTAATACGTATATAAGCAGTATCCGAGAATTAGAGGAACTCTATGCTTATATAGCGTTGTACGCACCTGCTCGTAGCGAAATAATAACCAAGAGTTCGGAGATAATCAATTCTAAGGTTTACGAAACTTATTCGACCGACGTATATCTAGCGTTCAACGTAAACACTCTTCCTGCTATCTATACGTATAGCGATAAGAGTGAAGAATACCTTGCGTTCTACGGTGAAGAATTGTCACAAGTTCTTATCGTGTTAGAGAATATCGCCGAGAACCTTGCCTATAACGTAGACAGTATGGTTAAGGTAGAACAAAGTGGTGGCGGTTATAATCTAAAAATATACCTACCGATTGACAGAACTTTCGACACCGTTGTATTAGCACCCGAAGGGGATGCGGATATAACAGAGAGCCTAAACTATTCTAGCTCGCCCTGGAACGATATATCTAGGACGTTCTACGTAGATAACCGCGAAGAGGTATTCGTCTATAACTCGGAAGAGCTTGTATTTATATTAGAGAACGGCTACAAGCCCATTCCTACCGGTAGCGACGATCTTTCGGCACTTTATATTAAGATAAAGCGCACTCTTATATCTATTATCGGTGACGAAATGACCGATTATGAAAAAGTGCTCGCTATATACGACTATCTAGGTAACAGCGTTAGATACAATTACGCCGTACTAGAAGCGGAAGTAGAGCAAAATTACGACAGTAGTTATCTCGAGGGCGTATTTAACACCAAATCAGCAACTTGTTTAGGTTATGCGAAAGCATTCAGCGTGATGTGTAACGTGCTAGGAATAAAAGCAATAACCGTAGTAGGTGACGTAGGTGAAGAGGGTGTAGGACACGCGTGGAACAAGGTTTACATTGACGGCAAATGGTACAACGTAGACGCGACTACGGGTAGCAAAGAATTTAACGGCTACAACGGAGTAACTCATTCAACGTTTATGTTGAGCGACACGTCCTATAACGACTTTATGGGTGGTGTCAAATTAAGAGGAAGCTATCCGCCTGCACTATATGATTACGACTATTACCTAAACACCTCTTACAACGGCACCGCGCTAGTAGTTGACGAAATTAGCGACGTAAATGCTATTCTTAAGAGTGCCACCGTATCAGGTAACTACGCAATAGAATTAGTATTTAGTGAATCAGCCTTCGCTGACGGTGACGCGGTAGAAGAATTCCTAACAAATGCCGACTTTGGCGAAAATAGCTATATAACGTCTCTATCGGTAAGTGAAAGCGGTCGTACGAGAATAGTAGTCTTTACAATTAACGTAATGTAGTTATAAACAAAAACAATTATTTTTGCGCAATTTCTCTAAGGAATTGCGCATTATAATAATAACTAGTAGTTGGGGATAAAATGTTAAAACAGAAGATAAAAGAAATATTTACGAAAGACTTTTTGTTTACCTTTTGGTACGTCATGCTCGTTGCGCTCTTCGTGTACGTTACGTGGGTTTTTGACGTAGGCGCGTACGCAATGCTCGTGCTAGGTATTTTGGCTGCTTTCGTTTTGGTGATAAGCAAAGATATCACCCCCCTTATACCGATTTTCTTTATGCTTACGCAGGTTATATCCGATGCTCCCGCTACTTTCAATGCCTATCCTATTTATATAAGCGCAGCGGCGATTATTATCGTAGCAATGGTTTTCAATATTATCTACTACAAGCAGTTTTCTAGCTACGGCAAGATAAAAGGTTTTACTATCACCGTTATTTTCATGGGATTATCTATGATTTTAGGCGGTCTGACCACCTTTAGTGAAAGAGAACCTATTGCTATCGGCGTTGTGGTAATATACGGCGTATTGTCCGTTGCGTTTACCTTCTATTTTATGAAAGCAATGGGTAAGAATAACGGTGAAAAAGCTTCTAAGGTGATTTTGTATTCTATACTTCTTTCCGCCTTAATAGCAATAGCGCAAGTGATAACCATTTTGCTTAGATCGGGCGATATTCTAGGCACCATTGCAGGCAAGAAGATATCTACGGGCTACGGTAACCCCAACTATTTAGCTAACATCATAGCGCGTGCCGTACCTATCCTTATATATCTATCTACGGGTAAGAAGAGATTTAGTTGCCTATATCTAGTAGGCGCTTTGCTTTGCGGAGTGTTTATCTTCATGTTAAGCTCTAGAGCATCTCTACTATGCACCTTCATTATGGCGATTTTCGTGCTTATTTACTTTGCGCGCAAAGTGGAGAGAAAAATACCTTGGATATGTACCCTTGTCGGTATGCTCGTCCTGGCAGGTATAGTAGTAGGCGTATTCTGGGACAAAATAACCGACCTATTTGCAAGAATGATCAATATGGGCTTTGATTCTAACGGCAGATTCGAGCTCTACCGCATAGGTTGGGAGAGATTTAAGCAACACCCGATATTCGGTGTAGGTCTAGACTACGACATAGGTAGTAAGTTTAGTTTCACCCCCTATTGGTACCATAATACCGTAATTCAAGCCATTGCTTGTTTCGGTATCGTAGGCTTGCTTGCGCTGTTAGGATATCTTTATTGGCAGTATAGAATTATTATAAAAACAAAATATCTACCCATGAAAGCGGTATTTTTTACCCTTATATTGATGCAATTTATATCCATGCTAGACGTATTCTTCTATACACCACAAGAATTCGTTCAAATGATAATTATAACGGTAGTCGCTATTCAATTACTTGACGAAAAAGAAACCGATTCGCATTTATATTCATTGTGCGATATGATAAAAGAAAAAAGAAAAGGTAAGGAGGAAAACAATGTTTAACGCAATTTTGTCGGCAAACGTATCACCCGGTCTAATCATATTATATTGTATATTAGGCGCAATAGGCGCGCTACTTATATATATGGTATTACGCGCAGTTTGCATGAAGAAGAAAAAATACCCCACCGACTACGTACCCCAAGAAGTGGACAAAGACGAGATAACCAATCTCTTAGTAGGTGCTATCCAAATTCCCACCGTCACCAAATACCACGAAGGCGACGACCAATCGAGTTTTCCTATCTACCACGAATATTTGAAAAAATCTTTCCCCGAGATTTTCAAACGCGCGGAAGTAACCGTTATCAATCAATATAGCCTTATTATCAAAATAAAAGGCTCGGACGAAAGCCTAACACCGGGTTGTCTACTTGCACACCAAGACGTAGTGCCTGCACCTAGAGAGGGTTGGGAGTGTGATCCTTTTAGTGGCGAAATAAAAGACGGCTACGTTTACGGCAGAGGCAGTAGCGACATGAAGAGCCAAATGATAACCGCGCTTTACGGTCTAGAACTTCTTTTACGCGAAGGAAAAGAGCCCGTAAGGACGATTTATTACTGCTTCGGCCACGATGAAGAAGCAACGGGAAGAGAAGGCGCAGCGTACATAGTAAAATACCTTCAAGAACAAGGTATTAGATTCGAATTCGTCCTTGACGAAGGCGGTACCATTTTAGATGGCAAACTACTCGGTATCAACGGAAAAGTCGCTCTAATCGGCACTTGTGAAAAAGGCTACGCAGACTTTATTCTTACTTCGGTAAAAGACGGTGGTCACGCGTCTAGCCCCAAACGTAAGAGTTCGGTTGACGCAATAGCAGACGCAATCCACGACCTACGCAGAAGCCCCATGAAAGCAACTTGGTCGGAACCGCTCAAAGGCACCTTTAATGCTCTTGCACCTTACATGAATCCCGTGTATAGATTCTTGTTTGCCAATAGAGTAGTGCTTAGTCCGTTGTTAAAATTCGTCCTAGGTATCGTCAATCCGCTTACCAATAGCATTTTGCGTACCACTTTTGCATTTACCCAAATGCAAGGCTCTACCGCACCCAACGTTATCCCCACCAAGGCTACCGCTATCGTTAATACTAGAATAAACATTAACGAAACCAAAGAAGAAGTGCAAGCGTATATCCAAAAAGTAGTAGGCAAGGACATAAAAGTTGAACCTTACGGCAACGGCTACAACCCCACCCCCGTAAGCAAAACCAACACCCCCGTCTACGACGACTTATTGCGCTCTATCGTAGAAGTTTACGAAGGCTTTATCCCCGCGCCCTACCCCTTCATTGCGGCAACGGATGCAAAACATTATTACGCAGTTTGCGACAAAGTATACCGCTTCACCCCGTTTGAAATGAGCATGGACGACCAAAAACGTATCCACGCACTTAACGAAAGATGCAGTATCGACGGTTTGGTAAAAGCTTCGCAATTCTTTAAGAGATTCATAGAAAACACTTGTTACAATGAAAAACACTAATATTTGTCCAAAATGTAAAGGAAAGAAAATCTCGCTTAGACGCGAGATTTTTTATTGCTTTAATATCAGTATGAATGCAAAGTAATATACTATCGTCCCTAGCGCGGTTAGGACGTGAAAAATCGCGTGGAAGAATTGTTTTTTCTTGCCGAAGAAGATAAGAGAGGATAGCGACAATACGCTACCTATAGCGTAGCATATTTTTGACGATACGCCGATGTACGCACGGTTAATGATATAACAGACGGTGAATATTCCCGCAAGTACTAAGTCTAAGATTAGCGATATTTTTGAATATTTTTGTACGCTTATTAGAGATAGGCACAAATTCGTTATTAGTATTGAAAAAGCGAGCGCAATACATACGTAATTATATGGATGGTTACTTAAAGTTAGCGTTAGCGGTACGCCACACCCCATGATAACAAGGCACACGCACCCGTGATCAATTTTGCGCGCAAGAAGTTTTTTCTTGACGTCCTTTATAGAGTGATAGACTACCGAAATAAAGAAGGGGAAGCAGGTTACTATGCCGTTAACTGCCGCCGCGATATATTCTTTTACGTTATCGGCAAGTAGCAAAAGAAAAATCGTCCCCACTAAGCAAAAAGCCCCACCAAGCAGGTGAGTTATCACGTTAGCTATCTCTTCATAATGCGTGTAATATTCAAGTCCGTGACTTTTATATTCAGTTTTATTTTCAAGATAAACGTTTTTATCTTCTAGAATCTTTTGCATACGATAATAATATGTAAAAAAAATACTTTTGTCAAGGAAGATTACGCCCTTAAGTACGAGAAAAACAAAAACTTTGTAAATATTTTCACAAAAAGCCTTGTTATTATATGTTAATTGTGGTAAAATTTATAAAACCAACAAAATTGATATATAAAAATATGTGATTTTGTAAAAAATACAATTATAGATAATTAAAAAAATAACATTTTGGGAGAATTTTTATGAAAGACGGGTTTATTAAGGTTGCTTGTAGCACGATTGATACAAAATTAGGTGACGTAGCGTTTAACGCAAGCAAGATAAAAGAACAAATTGATTTAGCCAAAGAAAAGAGGGTAAAAGTGCTTGTTTTTTCAGAACTAGCAGTTAGCGGATATTCAAACTACGATTTATTTACGTTAGATAGCTTCGTTAACGCAAACATGAAAGCGGTTTTTGATATAGCGGAGTACACGCTATTTTACGATGGTATAATCTTTTTAGGTGCGCCCTTTGAATATAACGGAAGAATTTTTAACGTTGTCTTTGCGATAAGTAACGGCAAAATTCTCGCAATTATTCCCAAAGATAGCATTGACAAAACCTTAAAAAATTCTGAAAATAGATATTTTGACAATGCCTTACCAGACACCGTTTTTGTTGATATCAACGGTGAAAAAGTGCCTTTTTCTAAAGATATTATTATATCGTCTTCCGCGTGTAAAGATCTAAAAATCGCAGTAGAAATAGGGGATATTAATTCTCTTTCGTTTGTTAATCACAATAACGCAACGCTTATCGTTAACCCCACCGCTAGCATTGAATACGTAGGTAAAGCGGATAGCGATTTGCCTTTATATATAGCGCGCTCAAGTTATTATAAAGTAGGTTATATGGTTGCTTCTTGCGGAGCAAGCGAAACTTCTTCGGACGTCATTTTTAGCGGTAGGAATTATATTATAGAGAACGGTACTATGATAAAAAGAAGCGAAGTTTTTTCTAGCGGTCTACTAATTAGTGAAATAGATTTAGGACTTATTACCAACGCTCAACGCACAGTAAAAAAAGACACAAACAACTCTATTATAGAAGTATGCGTAAGCCAAGAATTAGAAGATACTTTACTAACGCGCGATATAAAAAAATATCCCTTTATTCCCGACGGTAATAAGAAGGACGAATATGCAGAATTAGCCCTTACCATTCAAGCGAGAGCGCTTGCAAAAAGACTAACCGTCACTCGCTCAAAGGTTGCAATTTTGGGAATAAGCGGTGGACTTGATAGTGCGCTTGCTATCATTGCATGCGTTAGAGCGAAAGAGTTTTTACCCGAAGACTTAAAACGCGAATATAAGGTATTGGGTATCACAATGCCGTGTTTTGGTACAACCGAACGCACACTTAACAACGCAAAGGTGCTTACCACGTCACTAGGCGCGGAATGTAAAAAAATATCTATCCGTACTGCCGTTAATAGACATTTGACGGATATTAAGCACTATGGCAAAAGTAAGGACGTTACGTACGAGAATGCGCAAGCAAGAGAGCGTACGCAAGTACTTATGGACTACGCCAACATGGTGGGTGGACTAGTCGTAGGTACGGGGGATTTATCGGAAGTTGCACTCGGTTGGTCTACCTATAACGGCGATCATATGTCGATGTATGGAGTCAATTCTAGCATACCAAAGACGCAAGTTAGATTCTTGGTTGAATACGAAGCTAACCGCCTAGGTGGTAGCGCGGGCAAAGCGCTTAGGGATATATTAGATACCCCCGTTAGCCCCGAATTGTTACCGCCCGATAAAGACGGCAAAATTGCGCAAATCACCGAAGATAAAGTGGGCCCTTACGCTTTACACGATTTTACCTTGTATCATTTTGTAAAGAACGGTGCTTCACCTAGCAAGATATATCGTATGCAAAAGTACGTATTTAGCGACGAATACGACGATATAACCATTAAGAAGTGGTTAAAGGTATTTTTCAGCCGTTTCTTTACACAACAGTTCAAACGCTCTTGTTCACCCGAAGGAATAAGGGTGGGCGAAATTAGTCTTTCTCCGCGTGGCGATTGGAAAATGACTAGCGATACGAGCAGTGCAGTTTTCTTAGAAGAGATAGAAAAATTGTAAGATAAAAATTAGCGAAAAAACGTTTATTTTGTAGAAAATTAAAGCCTACGAAAAAAATATAAAAAATCAAAAAAACAAGTGGTATCAAAAAGTATTTGACTTAATATAAAATATATTATATAATACGTTAGCAAAAAATTAATTTATTAGCGGAGATTTATATATATGGCAAAAATGACGCAAAAGAAATATGACGAATTGCTTGAAGAGTTAAAATATCTTAAGACTGTTGTACGCGATCAAATCAGTAGAGATATCAAGACTGCATCCGACATGGGCGACCTTAGCGAGAATGCAGAATATTCTTCGGCAAAAGACGCTCAACGTCGCAACGAGGGCAAAATTATAGAAATAGAATACACCCTTTCTCATGCAGAGATAATTGACGAAAGCGATATTGACTTAAGCGTAGTAAGCTTATGTACCACCGTCAAGGTTTACGACGTAGAGTTTGACGAAGAAGTAGATTACGAAATCGTACCAGCACTCGACGCAGATATCATGAACAACAAGATCAGTGAAGAGAGCCCTATCGCAAAAGCCCTTCTAGGTCGCAAGGTAGGCGAAACCGTCGTTGCAAAAACTCCCGGTGGCGACATGGAATTCAAAATTCTTTCCATCGCTAGATAACGATGAGCCGTAGTCTTACGGATACGGTTAACGCAAACCGTCAAAAAATCAGATTTCATACCCCCGGTCACAGTGGTCAACTTGATAAAAACTTGATGGACTGTGACGTCACCGAACTTTCTTATTCGGACAATCTTTTATCCCCAACGGGAATTATCAATGAGTTAGAAAAAAAACTTGCTTCTGCGTATAACGTAGAAGCTTGTTTTATTTCCACCCAAGGTGCCACCGCCAATATTTTTATGGCGATTTTTGCATGCAAATCAAAAGGCGACTTTCTTATCGTAGGTAAGGCGCACGTATCTATCTACAACGCTATGCGTTTGTTTAATGCTAGAGCGTATCACGTAGATAGCTTTCAAGAAGAGTTCTTACAAGACAATATTAAGACCGTTATCGTTACGTCCCCCGACTATTTTGGTAACACTTTAGATTTAAAATATATAAGTCAGCATTGCAGAGAAAAGAACGTTACTTTGATAGTAGACGCGTCGCACGGTAGCCACTTTCAATTTAGTGAAGAATTACCGCTTTCGGCAACCAATTACGGTGATTTGGTAATCCATAGCTTGCACAAGACTATGCCCGTTATGACAGGTGGAAGCGTGCTTTGCGCGAAAAAAGAATACGTAAATAACGTAATTTTAGCTAGAAAACTTCTCTTTAGTACCAGCCCGAATTACGTCACTATGTGTTCTATTGATAGAGCAATAGACGAGTTTTTAACTAGGGGTAACGAATATTATAAGGCGATCAAAGAAGAGATAAATAAGTTCAAGAATGCACTTAATAGTGATTTTGCCGTAGAAAGAAACGACGATTTTTCTAGACTTGTAGTTTCTTCTAAGTACGTAGGTAAAGAAGTAGAAAAAGCCTTGTTTAATTTAGGTTACGCTTGCGAAATGAGTTACGAAAATAAAGTTGTCTTTATCGTTACACCCTATAACTATAAGCATCTTCCTAAACTAGCGGAAGACTTTGATAAAGTGAAAGGGATATCGGAATACCTACCGTCTTCCGACATTTGTACCCGCCATCCCACCCCCACCGCCATACCTTTCGGTGGCGAAGCGGAATTGGTAGATCTTAACCAATCTATCAACCGTCGCGCCTTTTTAGAAGTGGGCTTTTATCCCCCGGGAGTGCCGTTTTTGTATTCAGGCGACCTTATCACCGAAGAAAAAATTGCCATTTTACAAAAAGAAATGCAATATAAAGAAGTGTTTGGACTTGATAACAATGGTATATATGTGTTAAAATAGTACTTAGACTAAATAAGCGCGCTGGCGCACGGAGTAACTAATGAGTAAATTTATCGTATTTGAAGGTGGAGAAGGCGTAGGCAAAAGTACGCAACTTGAGTATTTTAGAGATTATCTAGCTAAGACTAATCAAAAGGCAGTTTTTACCCGTGAGCCGGGTGGCACACCTTTGGCGGAAAAAATTAGACACCTTATCTTGACGGAAGAAATGAGTGCGGAGTGCGAAGCGCTACTTTTTGCAGCCGCTAGAGCAGAGCACATTAATAACTTCATTAAGCCCAATTTAGAAGCGGGCAATATCGTAGTATGCGATAGATATATCGATAGCTCTATCGTTTATCAAGGCTACGCAAGAGATTTAGGCGAAGAAAAAGTCCTTACTTACAACATGTACGCAGTCAATAATTGCATGCCCGATGCGGTAATTTTCCTTGATATGGACCCCCTACATTCTTTCCGCAGAAGACTAGGCGCGGTGGTAGAGAATGATAGAATGGAGAGAGAAAAAGACGACTTCCACAGTATGGTATACGCTGCGTACAAAGAGAGCGCACGCAAGTACGATAGATTCATTTGCGTAGAGCCCGACGACGATAGAGAAGTTACCGCTCGCAAAATAGTAGAAGTATTGAGAGAAAAAGGCTTAATAGACTAGTATGAATTTAAGTTTAGTCAAAAAGAACGTTGCTTACGCGCAATTACTTACCGACGTCATGCGTGGCAGACAAAGCCACGCTTATCTTGTATTGAGCGAAGACGAAGAGTTGCGTAGAACTTTCTTTTTGGGTGCCTGTACCTTGCTTATTTGTGGTCCAAACGGTGAAGATAGTGTTGACTACGACAACATTTTGCAAGGCAACTACGTAGAAGTTATCAATATCGACGCAAGCGTTGGTATTAAGACGAAAGATATAGAACTTCTTACCGAAAGAATAATGGTGCGCCCCGTTATCGGCGACAAAAAAATTATCGTTATCGACAATGCGGATAAGTTATCGGCAATCGTACAGAACAAATTGTTAAAAGTCTACGAAGAGCCCCCTAATTACGTAACCTTTTTGATGGGGACGAATAGAGAAAGCGCGATTTTGGCAACTATTAGGTCGAGAGGGAAGAAGTTATACCTTAACGATTTAAGCACGGACGAAATTTATCAAGAGCTTATTTCCGAAGGTTACGATAGCGAAATGGCGGACGTTGCTAGCGCAGTGTCTATGGGTAACTACGGCAAGGCGTTGCGTTTTTGTAGCGACGATAAGTATAGAGCGGTTTTTGAAAGTGCTTTCGACACGATGATGAACTTAAAGAAATCTTCGCAAATACCCGAATTTGCGTACAAAAAAGAATTCGGCAAAGACGATATAAGCATTACTCTCGACTTTATGGAAATAATACTTTCGGACGTAATGAAAGAAGTCACTAATTCAAGTGCACCGAAATTCGTAAAAAGTCGCGAATTTGACGTAAAGACGATAGCAAAAGGGTATTCACCCGACAGCGTAAGCGTGGCGATAACCCTTATTAACGAAGCCCGTAAAAAATTGACGGCTAATATAAATCCTTCGAACGTGGCGGTTTCGCTCTTGTTCGGAATTTTGGAGGCAAAGTATAAATGGCAAAAACGGTAGTTGGTGTAAAGTTTAAGAATTCAGGTAAGACCTATTATTTTGCACCGAAAGATATAATTTTTGAAGAAAACGACGGAGTTATTACCGAAACTGCGCGCGGAATGGAATACGGCGTGATAGTAAAAGCTAATCACGAAGTGGACGACAAAGAAATCGTTGCACCCTTAAAGGAAGTAGTAAGGAAAGCAACTGCAGAAGACACGAAAAAACATAAAGAGAACGTTGATAAGCGCGAATATCTAATGAAAGTGGGCGTTGAAAAAATCAACTTACACAATCTCAATATGAAACTCGTCGATGCAGAGTACACTTTTGACAGACAAAAGGTTATTTTCTACTTCACCGCGGACGGAAGAATTGATTTTAGAGAATTAGTAAAAGATTTAGCGTCCGTTTTCCACGTAAGAATAGAATTAAGACAAATTTACGAACGCGACGATATAAAAATGCGCGGAGCACTCGCTTCTTGCGGTAGACCGTGTTGTTGCACCCTTTATTTGCACGATTTTGAGAAAGTTTCTATAAAAATGGCAAAAATTCAAGGATTGAGCCTAAATCCTACCAAAATTAGCGGTTGTTGTGGCAAACTTATGTGTTGTCTTAAGTTCGAGAACGACTACTATCAAGAAGTGTACGGCAAGATGCCCAAGATCAATTCTGTAGCTAGCACCCCCGACGGAGAAGGAATTGTAGTAAGTAACGATATCCTTCGTCAAGAGTGCAGTATAAGAATAAATCTTCCCGACGGCAGTAGCGAAGTTAAAAAATATAACGTCGACCAAATCAGCGCATTTGTTAAGCAAAAGGAAGAAGAAATAGGCGAAAGCGAAGAATAAAAGAGAAAATTAGCCTTATACGCGTGCACGCGCTTGCAAAAAGCACGCCAATGTGCTATATTAAAAAATATTTTTGATAAGACGGAGATAAAGTATGGAACACGTTGACATTAAGAAAATAAGAACGGGAAAAGAGTATTTAGGCCAAACCGTAACCGTATGCGGTTGGATAAGAACTGCTCGCGATTCAAAAACTATGGCTTTTGCCGAAATTAACGACGGCACTACCCTTAAGCATTTACAAATCGTTATCGACAAGTCCGTTCTCACCGTAGAACCCGAAACGTTAAGACTCGGTTCGGCTATTAGAGTAGTAGGTAACTTAGTAGAAGGCAGGAACGAAACCAACGAAGTTAATGCAACCGAAGTTGAACTTCTCGGCGCTTGCCCCCTTGACTATCCTTTGCAAAAGAAACGCCACACTCTAGAATATTTGAGAACTATCCCTCATTTGAGAATAAGAACTAATACCTTTAACGCGGTATTCAGAGTAAGAAGCAAACTTGCTTGCGCGTTACATAACTTCTTCCAGGAGAGAGATTTCGTTTACGTCAACACTCCCCTTATCACGGGTAGCGACTGCGAGGGCGCAGGCGAAGTATTCCAAGTAACCACCCACGGTTACAAGCCCGAAATAAAATCGGAAGAAGAATATTACGCAACCGACTTCTTCGGCAAAAAAGCCACCCTTTCCGTTTCCGGACAACTAGAAGGCGAAGTTTGCGCAATGGCTTTCGGTAAGATTTATACCTTCGGACCTTCCTTTAGAGCAGAGAATAGTAACACCCCGCGTCACGTTGCGGAATTTTGGCATATAGAGCCCGAAATTGCTTTTGCAGAACTTCCCGACGTATTAAGACTTGCCGAAGATATGTTCAGATATATCGTAAAATACGTTCTCGATAACTGCCAAGACGAACTCAAATTCTTCGAGCAACATTTTGAAAACGGACTTATTGCTAAGCTAGAAAAAGCAATTAGCGACGACTTCGGCGTAGTAGACTATACCGATGCAATAGAAATTTTGAAGAACAGCGGTGAAGAATTCGTTTATCCCGTAGAATGGGGTTGCGATCTTCAAACCGAGCACGAAAGATATTTGGTAGAAAAACACTTCAACAAGCCCGTATTCGTAATCAATTACCCGAAGGAAATCAAAGCTTTCTACATGAAACAAAACGCAGACGGCAAGACTGTTGCAGCAAGCGACTTACTTGTTCCCGGCGTAGGCGAAATCATAGGCGGTAGCGAAAGAGAAGCGGATATCGACAAACTTCTTAACGCTATGAAGTCGCGTAACATGAGCCTTGCTGAATACGAGAATTATATCGCTTTAAGAAAATTCGGTTCGGTACCTCACGGCGGTTTCGGACTAGGCTTTGAAAGAGTACTTATGTATATCACGGGTATTGCTAATATTCGTGACGTCATCCTTTACCCCCGTACGGTAGGTAACGTAGACTAGGAGATTTTATGTCAAAATTAATCTTGCCCGAAGGATATCATTCACCGTTATCACAAAGGCAAACACAACGCGCAATAAAAGTTATCAAAGACACTTTCCAAAGAGATTTAGCGAAGTTTCTCAATTTGGATAGAGTTACCGCGCCCATTTTCGTCACGAAAGATAGCGGTCTTAACGACGACCTTAGCGGTGTAGAACGCAAAGTTGAATTCGACGTAAAAGAGCTCGACGGTTGCAAAGTAGAAGTAGTACAATCTCTTGCAAAATGGAAGAGAGCGGCTCTACATAAATACGGCTACGAAGTAGGCGAAGGTATCTATACCGATATGAACGCAATTAGACGTGACGATAGCGTTGATAACTTGCACTCGATTTTCGTAGACCAATGGGACTGGGAAAAGGTGATTGCTAGAAGTGATAGGACGCTAGATTATCTAAAAGACACCGTTCGCAAAATCGTATCCGCCATTGCCGACACCAAGAGAAAACTCGATGCAATCTATCCCGAAGTTGCATTCGAGATAAAAGAAGAAGTTAAGTTCATTACCACACAAGAACTTGAAGATAGGTATCCCGAACTTACCGCTAAAGAACGCGAAAACGCCATTACTAAGGAATACGGCACCGTGTTCATTATGCAGATAGGCGATAATTTAAGAAGTGGCGAACGTCACGACGGACGTGCACCCGACTACGACGACTGGTCCTTAAACGGCGACATAATGTTCTATAACGAAGTGCTTGGATGTGCGTTCGAAATTTCTTCCATGGGTATAAGAGTAGACAAAGACGCGCTTATGTATCAACTTAATAAGAGTAACGCGCTTAACCGCCTTGACTACGAATATCATAAGTGCGTAGTTAAGGATATTTATCCTCTAACTATTGGCGGTGGTATCGGTCAATCAAGACTTTGTATGCTACTTCTAAAAAAAGCCCACATAGGCGAAGTGCACGTTTCCGTATGGTCGGAAAAAACCGTGCAACAATGTAAAGACGCAGGAATATATTTATTATAGGCTCGTCCGCTAATATTTGTTTGATTTTTGACGGAAAAATGCTACGAATTACTTCGTCTTGCGCTCGGTTATGTACCACAGCGGGTACACTTTCCTTGCGTAAGGCTCGTCCTTCTTGTATTTTTCTCGTCAAATCGTTAATGTTAACTAATCAACCCAATATTGCGTTTTCGCCTACCATTACAAGAAATAGGCGGCAAATTGTGTCGCCATTTTCATTCACCTACAAGTGAAATAATATCATCAAAAAAACGATGTAGTTGACAAAAAGTCAACAATGACGTTACGTCGCTACCGCTCGTAATGATGTATACCTAACGGCAAATGACGTATCACCTTAAGGGTGAAATTATGGATAAAAATATGTAGAGAAGACAGTTATTTCGTATATAATATTTGAAATAACAATGGCCACGTCGGCTCGATACAACTGCGTAGCAGGTCGCTCATCTGCCGCTCCACGCGTAGTGGGCACTACTTAAAGTTTATTTAAGGAATAAGAGTTAATATGAATATAACGATTTAGATAAGGAGGTTAGTAGAAAGTGAAAAAAATAAAAATAATTTTAATCCTCTTGTTATCTGTGTTGCTTTGCCTTTCTGCAACTTCCTGTCTACCGTTGCTATCGGCAGGGTTAGACCTTATTTTTCACGATGCGTTAGATACTTCCGATATCGAGAATAGAGAAGTATCGTACGATATGGATTTTGGCGGTGTTAGCGTCACCTTCGTTGACGGTGATCTTTGCGCTAAGTGGCAAGTTAGCGACGGTTACGAGTATACCGTTACCGTTGACGATGGCAAGTCGGAGAGGACCTACGATAATACCAATAACGCATATTCGGACGGCTTACTCAATCTCTCTACGCTAGGCTATACTTTTTCGCAAAATTTGGACGTATCTCTTAATAAAAAGGTAAATAGTTTCTTTTCTACTCACGTTTCGCAAGTAGATACCGAATATCAAGCAATCAAAGCTGATATTTACGACGAATATACGAAGACGAGCAAGGCAGGCTTTAAGGATATCGATAGGTATATCGCTAGCCGTCAAGAGTGGTTCGAATATTGGAGCTACTTGATTGTTTTTAGAGAGAATTACCAATACGAAGACGGTTGCTATATAGTAGAAAGCAAAGTTTATCTCGCGTACGATTACAGGGATTTATATAAGAGCGGTACTTCTTACTACGATGCTTTTGCATACGAAGTGTATAGCGCGATTGACGCCTACGAAGATTCCGCGGCGTATTCTTACACCTTTGACGTCAGTGACGACGGACTTTACGGTGAAGTCTATTTGAAATTCTTCTATCCGACCACTCCGTCCTACACTTCGGATAACGCGTCAAAATACGTTAACGCGGTAGACGCGCAAGATAAACCCCACTATTCAACCTTAGTTAAAGATAGACAATTCGCTATTGATAGCGTAGAAAAAACGGCAACGGTAGAAAGCACCGACCAATTATATTTCGCTATCAAAAAAGGCTATCGTCCTTTACCGATCAAGGGTAGCAACGCGGAATATATCTATAACGAAATGCGCAGTATTCTTTCGCAAATCATTGCGGACAGTTATGCGGACGATAAAAAAGCGCACCTTATCTACGATTACATTGTAGACACCGTAGTCTACGACTACGATTTTACCGACAATATCTACCCTAACGAATCAATATCGACGGGACAACTATTTAGTTACCGCTGTATGTATATGGAAGGCGTTTTCGGTATGAATAGCAAAAAAGAATTCGTCGATAGTGAAAAAATCGCAATTTGTGACGGCTTGTCAAAAGCATACCTATGTATGGCGACTATAGAAGGTATGGAATGTCTAAAAATTAGCGGTACCGTAGCCGAAGAAGGTCACGCATGGAACAAAATTAAAATAAATGGCACTTGGTATATGGTGGATACCACTTGGGGTAACGCTCTTGAAGAAAGCACAGGCAAAGAATACCTTAGCCACGAATATCTACTCGTCCCCGACGACAATAGACACGTTGAGAGCCCATACTTTGACTACCCCGTTGCTAATAGTAGATACTATTTTGGACCGAGTATTGACAATAACCCCGACGAGAATAGCAACGGCTACTTCCCATTTTTACCCGGTAAACCCACTTTCTAATCATCCTTAGGGTGAAATGAAGTATACTTTACGGCAAATGACGTAACTTCGCATTCGCTTTCAATAATGCCACTTCGTTAATGACGTTGCTACGCTAATTAAGGATAAAAATTTTAATAATATATAGATTAATCCACTTAGTGTTATCTACGGAATAAAATTATATGAGTGATAAGTGTAATACTTGTCACTCGTTTTATTTTGTAGACAATTCCTAAGTTTTAATGGTTGCAAAGCCTTCAGGAAAAAAATAGTAAAACTAATTTCGCTAAATAGTAGCAAATGCTTTACTTTTATTCATAAAATAGTTATAATTGAGAAAAAAAATCAAGGAGATGTTTTATGGCAAGACCTACTAACGTAAAATTGCAAGAACGTTTGGATATAATCAAGTGGCTCGACAGCGAGAAGGCGGGAGCTGATCAATGCGGAACGTACGTATACTGCAAGTTCTGCGACAAAGACCTTCCCACCCCTTGTGCAAAAGCATACAACAAGTCCAGACGTAAAGAGAACAGAGAAGACTAAAAAAAGATAACGCCCGAAAGGGTGATGTTCTTAGCGTAGAATTTGAAAGCTCTACTAAGTGCGAGCATCGCATTTGACTAGTCAAATACAAATGGGCTAAGCCCAACCCCATATTACAAGCAGAAAGAGCAAGAGTAAAAGGAAATAATAAATCCTT
>JAZSMH010000026.1:0-5304 GCA_045535785.1 Clostridia bacterium
TTCTATAGTATGTACCACTGTTAATTGAGAATCTTCCATTCTTTGCAGGAATTCGTATTCACTTTTGGGAAAATTAGAATTATCATTATATGCTGCAATGTATAACTTGGTATATGGTTCTTTATTTATCGGTTCGTCTAGTCTTTCATATACATCATTTATCTGCTTCTTGCTCGCCAATATTCCTAATTTAACTTCAAGCACTATTTCTTCATTCTCTCTATACAACTTATCTTCAAAATAAGACGACATTAAATATTTTGTCGCAGGTTTTGAACTTGACGAGCCGTCCGTGTCTAATGAACTATCACCATCACTGTTCGAGTCATTATTAAGTAACCAACACCCACTTAACGTGACTGTTGAAAAAGCGATTATCAGCAAGAGCAATATTGATATTATTTTTGGTTTCATAATTTACATCCTTATTTTTTAATATATTATGCTAATTTTTTGTTGAGTGGTTGGGGGAATGGGCAAAAAGTTACTTCTATATCTTCATTATAGTGTATATGCTGATATTTGTAAATAGTGAATTATGATTGTCGACAAAATAAAGCTTTTTTTGACATTTTTACAAAATAACGACGATTTTTTATCTTGAAATTTGCTTAAAAAAACGAGCGACCACTTATCGTTTGTCACCCGTTTTTATACAAAATACAACAATTTTTTAATTCAACTACCGCTGACGTGCTCTGCACTTCATTGCTTTCTTCCGTCAATTCTTCTCCAATATTTAGTTCTGCCTAAATACCATTTTCTTCACCATAAGCAAACACATCATCAATACGCATAACTCCTAAACATAACGCAACTATTGATAAAAACGTTACAATAACTACTGCTAATATAATCCTACTTTAATTTATTAAAAGCCATATTTCCACCACCAATTTGTTTCTTCTTGCATAAGGTCTTCATATACACCCCACCATGTATCTAAAATTATCTTGTTTCCTATTTTTCTATAAAATAAATGCTCTTTTATTCCCCCTTTTTTGCTTTCCCAACCATTTCCATTTTCCACTGTACTTTCTTGTACGTATGAAAAATATATTACCCCTGTATCATATCTAAAGGCTTCTTTAGTAAACTCCGCTTCTTGCCAAATAATATTTTCTTGATATTTTTTTGACCAAAGGTGCTCTTCTACTCTAATATTATAAATCTCTGCTTTAGTTTCTTTCAGTGCGCCTCGGCTGACTGGATCGAAATAATACGAGTCTATTATAATATCATAAAATGGTAGAAGATTTGCACTCCACGGCTGTCTTTCTGCATATCCTTCGGACGCCATTTCTTCTTCCCAATTTGTATGATGTTTATAATAATATTGTATAACCACGCTACCTTTGGTTAAATCGAATATCGATTGTGGAGCATAGAATCTTATGTAGTATGGTGGGCTTGCTATATCACCATCACTGTATCCACTTTTACCCAATTCTACGTTCTCATACCCTTTTAGAATATCTTCTTTTGTAAGGTTGTCTTCTCTACACCCACTTAACGTGACTATTGAAAAAGCGATTATCAATAAGAGTAATATTGATATTATTTTTGATTTCATAATTTGCATCCTTAAATATTAAATATACGTTGAGTGGCTATGGAAAATGGTCAAAAAGTTACTTGTTCTTAATTACAGTGTAGTGTATATGGTAATATTTGTCAATAGTGAAGATAACGTATCGGAAAAATATGCGTTTTTTTGATATTTTCGCGCGAAAGAATGATTTTTTAATCAGAACTTATGCAATTTGTATTAACCGCAAGCAATATTTTTTATTTTAATGAAAATAACGATATTTTTTGCATTAAAATGCGTGTATTTTATGCCTTTATTTATAGCATAAATAAAAAGTGTTGCATAAATAAGGGGCTTTTGGTATAATAAGCGTATGAGATACTTAAAAGAAACGTTACGTTATATATTCGCACAGGGCAAAGGCAAGCACTTCGGGCTATTGTTTTTGTTCTCTTTACTTCCTGCTGCGCTACTTGCACACGCAGTGCCTATCGAGATATTCTTATCTAATCTTATCTCTCCCCCCGATTATCAATGGTGGGGTGAACTTTGGATGGCGCATCTTGACTGCGGATATCGCTCGATATTCAGTATAGTGGTTGCATTGCTACTTGCTTTCGTCACTACGGCGTGCATTTGCAGAATGGTAATAAGACACTTCCGCATAGGTAAGCTTTCTTTCCCGAATATTCTTAATTCGGCTAACGATAACTTCCTTGCGTGCCTTAGCTACGGTCTTGCAAAGATGGTGATTTATCTTGTTACTTACACGATATTCACTTTATTTGAATACCTATGGTATTCAACCTGTTCTTACGTAGTTTTTATCGTGCTTACTTCTATAACGGCGGTTGTACTACTTATACCCGTAATTTATATCACGAGTAGTTTTACTCTATGGCTACCTACGATGATGATAAAGGGTTTGCACGGAAAGAATGCCTTCACTACCGCGCTTTATCAATCACGCGGTAAGCAAAAGTTATTCTTGCCCGGTAAAATTTTCGTCGTGCTACTTTTTGTTGTTTCTATGATACTATCTTATTTCTTCGCGAAAATTTGGTACGTATCTTGGATAATCAACACCGTTTTTTATGCGGTTGCGTACGCGTTCACGCTATGCCATCTCGTAGTCGTCTACTTTGGTGAAAACCTACTTCCTAGAGAAGACCTACGCAAAAAACCCTACACAAGGAGATATTAATATGCCGATAAAACACGCAGGGACTATTTTAGCATGCAACGTAAAGCTTGTAACTAAACTAGCAATATTCATAATTATACTTGGACTTATAGCATCGGCTATTCTTATCAACATTGTTGGTCCGCTAGTTGACGAAATAATGGCTTTGATTGCCGAAATCGATATCGATGCTAACGAATTCATAAAGCATCCTTTCGCAATAACGAAAACTCAAATAATCGACGTATGTATCGACCATATCACTTCGCACGACTGGCGACTACTGTTAGTAACGGCGATATTTACATACGTGTTGATTAGATTCTTCATAAGTATCCCCCTACTTCCCATAACCAAAGTTTTGCATGAAAAAATGACTACGGGATACGATATCGGACTATTCAATGCGTTCGTTTCTACAGGATTCCAAAACCTACTACTATCACTTATACTAACGATAGTAATATCCGTTGTCGACCTTTCTCTTACCACGGGGGCGATAGCGCTAGCATACGTGATAATCAGTGCTAAGTTATATTATCTACTTCCCTTAACTATAATAGCTTATTTATGCCTAATGAGTGTAAGGAATTGTCTTACCTGTCAATGGCTACCCGAAATATGCGCGTCTAACTCGAAGAATATTTTCCGCGCGTTAAAGACCGCACTCGTGCCTACGGGTAAGAGATTCGTAAAGAACTTCCTTTGTATGCTCGCACTCAACACAATAGCTCTTGCTATCATAGCAAGCACCGCGATTACTACCCTAATGGTTATACCGCTAATCGCTATCCCCGCTTATATGGTAATGCATTCTGCTTTGTCGCTAACTCTTAACTTCTCTTATCACGAACATAAATATTTCGTTGATAACGGAAGTACGATATACGACCCTACAAAATTGTTTTAGCAAACAATTTTGAATGAAATTTGCTCTTGCGAGCAAGTGAAATCTGCTTGCACAGGTGAAATCACTTCGTGGTGAAATCTACCTTCGGTAGGTTGTGGATATAAATTTTTTGTATGGAAATTGCAAAAATCATTGGTAAGAATCTAAAACAAGCGCGTTTATACTGCGGATATACCCAAAAGCAGGTTGCGGATATTACGCTAATGACGCAACAGCAGTATAGTAGATTCGAGAATGGTGTTTTTCAACTGAATTATGAGCAAATATATAAATTATGTCAACTTTTTGACGTAACGCCCAATGATTTGTTTCCGCAAATAACAAAAGAATAAAAAAATCCCATTCGTAGCTATGAGTGGGATTTATTTTTATGTGGAGCATTTATTTAATGCGAAAATATCTAATATTCTTGCCGTTACCTTCACGTTTTATTTCGCCTGCCTCAACAAGTTTTTTTAGCGCGCCTTCGATAGAGCTTATACTTAATGACGGGCATAATTCTCTTACGTCTTGCTTAGAAAACCTACCTATTTTTTGATTCGTTGCACGGCGGACGGTTTCTAGTGCCGAAAGTTTGGTTTCTACTAGCGCGAATCTATCGCTAAAATCTCTATATGCAGAAAGTATCGTACCAAGCAGGTATTTCAAAAAAGGAACGATATCTTCAGTCCCATCGTGCCATCCGTGAGAAGAAATATCTAGCGCGCTATAATACAAATCCTTGCTTTTTGCTATTTTTGATTCTAGCGAGATATATTTACCTACCAAAAAACCGCTTCTATATAGAAGCAACGTGGTGAGAATACGGCTCATTCTACCATTACCATCGTTAAATGGGTGAATACACAAAAAATCGTGAATAAACGTCGATATTGCAATAAGTGGCTCTAATTCGTTATTGCCTATTACCCTATTGTATTCGTTGCAAATTTTTTCTAACGCGTCAGGTGTAGAAAACGGATCTAGCGGTGTAAAAATCGTCTTTAACGTGCCGTCGGGATAGGTCGCGGTGATGTAATTTTGTACGCCCTTAGTCCTGCCTGCCATCGGATTATTGACGTGGCTGTAGAGCATCTTATGAAGTTGTAAGATATAATTAGGGGTGATAGGAATTGCATCAAAATTCTCATGAATAACGTTAAGCACGTCACGGTAACCTGCAATTTCTTGCTCGTTTCTATTCTTCGGAGTGGTTTTTTCTTCAACTAACTGTTTTATTCTCGTATTGGTAGTGACGATACCTTCTATTGCGTTAGAACTCTCCGTACTCTGAATCTTGGCAATCTCTACAAGCTTCTCTAATTCTTGCGGACGTTGTTTTAGATACATATCCTGCATCCCCACTTCTCTATAAATTGCGGATATCAAGCCTAAAGTCTCTAAGTCCCATTTTTTTTCGCTTATTTTTGAATAATTAAACTCTCTCATTCCCTTATTATCTCCTTCTTTCCCTTAAATATTACCATTATTTGTGGGAATAGTCAATACGTTACGAGAATATTTGCTTAAAATTACTGCGCGTTGCCACAATATTGTTTGCCTAACGGCAAAGCGATATATTCGCTTTGCGTGGTGAAGTTTGCTCTAGCGAGCAAGTGAAGTTATCTTTGATAGTGAAGTTTTGCTTAATGCAAAGTGAAGTTTTGTTTTGCAAACAAAGTTGTAGACAATACCTAACGT
>JAZSMH010000039.1:0-16457 GCA_045535785.1 Clostridia bacterium
TTTAATGAAATATTGCAAGCAATATGAAATAATTATAAATAATTATGAAATTTTGTTTCACAAAATGAAATAAAATTTATGCCATAATATGCGACAGCATATTTCATATCCGTCAAGGATATTTCATAATGAAATTATTTCACTTATGCTAACGGCATAAATTTCATTGAAAAAGACTCAAGCCAAAAGGACTTGAGTCTTTTTCTGGTGGAGATGGCGAGACTTGCACTCGCGTCCTACTATGATTAAAAACGTCTTTCTACATACTTATTTTGTGACCAGAAGTCGGACGGTTTCGCTCACAAACAAACCTATCGTCTCAAGTTACTAAATCCCGTTTTTGGGTGCGTAACTAACCCAAACTCGTTTCTCCACGTATCTGACGCCAAGATTCCCACCCGTGGAAAATGGGGCTTGACGGCTACGCATTAAGCAGCGTAAGCGAATGATTGTTGATTGTTGTCGTTTATTTTTTAAGTTTCCGTTTTTACGAAGCCGAGCCTTCGGTATGCTTAACGCCCCCTTTCATACCAGTCGAATCTGAAACACCCCCATATAACAATCAAAGGTATCTCGCCGTATCAAAGCAAGGTAGTATTATTATATACGTTTTCGTTGATTTGTCAACGCTATTATTAAGTATTTTTTGGTAATTTTTTGCATTTTTTACAAAAATGCTCTTTGCTTTTTTGTGGATATATTGAAAATATTATATCCTTTATGCTATAATTAAATCGCGGATAAACCGAATTTTGCAAGGAAATTATGGCAAGTAGCAAAGAATATTTAGATTTTGTCTTGGAACAATGTAGCGGTCTTACGGCGCGTGCAATGATGGGCGAATACGTGTTGTATTATGGCGGTAAGGTTGTCGGCGGTATCTACGATAACCGCCTACTCGTCAAGCCGACAAAGTCCGCAAAAGAACTAATGCCTTACGCGGAGTATCAGTTGCCTTACGATGGCGCAAAAGAAATGCTTCTTGTGGAAGATATTGAAGATAGGGATTTTTTAAACGACCTATTTGAGGCGATGTATGAAGAATTGCCAGAACCTAAGAAAAAGAAATAATCAAATTCTTTTGTGTTAACTAATTTATATCTTTTCGCAATAATTATATACTTAGGTTGCGTTGATTTTCTTTAGTTTAACGATAAATTGACTGAAAAATAAGAATTTATGGGAGAAATATTTATGGATTACAACAAAATTATAGAATTTATCAAAAAGCAAAAAGTTGCTTTTATCTGTTCTGTTGACGGAGAAGGATTTCCAAATGTAAAGGCGATGCTTAAGCCGAGAAAAATCAATGGCTTAAGGCAGTTTTACTTTTCAACAAACACTTCTTCAATGAGAGTAAAACAGTATATGAATAATCCGAATGCCAGTATTTATTTCTATCATAAAGGATTAATTAGGTACACAGGTGTTATGTTAATAGGCAAAATGGAAGTGTTAACCGACCAAAATACGAAAGATATGATTTGGCGCAAAGGAGACACGATGTTTTATAAGGGTGGCGTTACCGACCCGGACTATTGTGTTTTAAGATTTAACGCAGAAAGTGGAAGATATTATTGTGATTTGAAAACGGAAAGTTTTACAATCGAGTAATAAAAAGGTTCAATTTGTCAACAAGCTTTTGCGTTAACTAATTTTGCAATAATGATTACTTAGGTTACGTTGATTTTCTTTAGTTTAATGATAAATTGACTGAAAAATAAGAATTAATTAGGATAGGTGGATAAATATCTATGAAAAAAATTGAAGTAGTAAATAATGAATATTTGACGTTTGGTTCATATCCGCAAAACGGCACCGAAAAAGAACCAATCAAATGGATTATTATTAAAAAGGAAGATAATATACTTACGCTTATGCCTGACAAAATCCTTACTAACTTCATGTACGATAGATATTATAGTGATTATAAAAACAGTGCAGTAAGAAAGTATATTCACGAAGAGTTTATTCCAATAGCGTTCACGCAAGAAGAAATGGATATGATATTACCTACTCAGTTAGAAGAAGGAGAAATAGATAAGGTTTTTATTCCGTCAGTTGAAGAGATAAAGCACTTAAGTAGAGAGAAAAGGATAAGGAAGGTAACACCTTATGCGTTTTCTAACAAAGCATCAGGCTACCCTGCTTTTACAAAGAAGGAAAAGTATTTGGAAGGTAACGGGTGGTATTGGACAAGAACACCGTACAAACCCCCATATAATCCAAGAAATGATCGTCAAGTTTGGTACGTAGAATACAACGGCGGATTAAATTTTAGAGTTACCGTGGGACACGACATCGGCATAGTGCCAATTATAAGATTAAAAATAGACGAGTAATACAAATTCCAATTCGCCGTTAAGTTTGGTTTTATCGTCTACAGGCTAAATTACGTCTCATTCGGTAAATTTGAAAGTATTAGGATATTTACAAAAAAGAACGTTCTCGTGAGCGTTCTTTTTTTACATCAAATTTGTAAGAAATTGACAATTTTTCGAACCACGTGAGTTTAAAAGCAAGGGAAAATGTCATTGATTTAGTGTAAAAAATTATTTTTTAGAAATTTTTCGAAGAAAAACGGATTTTTGATTTTACTAAATATAATCTGCCAACAATAAAACAGCTTGAAAAACTTGTTTTTTTGAGATATAATTATTTTAACGATAGAGAAGGATTAGAATCAATATACTTTTAACTAGTTATATAAAAAAGACAATCATTACACATAAAGCAAAAAGGATATATTTATTATGACATCAACCGAAAAAACATCGTCTTCTGAGAAAATCAATACACTGCGCAATCTTGGGGTCGAAGCAACAACGGAAAAGAATTTTTGTTTTATTAGTTATAATTCAGATGATTGTGATAGAATATGCGAATATGCACAGCGACTAAACAATGAGGGCATACCGCTTTGGTATGACAGAGGCCTTAAATGTGGACAAAAATGGGAAAAAGAATTAGGAGAACGCATTCATACAGCAAAGGCCTTTATTTTATTTTTTACGAAAGGAATATTAGAAAAAGAAGAATCCTATGTTGAAAAAGAATTTCGCATCGCAAAGAATCAAAAAAAAGATATTTATATTTTAATGATAGACGATTTGGAAGATGTTTATTGGGAAGAGTATCCTGGAAAAAGTTCTTTTTTAGATGACATTGATCAAAAACAAAACTGTTATTGCAACAGTATCGAATATTTAATCACAGTTTTAAAAAAGGTTAATTCGCTAACTTGTCAAACAAAAGATTTGTCAACGATGAATCAAAACAAAAAAAATTTACCTTTTTCTACTCCGAGAATCGTTGATAGTGAAACATTGCTTAATAATGGCTATTTTACAGCAAAAGAATTATCGCAAAGGCACGTAGAGTTAGATTTATTAACTGTTGATAAAAAATTATTTCCCGATGCAGTAGATATCGAAGGGGATGCCGACACATGGGAAAACATGGTAGTAAACACTGCAGATTGCACTGCTAACCTTGTTGTTAAAGATAGAATTGTTGGATATATGGACTTTATTCCAGTGAATTCCCAAAACTATGAATTATTGCAAACACAACCTTTTAGTGACGAATATGTAGAGTTCTATTCGTTTGGTGGAAATTTTGATGTTTTTGTTAGCATGTTTTCGATTGATTTAAATTATGCTGTTCCAAGTAATTATAAACTTTTTTTCCAATGGATGATCAATCGCATTTTAGATTTGCGAGATAGTGGCGTATATATTGATCGTATAGGATTTTCTATCTATTCAAAAAGTCAAGCCACCATGCTTGAACGTCTAGGTTGTAAAAAGATATTAGAGAGTAAATTAAAAGGCTTTTTTTATGAAACTAGAGCAAAAGATTTACTTAATAACGAATTATTGTTGTCTAACGTAATAAAAAATAGAATAAGCACCTACGATATATATACTAATTGTGACAAAAATATCGTTAGTGAGTGTAAAAAGATTGTTGAGCCACTTCTCGCTAAAAACGGCGGAATATTACAGTATGAAAATGCAGTGTGTGATTCGGATATAATTATTACGGCAAAAGTACAAGGAAAAATAGTAGGATATGTGTGCCTAAAAAAATACGACATATTTCCCAATGGTATTTACATTGAGCAGATTGCTGTTGAGAAAAAATATCAAGGATTTGGGATAGGTAAACAGTTAATTAATAATGCTATAAAATATGCTGATATGCACAATTATAGTAAAATATATGCAAATTGCCAAAAAATAAACATAATATCGCAATCATTGTTTAAAAACGCAAAGTTTATTAACTTTGATATGACACAAGAAGAATATTTAGGAATTGGTATTGAAATGGAATATATCGATAAAAATTATGCCTTTTTATACAATATTAGATAAAATAATATATTTCAACGATAACAACTTTTATTGTTAAAGTTATGGATTTTATATATAGCCCTTGCGATAAGGTTAGTAACTTTATCTTAATTTTACTAAAAATTTTTTTGTTATAGTATTGAAAAATCGCGCATAAAGTGTTATGATAAAAATATAAAAAAATTACTTTTTGGAGGTTCGTTATAAATGAAAGATTTAATAAAAACCATCGAAGGTCTTCCCAAGATTGTTAAGATTATTCTTGCTATTCCCGCACTTGACGTTGTTTGGGCTGTATACCGTATAATCAAGGGTATTGCTTACAAGAATTACGTTACCCTTATCGCAGGTATCCTATGGATATTCCCCGGTATCTTCCTAGGTTGGATACTAGACATCGTTGCAATTTTACTAAAAGGCGACGTCTTCTTCTCAGACAAATAATCGAGGAGTAATCAATATAAGCGATAAAAAAAGCACTTACCAAGCGGTAAGTGCTTTTTTTCATTCTAGTAAAAAATTAGATTTTTTCAAAAACTAGCGTTGCTTGGATTCTGTCGCCACCAAAAACTCCTTTGCTAGAAGCAGAAGCAGTAGAAATGGTGTGTAGACGATAGCCTTTTGCTGCTTGGTTATTGATTACTTGTTCGAGTTCGGTAAGGTTACCGCTTCCCGTGCCGATGAATTTTTCTTTCAAAGTTACTTGTAGTACTACGTATTGCATTGCCATTCTCCTTGAGATAAGATTTTTATAATTTTATTATATAACGCGTTATTTTTGGTGTCAATATTTTAGTTCGGCGCAGTGCAAGTTTTCTTCCAATATTCTAATTTTTGTCGTGGTGCGCCGTTTTTAGTTCGGCGCAGTGCAAGTTTTCTTCCAATATTCCAACCTTTATCGTGGTGCGCCGTTTTTTGCGCAGTGCAAATTTTCCCCTTTTATTCCCACTTAAATTCAATGCGCCGTTTTGGATTGACCGAAGGTTTGTTTTGGTGTAAAATTAATTATCAATTTTAAAAAAGGAAAAATATGCCTTACTATTACGATTTTAATTCTAGTATTAGATTTTCGCTTGAGTGGAAATCCCTTCAATATAAAAATGAGTACAAGATAAATTCGAGCGAGTTTTCTTTGTATCAATTATTAAGTGACGAAGTGGCGCTAATTGCGCTTAATCTAGGGCAAGGATTAAACCATAACTTGTGCGAAGCACTTGCTAGAGTGCACGGATTTATGTTCTGTCCGTATGGCTACGCGGGGTGGAATGCTATCAAAGAATACCTATCTATTAATAATATTGACGTAGATTTAGATAAAATAAAGGTGATAATTCTTAAAGAAAAAATAAAAAGCGTTAGAGTTGCTCCGCCCGAAGAATTCTTTGAATACGTAGAAGAATTATTTACCGACAATGCGACGAAAAAAGAAGTAAAGTTAGTGCAAGAATGTTATCGCATTATAAAAACTCTTCAACCGCACCGAAATATAAGCACGAGTGAATATTTTGACTTAACGTCAAGTGCGCTCAAAGAATTGAAAGAAAAATCGCTAAAATTAGGTGATATTGCTACCGTGGATTTGGCAAAATATATTCCGTCCGATATGGGTGGTTTTACGTGCGAACTTGAAAAAGCCGACAAGGAAGAGTTTTTGAAAGAATTCACCGATAATATCGAACATTACAATAAACAATATCCCGAAAAATCGGTGGAGCAAAGGATAAAATTAGCAATATCTTACACGTTGATTTTTTAACAAAGGAGCAAAATGAGTATATACAAAAACAGCTGTCTTACGTATTTTTTCGTAGAGCATGACGGCAAACTAGACAAAAAAGAATTCTGCAAACTTCTTAATCTCGACGAGAAAAGCGTTGAGTATTTTTCGACGAGCGAAACGATAGAGATAGGCCGTAACGAAATTTACGACGTCGACGTCAACAAAATGGTGAGAGTTACCCTTAAAGATTTATTTGGTAAAGAAGAAAAACTACTGTACTTAAAAGAAAAATATAATCTCTACTATGCACTTGAACGCGTGCCTAGCATAGTAGCAGACACTACCGAGCCACACCCTATCTTGAGTCTTGATAGCGACATAATAGACTTCCTATCAAAGACGAAAACGGTGGATGATCTTGACTATTACGTACTGCCGTAGCGAGAAAAAAAGCAATATACGCCATATATTTGTCAAAAAGTCGTTTTATGTGCTATACTAAATAAGTTCAGTACTTTATCAAAGAAAAAAAGGAGAAAAAAATTATGAAAAACGTATGTGTAATAACCGGTGGCGGAAGCGGAATGGGCTTCGAAGCTGCAAAACTTATGTCAAAAGAAAAGATAATAATCGTGTCGGGTAGAACGATGTCGAAGTTAGAAAAATCCGTAGAAGAACTCAAGAATTTGGGATTCGAAGCGTACGCAAAGACTTGTGATACTTCTAACAAAGAAAGCGTAAAAGAACTTGTTGAATATGCAAAATCTCTTGGCGAAATAAAGAACGTAATTAACGCGGCAGGCGTTTCGCCCGCTATGAAAGGAACGCCCGAAGGCATATTGAAAATCAATGCACTCGGTACCGTTTACGTAAATCAAGAGTTCTCAAAAGCTATGAACGCAGGAAGCGTTATCGTTGACGTAGCGTCGAATTCGGGTTACATTTTGCCGTCGTTTATTATCCCAAAGAAGGCATACGCGTTAGCAGAAACCGATGAAGCTAAGTTCTTAAAAACGTTATTAAAGCGTGCAAATATGGCAAAGGGTGAATATCAACAAAAAGGTTTTGCTTATTCGCTCAGTAAGAATTTCGTAATTTGGTACGCAAAGAAATGTGCGTTCGAATACGGCAAAAAAGGTATCCGCGTAGTATCGCTAAGCCCCGGACTTATCGCAACCGATATGGGTAATCTAGAGAAGAAAGACGGCGGTATGCTAATACCTTTCTCGGCGGAAGAAAGAATGGGTACCCCCGAAGAATTAGGCTTTGCACTAGCAACCGTAGCGGATGAACGTAACGGATATCTAGCAGGCGTTGACGTGCTTTGTGACGGCGGTAGCACCAACGGAATGAAGGAATTCAAGAAAAGCAAATAAGCAGGGAATGCAGCGAGCCGCTGTGGCAGTTGGTCGGTTAAGTGTTATCTACGAAATATAGAAATTATGCGTGTCGAGTTAATTCTTGATGTGCAGTTATTTAGTTGGTAGCGAGCCGCTGTGGCAGTTGGTCGTTCAGGTGACGTCTACGAAATAAAAAAAAGGCGTATAGAGTTTATTCTATGCGCCTTTTTTGAAAGATGTATTACCTATCGGTGAAGTGACGTGACTCCGCGAGCAAAGGTATAATTATATGATTATCCACAACTTTGTTCGTAGAACAAAATTTCACTCGCGTAAGCGAATTTCATCTACGCTAGTAGATTTCACTTGCACGCAAGTGTAAATTTAATTGGCGAAGCCTACGGCGGCATCATGTTTGCGAAAGCAAATGCATCATTGTTGCGTAGCAACTACATCATGTTGTCGTAAGACAACGCATCATTAAAAAGGTGTAATATGGACAAATCCAATTACACCTTATTCTTTTATTTAGTAGACGTTACCTAAACATCCAACTGCCGCATATTGACAAGATAATAACTATATGTTATAAAGAAAGTATGAAGAAAGCGTTTTTTGTAATAGCTATTTTGTTAGTAGTAGTGGTTATCGTTGCACCGCAAGAAAGTGATAACGTTGCGAGTGCGGATATGGGTCCGAAGCCGTCGGTGGTGGTGACTTTTGAACATTTGGATAAAGAATGTTACGTAACTCTACTTTCTAGCGAAAAAAGCACGGGACCGCACAGTGTTTTTGACGAAGAGTACGGTAGTTTTGACGAGCGGTACGGTGAAAGTAAAGAGAAAGAAATTTACGCAAAATTCATTAATTACAAAGATAAAGACAACTACTATTTTTTGCAAGTATTCGATAAATTAGACGCGGACGACAATACTTTCCGTTGGGGATATTATCCGCCGTATTATTTTAAGATACTTATGTATTTTCCTGAATATGATAAATTCGTGTCGAGTGAGAATTTGAATAGATACGCGTTTGAAAGCTACTTCAAGGTAGATATGAAGGACTTTTCGGTAACGAGCGAAGAGCAAAAGCTTACCGCAACTCAAAACTACGACTATTTGGGCGAATCGCTAAAACTCCTTGCGCGAATTGTTTTGACAATCGGGGTGGAATTGCTCGTTGCATTATTATTCTGCCTTGCAAAGAAAAAGGTTTTCAAAAAAATTATCGTTATCAACGTAATAACGCAAGTTATTCTTAACGTCATACTTCAATTCGTCAATTATCAAAGTGGCGCGTTGACGTATATCTTATACTACGCACTACTAGAATTGGGCGTGATAATATTAGAAGCAATTTTGTACTCTATCGCGTTCAAAAAATCAAAAGAAAAAATCCGCGCACCGATAACTAGAGCAATATGGTATTCTATCGTCGCTAACCTTCTGTCCTTTATACTAGGTGCGGTGATTATGACGTTCATACCGTTTTTATTTTAGTTATATTGCTTACGCAGTGATATTCACCCAAGGGTGAGTGATATTCGCTTCGCGAGTTATATTTTTAGCAAAAGGCTAAAAGTTGTGGATTTATCTATATACCATAATTTTTGCGCAAGCAAATACATCATTGTTGACAAAGTCAACTACATCATTACGAACGTAGGTGAAGTTACATCATTTTTTGTCACCAAGACAAAATACATCATTATAAAAAGGGCCAACGCTTGTTAGCCCTTTTTGTTATAGATTGTAATACTTATCAAATTCCGCAGGGTGCGGTATGGACGAAAGCGCACGGCAGTCTTCGCGTTTTGCCTTTATGAAGTTAGCGATAAGTTCTTCGGGGAAAACTCCGCCTTTCGTTAGGTAATCGTGATCGTTTTCTAGTGCGGTGAGTGCTTCGTCTAGGGACGTAGGTAGGTGCTTTAATTTTGCCTTCTCTTCGTCGCTTAGGTGATATAGGTTGACGTCGTAAGGTCCCCATCCGTTTGCGTGCGGATCAATCTTATTGATAACGCCGTCGATACCCGCCATTAGGATAGCAGCGTAGCAGAAATAGGGGTTACAGGTTGCATCGGGGTTACGTAATTCAAATCTACGTTTTTCGGGGCTCTTTGCGTAAGCGGGTATTCTTATTACTGCGCTACGATTGCTCGTTGCATAGCCTACCGTTACGGGTGCTTCGTAACCGGGAATAAGACGTTTGAAACTATTCGTGCTAGGGTTAGTCAACGCGCATAGAGAATTGATATGCTTTAGAAGACCACCCATGAAGTAGTGTGCGGTTTCGCTTAGTCTAGCATAGCCGTTATCGTCTGCAAATACGGGCTTGCCGTCTTTGAGAAGAAGCATGTGTACGTGCATACCGCTACCTGCTTCGCCATAGATGGGCTTTGGCATGAATGTTGCAGTTTTGCCATGTTTGAGCGCGGTGTTGCGTACAACGTATTTTATCCACATCGTGTTGTCCGCCATTTTACTCATAACGCCTAATTGGGGTTCTATTTCGAACTGTCCGGAAGCCGCAACTTCGGGGTGGTGGTAATTTATTTCTATTCCTGCATCTAGCATATGCATACACATTTCGCTTCTGCATTCGTAAGAAGTGTCAAAAGGTTTTGCCGTGTGATAAGCTTTTTGCTTAGGTACGATTACGCCGTCACCGCTTATCGCGCTATTCCAATAACTTTGCTTTGCGTCAATGCTAGCACTAACGGTGTTGGGGCTTACTTCCCAACCTACGTCGTCGAATAGATAGAATTCAAATTCGGGCAAGATAAGCATCGTATCTGCGATACCGCTATCACGGAGATATTGCTCTGCAGCGAGCACGATATTACGCGGATATTGGCGTAAAGGACGATTGGACGGAGTGTCGATTATCATAGCGTTACCCGTCATACTCAAAGTGGGGATAGAACAGAAAGGATCGATAATTGCGGTGTCGGGATCGGGGATAAATACCATATCCGATTTTTCTACAACCGCGTAGCCGTAGTTGGACGCGTCGAAGCCTATACCGCTAGTCATAGTTTCTTCCGAGAAGTTGTCCGCAGGGATAGTAACGTGGCGGTATTGACCGTTGATATCGACCATCTTAAAGTCTACCATTTTGATGCCGTTTTGTTTGATAAGTGACAATACGTCTTGTATGCTTTTTGCCATAAAGAACTCCTTTTTTTACCTTAATACAAATAATATACCAATTTTTTCAAATTAAGTCAACGTTAAGAACGGTTAGAATTTTCACAAAAACTCACATACTATCAAAAAAGGAGTAATTATGAAAAAAAGAAAGAAAAAAATCACGCACAAAAATAACTTTGATCCGCTCGGCTCGTACACCGGCGTACCGATAGATAGCAACGTACCCATTCAAGATGCAGACGACCTTTGACCCAGTGGCGACTGGGAGCGCAATTGGTCGGTTAGGAGTTGTCTATGAAATATAGAGATAATGCGTGTCAAGTTTATACTTGGCACTTTTTGGGGAAGGAGTGTCCCTACACGCAAGTTGGTCGGTCAAATATTGTCTACGAAATAGGTGAACTTTGCGTAACGAGTATATTCATATCACGCGATTTTTAGCAGCGAGCCGCTGTGGCAGTTGGTCGGTTGAGTATCAGCTTCAAAATAAGCAAATTTGCGTAACGAGTATATTTATATTACGTGATTTTTAGTGGCGAATGGACGGTTGTAACGTCCATATTTAACGATGTATTTTTGCAAAAAGCAAAAATACATCGTTACGAGCGAACGTGAAGTAACGTCAATACGGCAAAAACGGAAATAAACAATGAAATAGTTGGTTTTGACAACGTAATATGCTATAATAACCGTATGAATCTCGATTTTACGTTCTTTTTTAATAGTATTTTGCTAGGGGTGGGCTTAGCGATGGATGCGTTTAGCGTTTCGCTCGCTAACGGCATGAATAACCCTACGTTAAAAAAGGGCAAGGCGGGAATAATTGCGGGTATTTTTGCGATTTTTCAGGCGATGATGCCGATGATCGGGTGGACGTGCGTTTATTTCGTTGCTAGAGAGTTCGGTATTTTTGAGAAGTTCATTCCGTATATTGCGCTAGTTTTGCTTGCTTTTATCGGTGGCAAAATGATTTATGAAAGCGTAAAGAAGAAAAAAGACGAGAGCGAAGAGAAAAAAGAGTTAAAATTCGGTGCGATTATCGTTCAAGGTGTGGCGACGTCTATCGATGCGCTTTCGGTAGGCTTCACGATATCCGATTACAATTGGGCGGAAGCGTTGCTAGCGTGCGGAATAATAGGCGTGCTTACCTTCTTTATATGCTTTGCAGGAATTTTTATCGGCAAGAAACTAGGTACGAAGCTTGCGGACAAAGCAGGGATTTTTGGCGGTGTTATTTTGATAATAATAGGGCTAGAAATATTCATTACGAGTTTCTTTTAATAACTCTTTTTTTACGCGCGCGTTGCGCGTATTTCATTGACAAAATACGCATACTTAACATATAATTAATGGCGATAATGCGTTACCGCAGAGCGGTGACGATATGATTTTTTTGGAGGATAGAATGGAATTCTTGATTGAAAGTATCAGTCTAGTCACTTGGCAACACGTAGTCATGTGGATAATAGGCGGATTACTTATCTTCTTGGCTATCAAAAAGCAAATGGAACCTGCGTTGCTATTACCTATCGGTTTTGGCGCAATTTTGGTTAACATTCCGCTTACTAACGTACTTACCGACGCTATGGCAGGAGCAGGAGAAGGCGCGGGTATTATTCAATGGCTATTCGAAGTAGGTATCGAAGCAAGTGAAGCGTTGCCTATCTTGCTATTCATTGGTATCGGCGCAATGATCGACTTCGAACCGCTTATCGTTAATCCTAAGCTCATGATACTCGGTGGTTTTGCGCAAATCGGTATTTTCCTTACCATAATACTAGCAGTAGTAATGGGATTTGACATCACCGATGCAGCGTCTATCGGTATAATCGGCGCAGCGGACGGTCCTACTTCCATACTCGTTGCTATGAAACTCGGCAGTAACTACATTGGACCTATAATGGTGGTTGCTTACTCGTATATGGCGCTCGTACCCATTATTCAACCGGCGGTAATCAAGGTATGTACTACAAAAAAAGAACGTGCTATCCGTATGGACTACGTTGGTAAACGCGTACCTAAGATCGTTAAGATACTATTCCCTATCGTTATTACCGTTATTGCAGGTCTAATAGCACCTAAGAGCCTTGCACTCGTTGGCTTCTTGATGTTCGGTAATCTAATCAAAGAATGTGGCGTACTTGGTTCACTAGCAGACACTGCAAAAGATCAACTCGCTAACCTAATTACCTTGCTACTCGGTATCACTATCGCGTTCAAGATGCAAGCGGAAGAATTCTTATCGCTCCAAACCCTTATGATAATGGGCTTAGGCTTACTTGCATTCGTATTCGACACCGTAGGCGGTATCATGTGTGCAAAGGTAATGAACCTTTTCTCAAAGAAGAAAATAAATCCCATGGTTGGTGCGGCAGGTATATCGGCATTCCCTATGTCTGCGCGTGTCGTACACAAGCTTGGCCTTAAAGAAGATCCCACCAATCACTTACTTATGCACGCAGTAGGTGCTAACGTATCGGGACAAATCGCTTCCGCTATCGTAGGCGGACTTATTATCGGACTAGTATCGGGAGGTATGTAAAATGATTAATCTTATCAGCGCAATTAACACAGACCACCTATTATTATCACTCGATATTCTTTGGAAAGGTATGCTAGCAATAGTCATTGTAATCGGTATTGTTATCGGAGCAACGTATTTAATGAACTTCGTTGCAAAGAAGGTGGCGGAGAACAAAGAAAAGCAAGCGGCTAACCCCGACCAAAAGAAACCTAGCTTCAAAGAAAAACTCGCTTCTCTAAAAAATAAAAAGAGCGACAAATAAGTTGGGAAAATAAAAGGCTTATAAAAAAATACAAAAAGGCAAGCGGTGGGTAAGATTCACCGCTTTTCTTATAGGTCGGTATAAGATTTGACGAAAATATCAAGAGATAGTAAAATATATAGGAAGCGACTGAATTATTTTATAAAAAAGGAGAAAATAATGAACTATTCAGAAATTACCCCGTACATAAAAGAGCTTGCGTCTATTTCGGACGAAAGTAATCATATTGAACCCGAAATGTACGCGCAACACGACGTAAAGCGTGGACTACGCGATATTAACGGTAATGGTGTCGTGGCAGGGCTAACCGAAGTATCTAGAATAAAGGCAAAAGATAGGGATGCTAACGGTAATGAAATTCCTTGCGAGGGACAACTTTTTTATAGGGGAATTAACGTACGTGATATAGTAAAAGGCTTTGTTGAAGAAGACCGCCCCGGCTTTGAAGAGACGATTTATCTTCTTTTGTTCTCAAAACTTCCCACAAAAAAAGAACTTGACGATTTTTGCGCGCAACTATCAGCGTATCGTTCTTTGCCGACGTCTTTCGTGCGTGATATGATACTGAAAGCCCCGGGTAAGGATATGATGAATATTTTATCTAGATGTGTGCTTGCGCTTTATGCATACGACGAAAACCCCGACGATATTTCTACCGATAACGTCCTAAGGCAGTGTTTACAACTTATTGCGGAATTTCCTTTGCTTGCAGTCTACGGGTACCACTCGTTCCAACATTATCATAACAATAGTAGTTTGTTTATCCATTACCCGAAGAAGGAATTAAATACCGCCGAAAATCTTCTTTATATCCTTCGTGAAGACGGACGGTATACACCGCTTGAAGCAAAACTTCTCGACCTTGCACTCGTATTGCATGCAGAACATGGTGGCGGAAACAATTCTACTTTTACTACGCACGTAGTTACGTCTTCGGGTACTGACACCTATGCTGCAATTTCTGCCGCGCTCGGCTCGCTAAAAGGTCCCCGTCACGGTGGCGCCAACGTAAAAGTTGTGCAAATGTTCGACGATATGAAGGAAAACATTGATATAACGGACGAAAGCGCGGTAAAAGAGTATCTTATAAAACTTCTTAACAAAGAAGCATTCGACAAAGCAGGGCTTATTTATGGTATGGGACACGCGGTTTATTCGCTTTCCGACCCTAGAGCGGACATTTTGCGCACTTATGCAAAAAAACTGTCCGAAGAAAAGGGGATGCAAGAAGAATTCGCCCTTTACGAAATGGTAGAGAAACTCGCACCGCAAATTATCGCGGAAAGAAGAAAAATGTACAAAGGCGTCAGCGCGAACGTGGACTTTTATTCGGGAATGGTGTATAGAATGCTCGGACTTCCGTACGAACTCTTCACACCGATATTCGCCGTTGCTAGAATTGCAGGTTGGAGTGCGCACCGCATGGAAGAAATTCAAAACGCAGGCAAAATCATACGTCCTGCATACACGAGCGTGAAGCCCGAAACGGAATACGTACCCATAGCAAAGCGCGATAACTCGGACGAATAAAACAAATAAAGGATAAGGGAATATATATGCCGTTAGTTATTGTAAAAAAAGACATTACGAAAATGAAAGTTGACGCTATCGTTAATACCACGAATGAAAGCATGGCGGGTATTAGCGGTGTTGACTATGCAATTCATACGGCGGCAGGGGAAAAGCTCGACAAAGCGTGTGAAAAGCTCGTACCGCTTGGTTTAGGCGAAGCGAAGATAACTAAAGGGTATAATTTACCTAGTAAGTACGTAATTCACACTTCCGGCCCTATTTGGAAAGGCGGACTAAAGGGCGAAAGCGCGATACTTCGTTCTTGCTATCTAGAATCGCTAAAACTCGCGGTAAAATACGGTTGCGACACGGTGGCGGTACCTTTGATAAGTTCGGGTTCTTACGGATATCCAAAGGATAAAGTCCTTGCTTTTGCCGTTTCTACCATAAAAGAATTCTTAGAAGACAACGAATTGACCGTCTATATCTGTGTATACGATAAGACTTCTTATACTTTTAGTAAAGAATTATATCAAGATATCTGCGACTTTATTTGCGAAGAAGATAGCGTAATGATAGAAGACCTACTTTCGCTAGAAAGCCGTCGCGTTGACCTTGAATATTTCGACAACGGGGCTTTTTGTTGTCAGTCACCGAAAAACTTTGACCGCGACGTACATAAATTCGCAAAAAGAAAAACCCTTCAAGAAGAGAAGTCCGCCCCAAAAACCCTTCAAGAAGAAAGGATATTAAGTGGAAGAAATAGCGCGTACGGACTATCGCTAGAAGACTACGTGAGAGAAAGGGACAAGGGCTTTGCAGAAAGGCTCTTCGACCTTATCGACGAAAAGGGCATGACGGACGTAGAGTGCTACAAAAAAGCCAACGTAGACAGGCGCACTTTTTCCAAAATAAAGAGCAACCCGTCTTATCGTCCGTCCAAACAAACCGCGGTGGCTTTTGCTATAAGTCTAGAACTTGACCTTGACGAAACGCAAGAGTTACTATCCACTTTAGGCTTCGTTTTGTCAAGAACTAGTGTTTTTGACAAGATAATAAGGTATTTTATACACAACAAGAATTACGATATTTTTGAAATAAACCAAGCGTTATTTGAATTCGACCAACAATTATTAGGAACGTTTTAGCGCCCGCAGTGCTATTAATGATGTCGGCTCCGCCTTATGATGTAACTTCGCGGGTAACCGCTCGTAATGATGTATTTTGACTGTTGTCAAAAAATGATGTATCGTACTCCGTACGAAATTATGGACAAAATATTATAGAAAAGCAATGGTGTCCTTCTATTTATATATTTTTATCAACAACTTGCCGATAGGCGAATATCACGCACCATTGGTGCATATAACTTGCTGTTAGGCAAATATAACTTTGGTGTTAACCAAAACATAACTTCGCAATTAGCGAAACCATAAATTGTCGCTTAACAAGCGACCAAATCTCTTTTTCGCCGTGCTACAATAAGGGCACGAATACAGCGAAAGGAGATTTTTTATTATGAAGAACAACGTAACGGAATTAGTATTTATTATTGACAGAAGTGGCTCGATGTCGGGCTTAGAGAAAGA
>JAZSMH010000009.1:0-12895 GCA_045535785.1 Clostridia bacterium
CAGTTGGTCGCAGCGAGCCGCTGTGGCAGTTGAATAGTTAAATGTTATCTACAGAATAAAAAATAATGTGTTTCAGGTATATTCTTGACACGCTATTTTTTAGTGAATAGGTAATAGTGAAGAGTGAAGAAGTATGGATAAATAATATATAATAACCATAACAATCTCACTTGTGAGATTATATCGCGTTTACGATAGTAAACATATCGCGTGTAAATACAATTTACACATATCGCATTCGCAACGCGAATATATCGCTTTGCCGTTAGGCAAACAATACCAGCGAGCCGCTGTGGCACCACTACGCGTGGGGCGGCAATGAGTGTCCTTGCATGCACCAGTGAGCGACTGGGGTGCGGCTGGTCGGTTAAGTGTCATCTATGAAAAGAAAAACGCTAGCAATTTGCAAGCGTTTTGTTTATATTGGGTATTATTTTTTTATAAATTCAACGATGTTTTTCTTTTTAATTAGCGGCAAAGATTCGATTAACGATTTTAATTCGTTGTCAACGTCGTAGTCAGCAATATTGGAACTAAAAAATCTTTCTATAGGGAATTCGCAAATTTCTAAAATTTGCAATAATTTTTCTACGGTAAGAACAATTCTTCCGCTTTCTAATTGCGCAACGTATTGTGGGCTCATTCCCATTCTCAAACTAACTTCTCTTGCTGATAAGTTAGCTTTATTCCTTACGTAACCTATTCTTGATAAAATCTCTTTTATTTCCATAAAAACTCCAATGGTTGTAATGAAATAATTATATCATAAGTTCTTGATTTTGAATACGCTCAAACATAAATATATTGTATAAAGCGCTGCACTTAATTGGATAATTCATCTTGACAAGTCACTAATTTATGGTATAATAAGTATGAAAAGTATGAATAATTATACCGAGCAAGGAGATAAAATATGGATAAGAACAAGTATATAGGCGTTTGTAAGGTGGGTGAAAAGGGACAAATCGTTATACCTAAAGATGCGCGAGAGATGTTTGGGATAAAGCCGGGGGATACGGTTATTGTGCTATGTGACAGAGAAAAGGGTATGGCTATCGTTAAGTCGGACGTAATTGAAGACTTAACGGACAAAATTTTGTGATAATTTGCAAAAAATAAGGTGAAATATGGATATTATTACCGTAAATAATCTTGTCAAATTCTATAAAGATAAGAAGGCACTTGACGGCGTTAGTCTTACCGTAAAAGGTGGCGAATTATTCGGACTTCTCGGTGTAAACGGCGCAGGCAAGACGACTTTGATAAAAATTCTCGTTGGTTTAAGCAAAAAATCGGGCGGAAGCGTAATTATAGACGGTAAAAATCTTGACGAAAAAATAGACGAAATCAAAGAAATCATTGATATTTCTCCGCAGGAGACGTCCGTTGCTAATAACTTGACGGTGAGAGAGAATTTAGAATTTTTTGCACGCGTATACGGAAGAGATAACGAAGAATTAATTCAAAAAACCGTAGGAATCTTCCATCTTGAAGAAGTGCTCAATCAAAAAGCGAGAACGCTTTCGGGTGGGTACAAAAGACGGCTTTCTATAGCGATTGCGCTGATTTCGCAACCAAAAATTCTCTTTTTGGATGAGCCTACGTTAGGGCTTGACGTTTTTGCAAGGCGCGAACTTTGGAATATAATCAAAAAATTGAAGAACGAAGTCACCATAATATTGACGTCGCACTATCTTGAAGAAATCGAGCATTTGTGCGACAGAGTGGCGATTTTGTCGAAGGGAAAATTGCTTATCACTGGCAAAATTGACGAAATAATGCAGTCGGCAAACGTAAAAACTTTTGAAGAAGCGTTCATAAAAATAGTGGAGAAAGAAAATGCGTAGGATATTGAATTTTTTTCATAGAAATCTAAAAGAGATATTTTTGGATCCAATAATCTATGTTTTTTGTTTGGGTTTTCCCTTAATAATGCTTATCCTTTTTCAGGTGATCAACAATTACACTTACGGTAATACGCCTATGTTTGAACTCGGATCGCTTTTGCCTGCTATTATAATGTTCTCGTTTACCTTCGTAATGCTAATTATGGCACTGCTTGTGTCCAAGGATAAAAGCACGTTTTTCCTAAAAAGACTTTATTCGTCCCCTATGAAATCGTATCAATTCGTGCTTGGCTACGCTAGCGTGGGTTTGTTTATCGGTATATTGCAAATAGTGATTTGTATCGTTTCCGCATTGATTATCTCGCTGATTACAAAAGTAAGTTTTCCTAATTTTGGTCAAATAATTTTGCTTAGTCTTAGTCAATTACCGATGCTGATTACTTTTACTTTTTTGGGGATTTTGTTCGGCGTTGCGTTTAGCGACAAGTCCGCGCCCGGACTATGCTCGGTTGTTATTAGTCTTGCAGGTGTGCTTGGCGGTTGTTGGATGCCTATAGAAAGTATGGGCGAGTTCGCTATCTTTTGTAGATGCTTACCCTTCTATCCGTCGGTAATTTTGGGTAGAATAACCACGGGCGCAAGTAACGCTTTTGGCATCGTTTATCAATTCGATTACGTTGCACGATTAGGACTTATACCGTTGTTGCTGTTCGCGTTCGCTGGAGTGATAGCGTCTTTTGTTGCGTTCAAGAAAAATATGACGAGTGACAATTAAATGTGTTAATTATAATATAAGGTAACCTATTACGTTAGTTGGGTAACCGAAAACAAAAAACAAAGCGTTACTTCGGGCGAGTAACGCTTTATTTTGCGGTTGACAACATCGTGCGTGACAAGTATAATATCAAGTATGAAAAAAATTGCATTATTGATGGTGGTTATTGTGTGTGCGTTTTGTTTTTGTTCGTGCGAAAAAGAAAGTAGCGAGATCATTGACTACGGCTGTGTGAAGGAAGATAGCAAAGAATATCTTGTTTATAGACCGGAGAATGGTGAAGCAAAATTCGGGCTTATTTTTTACGTAGGCACGGCAATATCACCGAGCAATTACGAGTATCTTGGTAAGGCTTTGGCTAGTCACGGCTATGCGTTAATTTTGCCGAAAGTTAAGGGCGGTTTTTCTTATATCTTCTACGAAAAAGAAGAGAGCGCCTTTTCTGATTTTGGTGAAATGGGCTTCTTTGTGGGTGGACATTCGCAAGGCGGTGGCGCGGCGGTAAGGAGAGCGCAAGAGAACAAAAACGCTATTTACGGAGTCATTCTCTACGCGCCTTTATGTTACGGTGAAGATACGCTTTCTAACGTCTACACCCCTACTTTACTTATTGAAGCAACGCTCGATAACGTGCTTACCGAAGATATGAAAACCGATGCAAAGTCAAGGTTACCCGTTACGCGTACGCAACACCTTATAGAAGGTTGTCACATGAGTTTTAGTTCTAACGATAGTGACGCGGTGTTAACTATGTTTAACGACGGACCGCTCACCGAAGAACAAAAAGCAAAACAAAAGGAATTGACCGTTAAGCACACGTTAGAATTTATGGATAAAGTAACGAGCGGATTATATCCAATGCCGTTACCGTTGTTTGAATAGTTGTGTTGACGGGAAGTCAACAATGATGTATCGACCTGTGGCCGAAATGATGTAACTTCGCGTTTGCTCGTAATGATGTATGCCGTGTGGCAAATGATGTATCGTACTGTGTACGAAATTATGGATAAATATATGTTTGCTTATGTAAACTCGATATAATCACACGGGTGAGATTGTTAAGGAAAAAGTTATACGTTACAGCGGCTCGCTGCGCTTGACAATGGTATTTTTTGCGTGATATAATGAAAAAAAATCAAAAAGGCAATGACGAAGACAAAAACGAAAGACTGTCTTGCAGAGAGTTGACGGGTGGTGCGAGTCAACGGCAAGTTTTGTTTTACTCACTTCCGAGCCGATAGTGCGAAATCGTAAGAAAGTAGTGTTATCCGTTAGCCTGCGTGAATGGTGATGACAAGTGGTAGCAAGTGCGCTACAATTTGAGTGGTACCGCGAGTGAATTACACCCGTCTCAAAGTGATTTGAGACGGTTTTTTATAAGGTAAATATACTAGGAGAAAGAGATATGATGGATTATTCTAAGTACGGCGCAGGATACTATCTTCCGCCCGTGACGTGCAACGATTGGGTAAAAAAAGAACGCATTGACAGTGCGCCTATTTGGTGTAGCGTCGATATGCGCGACGGCAATCAAAGCTTGATCGTACCTATGAGTTTGGAAGAAAAATTGGAGTTCTTCAAAGTTCTTGTTGACGTAGGATTCAAAGAAATTGAAGTGGGATTCCCTGCGGCAAGCGAGACCGAATACGAATTCTTGCGTACGCTAATTGACCATCATCTTATCCCGTCCGACGTAACCGTACAAGTGCTTACGCAATGCCGTGAACATATAATAAGGAAGACTTTCGACGCGTGCAAAGGCGCGCCCGGGGCTATTATACATTTTTATAATTCCACTAGCGTAGCACAACGCGAACAAGTCTTCAAGAAAAGCAAAGAAGAGATAAAAAGTATTGCAGTAGAAGGCGCGCGACTTGTAAAAAAGTTATCGCGTGAATATGACGGAAACTTTAAGTTTGAGTACTCGCCCGAGAGTTTTACGGGTACCGAACCCGAATATGCACTAGAAGTTTGTAATGCAGTTCTCGATGAGTTAGAACCTAGCGAAGACAACAAGGTTATCATTAATTTGCCCGTTACGGTAGAGATGAGTTTGCCCCACGTATACGCAAGTCAAGTGGAATATATGAGTAAGAATCTCAAGTACCGCGAGCACGTTATTTTGTCCTTGCATCCCCATAACGATAGGGGTACGGGCGTTGCCGACACCGAGCTTGCTTTGCTTGCAGGAGCGGACAGAGTGGAAGGTACTTTGTTTGGTAACGGCGAAAGAACGGGTAACGTCGACATAGTAACGCTTGCTATGAATATGTATTCTCACGGAGTTGACCCGAAGCTTAATTTTTCCGATATGCCCTATCTTGTAGAAAAGTACGAAAGGTGTACTAGAATGAAAGTTCACGAACGTTCACCTTACGCAGGTGCGCTAGTTTTTGCCGCTTTTTCGGGAAGTCACCAAGACGCTATCGCAAAGGGTATGCGCTTTAGAGATGAGAAAAAATTGCACACCTGGTCGGTGCCCTATATTCCCATCGATCCGCGCGACATTAATCGTACGTACGATGCAGACGTTATTAGAGTTAACTCGCAGTCTGGCAAAGGCGGTATCGGTTACGTGCTCGAACAAAATTACGGCTATATCTTGCCTAAGGGTATGCGCGAACATTTCAGTTATCTATGCAAGAGCGTTAGCGACCACGAGCACAAAGAACTCAAGACCGCGGATATTTTGGAAATCTTCAAGAGCACCTACTTCAAGCAAGAAAAGGGCTACGGTATAAAGGAAATGCACTTCACGCGTAAGGGCGACAAGGTGTATGCGGATATAGAATTTAGTTATAATGGAAAAATTACCAAAGCAATTAGCGAAGGTAACGGTTCGCTTAACGCGGTAAGCAACGCGCTCAAAGAATATTCGGGCACGCAATACACCTTGCAAGTATATACCGAACACAGTATGCAAGAACAAGGCTCGCAAAGTATGGCAGTAGCGTACGTAGGAATAAAGGCGCTTGACGGCAACATGTATTGGGGCGCGGGAGCAGACACCGACATTACGCATGCTGGTGTAGACGCACTAATGAGTGCATTCAATAATTTAAAAAGGGAGTAATGCTTTATGGCAATGACGTTAACTCAAAAAATTTTGGCTTACAAGTCGGGTAACGAAGAAGTAGTCGCAGGACAACTTATCGAAGCAGACCTTGACGTGGTACTCGGTAACGATATAACCACACCCGTTGCAATCAACGAATTCGAAAAGCATAACTTTTGTGAAGTTTTTGACAAAAGTAAAATTGCAATCGTGCTCGACCACTTCACCCCGAATAAAGATATAAAGGCGGCGGAGCAGTGCAAACAATGTCGCGAGTTTGCTAACCATCACCAAATAGAAAATTTCTTCGACGTAGGTAGAATGGGTATCGAGCACGCGCTTTTACCCGAGCAAGGAATAGTAGTCCCCGGTGACTGCGTAATCGGTGCGGATAGTCACACTTGTACTTACGGTGCGCTCGGTGCATTTTCTACGGGCGTAGGCAGTACCGATATGGCGGCAGGCATGGCTACGGGTAAAGCGTGGTTTAAGGTCCCTGCAGGAATAAAGGTAAACCTTACGGGTAAACTACCTTCTAACTGTAGCGGTAAAGACGTTATCCTTACCCTTATAGGAATGATAGGTGTTGACGGTGCGCTTTATAAAAGCCTAGAATTCGATGGCGAAGGTGTAGAGAGCCTAAGCATGGACGATAGATTTTGTATCTGCAACATGGCTATCGAAGCGGGCGCAAAAAACGGCATTTTCCCCGTTGACGTAAAAACTATCGAGTACGTAACGGGAAGAGCAAAAAGAGGTTTTTCTATCATGATCCCCGACTTTGACGATTCGGCTTACGAAAGAGTAATTGATATTGATTTGTCAAAAATCTACCCCACCGTAAGTTGTCCGCATTTACCCGAAAACACCCGTCCCGCTTCGTCATTGTTTGACGTAAAAATCGACCAAGTGGTAATTGGAAGTTGTACTAACGGAAGAATGGAAGACATGCTTGCCGCGTATGAAGTATTGAAAGGCAAGAAGGTAGCGGACGGTGTGCGTTGTATCATTATCCCCGCTACTATGGCGATACTTCGTGAGTGTGTAGAAAGGGGTATCTATACCGCGTTTATTGATGCGGGTGCGGTTGTATCGACACCCACTTGCGGACCTTGTTTAGGTGGTCATATGGGAATTTTGGCAAAAGGCGAAAGGTGTGTAGCGACCACTAATAGAAACTTCGTAGGAAGAATGGGACACGTCGAAAGCGAAGTATATCTCGCATCGCCCTATACTGCGGCGGCAAGCGCATTAACAGGCTATATTACCGAATATAAGGGGGAATAAAAAATGAACGCAAAAGGAAAAACATTCGTATACGGCGACAACGTTGACACTGACGTAATTATCCCTGCTAGATATCTAAACACTTCTAATGCTGAAGAACTTGCTAAACACTGCATGGAAGATATGGACGCAAGTTTTGTCAGTAAAGTAAACAAAGGCGACGTAATCGTTGCCGGTGATAACTTCGGTTGTGGCTCGTCAAGAGAGCACGCACCGCTAGTAATAAAAACTTGCGGAGTAAGTTGCGTAGTTGCAAAAAGCTTTGCGCGTATCTTCTACCGCAACGCAATCAACATAGGTTTACCTATCCTAGAATGCGCAGAAGCGGTAACTGAAACCGAACAAGGTGATACCCTAACTATCGATTTCGACACGGGTATAATCACCAACGAAACTAAGAATAAACAATACGTAGCACAACCCTTCCCGCTCTTTATTCAGAACATAATAAAGCAAGGCGGACTGCTTAATGCTATAAGACAATAATATTGCCTTCGGCAAATGACGTATCAACCTTTGGGTGAAATGATGTAGTTGACTAGAAGTCAACAATGATGTATCGCCGTTGGCGAAATGATGTATCGTACTACGTACGAAATTAAGGATAAAATATCCACAACTTGCACCCTGTGTGCAAATTTCACTCGCGTAAGCGAATTTCACACACGAAGTGTATTTCACTTGCGCAAAAGCGCAAATTTCACTGGGGAAGCGCACCTAGTGGTCGCCACCGCTGATGTATACCTAACGGTAAATGACGTATCGTACTTTGTACGAAATTATGGACCTACGGTGATTGGGGTACAGAAGGTAGGTTAGATATTATCTGCAAAAATTAATAGATGAGAGAACTAAATCAAAAAACACTCGCAACAAGCGAGTGTTTTCTTATATAAGAAAGATATTTTTAATAATTACCTTCTAATTCGTTATCCTTAAACAAATCGTCGTTGAAGAAGTCGTACAAGGTTATATTTAACGCTTGGCACATGTCGAGAATCGTTCTTGTGCCGGGATTTTTGCTTTTTCCGTAGAAGATACTCTTAATAGAGCCTGACGGCAAACCAGAAAGAGTCGCTAACTTGTTAGGACTAATTGAGTTTTGCTCGCACAAAGCGTATATTCTTTTTGTGATTGCTTCTTCTAGTTTCATATTAAGTTTATCCATAACTTTTAGCCAGTGGCTAAAAATATCACTTTGCGTTAGCAAAATATCGCTACCGTAAGGTAATATCGCTCGGCGAAGCCGAATATCACTCACCTTTAGGTGAATACACTAGTGGTCTTTTTTTGCGATAAAGGTGAAGTCCACTTCTTGGTACCAGAAGGACTCGTTGCCGAATAGGTCTTCGAGTTGTTCTAGTGCGTAGTCCATCCAACCTAGGTCGTCGCGGAGTGCCATGTTAGTGGGGTCTTCTTTTAACTTAGTGACGAGATAGTTACGGCGGTATGCGAATCTCTCTTGGAATATCTCTTGTCTTTCGTCAAAAGTCTTGTGCGCTACGTCCTTTACGTAGTTGAACGAGCGAATGTGTTTGTAGCCCGAAGTGTAAAGTTGGTAGTAGATTTTTCTTCCGTTGAGTCTGTCGGAGATACCGGGAATAGCGAGCGTTTTGTCAACGATTTTTTGAACGAGATCGTTATCGTTGTAGGCGACCATACTGCCGTCGTCCGATCCGCGAACAATAACGTAGCCGTCCTTTGACAAGAACTTTCTCAATTTACGCAAAATTTTGATAGGTTCTTTTAGGTGGTGAAGAACGAGCGTTGACAAAATTATATTGAAGCCGTCGATATGGTTTTCTTCCATTATAGCGGTAAGTTTATCTTCAAATTCCGCGCCTTCTACGTCAACCGTATAGAAACTATATTTGTCGGGATCGCTATGTTCTTTTGCATAATTCACGCAGTTCTCGCTACGGTCTATACCTATTACTTTTACGTTAGGCATAGCGTCGAATCTATCGCGCGCAACGTGACCGAAAGCGCAACCGAAGTCAAGCACGTAATAGGTGGGCAAATCTAGCCTTTGCATTGCGTACTTAATAGCGGGTAAATCCGCAGGGCGAGTAGCTTCCGCTTGAATTCTTAATCTCGTGTGCTCTCTATAAGAAGTGGGGTTGTAGGTAGAGTCAAGTTTTACGTTTTGGACGACTTTCTTTACAACGGGCTCTTTTTCTTGATGTGATTTTACGATGTTTTCTACGAAATCAACGATTTTGCTTTCGGGATCGATACCGAGCATGAAGGTTTCGTAATTGCGCAAAGCCATAGGACGCTCGCGCCTACTGATAGACGGGTCGAGTACGGGGATAATAACGCCGTCTTTTTTGTCGCCTGCTAGCATATCTTCGTGGAAGCTATTCCATTCGTAACTAACCCACGCGGAAGTCAAATTCTCAATGCTAGAAGCCATTACGATAAGAATTTGCGCTTCGTCAAGAGCTTTTTCTATAGCGGCTTTGTATGCAGCTTCGCCAAAATCAAGAAGAGAGCGGTTGCTATAGAATACTTCTATGCCTTTTGCAAGAAGTAACGAGTACACTTTCTCCGCGATTATGCTTTCTTGCGTTCTTCCGCCCGAAGCATCGCTATTTTTGTAAGAAATAAACACCTTGAATGCCATAATCTACACCTTCTTTCGAAAAAAAACTCATATAAAAGAGTATATCATATACTATAAGCCCATTTCAAGTGAAAAATAAATTTTCCCGCAAATTGCAAAAATACCGTTTTGTCAACGGACAACAAAAAACGGTATTTACAAAATGTGGAATAAGGGTTATACTAATTACACTAAGATAATTGAATTTTTAGCAAATAAATGATTTTTACTAAAGGAGTGTATGTTGTGTATAAAAATGTAGGAAAAAAAATTAAAGCATTAGCGAGTATTACAGCAGTTCTTGGTATAATTGCGGGAATTGTATTAGGAATAATTCTATTAGTTGACGGTTCTACGCTTGAAGGAGTGTTGATGTTAATATTATTGCCGATATTGTCATGGATATCTTGTTTGACTCTTTATGCTTTTGGAGACATTGTAATAAAAATTAATCATATTGCTAAAACAGTATGTGGAGACATAGAAAACGAAGAAGAGAAAGAAGAGTACGAAGAAGAGGAAGAAGAGTACGAAGAAGAGTACGAAGAAGAGTACAAAGAAGAGGAAGAAGAGTACGAAGAAGATGATGAGAACGATAAGGGCTAAATGTCAAAGAAAAAATAACGCAATTAAAAAGATTGAAAGAACAAGTAAGTATTTCGGAAGAAAGGTATAAAAAGTTTTTGGAAGAATGCACTGCGCAAATAATAGAAGAATAAAAGTTAGTATAAGATGCAAGAATGTGTTTAATCTTGCATCTTTTTTAGGCTAGTAAAGCAAAATCTATTAATCGTCAAAAGCACGTTTATATCAAATTTACCTTAATTCCGTTCTCTATAGCGTATTTTTCCGCCGTGCTACCCTTAGGTGTGGTGATTACGAGTTTTTCACAACCAACGAACACGTCTTCACCGAATTCTTTGACGTTTGCGGGAATGAATATACTTTCTAGATTCGTGCAGTCATAGAACGCTTCGTGGTAAATTTCCCTAACGTTATTGGGAACGGTTATACTTTTGAGACTTTCGCAACCCTTGAACGTCGCCTCGCCAATGGAAGGAAGTTTTTTAGAAAGCGTTATGCTTTCAAGACTTGAGCAATAAATGAAGGCCTTGTCGCCAAGGAATCCCACGCTGTCGGGGAGGGTTATGTTCGTAAGACTTACGCAACGAGTGAATACACCGTCATCTATAATTTCAACGGTTTCGGGAATATTAACGGTCGTAATATCAAAGTTGACGGAAAACGCTCCTTTTTGAACGTACGTGACACCGTAGGGGATCGTTACTTCGGTATCGTCACCAAAATAATTTAATAAAATGGTGCCGTTTTTAATGTGAAATTCGCAAAGTTCAATCATAAAAATCTCCTATGTATTGTTTTTTAATTATACGGCAAAGGTTAATATTTTTCAATACCCAACTTATGCAAAAAGTCATACATAAGGATACAAATAATAGTGTTATCATTACCCAAACCGCGGTCAACTATTTGTACGCGGTTATATTTATAAAAAAGTTTTAACTCTTCTCTGCTATCGTCAAAGTAAAAATGACAATTGTTCGCCGTGTCTATGCAGTTTTCGAGCGAGTTACATAATTCTTGGAATTTTTTTATTGAACAAGTGGTTCTTTCTACCGAATATGCCTTGCGACAATTAGGGTGATATTTTTTAATAACGACGTCACCACCATCGGTAATAGTAATAATTGTTTTCTCACCAAATCGCATTTCTAGAAGGTTAAAAGTTTCACACTTATAAGTAAGTTTGACAATCGGGTTGTTTTTGCTCATAATATACCGCCTTAATTATTTTGTTAATAACATTATATCATTGAGTAACAAAATGATAGTATCATAAATCGCCCACCTGACGTCGGGAATACGGAACGAGATTATGAAAAGCTAGGATTGGTAATTATTCTTTATAAACGGGTGGTTTGTAATCTCTGTGATTATCTACACCAAAGAATTTGTTTGCTCGCTCATAACTCATTACTTCAAGCATATCCTCTCTTATATCCAAACACTCTTCTAAATTAAGCGGATCGGTAAATATAGGTTGAACGTTATTTTTTATAAACAACTCATTAATGCGCCTAAATATAGTCTCAAATCGTAAACTTGCACGCTCATAATCATAAAGAGCAAATTTGTATAGAGTGGCTTCAAAGCTATCACCATACGCAGGTGTTATTTCTTTGAATTCCGTAATTGCTTTTATATTGATAATATTAAAATCATTATAGCCGTCTTTATCTATAAGCCAAATGATTTCCGTTTTGTCTGCTTGCACCATATTAAAAATATAATATTCAAGTTTGCACGTTTTTCTAAAACTCATATCGAATAACTCCTATTTACATAATTATATCACAAATGGATAGTATTTTTCAATAGTGAGTAGAGTAAACGTATAAAATAGCTGTAGTAGCAAATATCTAAAAACAATGATATGCTAAGCCTACGCGACTTGGATAAAAAAGAACGCAAATTTTTGCTATATGATTATCCACTTTGCGTAATTCGAACGTATATTTAACGTAACTGCGCTGCGGTCGCCACCGCCAAATTCGTTGTTATTAGACTCGCTTTGCTCGAATGATGGTCACTGCGTGACATGATAGTCAAATCCTAACGAATTTGACATAAAAAGAACGCAAATAGTTGCGTTCTTTTTTTGGTGGAGTGACAGAATTTGAACCTGCGATTTTGGAGACCCCGTGTATAACGTGCGCTTGGTTCGCTTTCAAGGTTATCAGATACAATTTTTGCATTCTTGCAAAAAAATAACCACCACTGAGATAGTGATGGTTATTTTACGCATAAAATTATTAAATATGATCTTTTGAAGTATTGATGGATGCTATTAGTAAGCGTCTTATTGTTCCGCAATTATCATATATGAATTTTACATTATCTAACACAGTTAGATTTGATTTTACCAATAGTTCTAGCCAGTACTCCGTTTCGTAACATTCTTTGAGGGCTATTTGTAATTTTGCAACAAAATCTGGTTTGCTGTGGGCGTAATTGGCTTCGCGAATATTAGCGCCAATGGAAGTTGCGCTACGCTCTAACTGGTTAACAAGCGAATAGTGACCTTTTATAGTGTCACAAAATTTTATAGCATCTATTGCTAATTTTATGGATAAATCAACCAATTTATTTTCTTTTGTTTGCATAGCTTCAATTTAGCATTTTTAATGAAATATTGCAAGCAATATGAAATAATTATAAATAATTATGAAATTTTGTTTCACAAAATGAAATAAAATTTATGCCATAATATGCGACAGCATATTTCATATCCGTCAAGGATATTT
>JAZSMH010000029.1:0-16433 GCA_045535785.1 Clostridia bacterium
TAATTCACCCAACAACCCCACGGGCGTAGTTTATAGCGAAGAACAAATAAAGGGCTTATGTGAGATTTTGGTTGCCAAAAGTAAAGAAATCGGTCACCCAATATTCTTAATTTCGGACGAACCGTATAGAGAGATCGTATACGATAATGCATTCGTTCCGTACCTAATGAACTACTATGACGATACTATCGTATGTTATAGTTATTCAAAATCTCTCTCCATGCCCGGCGAAAGAATCGGATATATTGCAATATCTCCTAATTGTACGGACTGCACAGATATCTACTATGCGGTATGTGGTGCAGGCAGAAGTCTTGGCTACGTATGCGCGCCTAACCTATTCCAAAAGGTAATTGCAAAATGTATTGATAGCGTTGGTGATATCGACGCGTACAAACGTAACCGCGATTTGCTACTTAATAATCTTACTTCCTTTGGGTATGAATGTATTCAACCGCAAGGCGCGTTTTATCTATTCGTAAAAGCTCCTAACGGGGACGCTAGTAGTTTTAGCGAAACGGCAAAGAAATACGGATTGTTGCTAGTACCTAGCGATAGTTTTGGAATCAAAGGATACGTAAGAATATCATACTGCGTAAGTTACGATATGATTAGCCGTAGCCTACCCTACTTCAAAGAATTGATGGGAGAATACGTAAGATAATGAGAATGAGAAGACGCGCCGATATGACTGGGCGCCTAGAAAAAGCGGGTAAATACTTTATCCTAACCGAAGAAAGCGTTGCTAACGTAACGGAAGCACTAAAAACTAAAGAATACTTCGACTTATCAAAAATCTTCGATATCGAGCAACCTTTAGTTTTAGAAATAGGTTGTGGTCAAGGCTCTTTTGCTTGTCAATACGCAACTCTTAACCCCGAAGTAAACTACCTTGCACTCGAAAGAATCAGCAACGTAATAATAACGGGTGTAGAGCGCGCAATTGCTTCTAATATCCCTAATCTACGCTTTTGGCGTGGAAGGGCGGAATGTATATCGAAGTACCTAATGCCTAATTCGGTTAAAAAAATCTTCCTTAATTTTTCTACTCCCCTTCCCAAACAAGGTTATGCAAAACAACGTCTAACTAGTGAAAGATTCTTAAAAATATATCAAGAGATACTTGTAGAAAACGGTGAAATTGAGCAAAAAACCGACGATAGAGATTTCTTTGAATTTTCGTTAGAATCTCTAAAAAATAACGGCTACGAAATAGTTGAAGAAATAAGAGATTTGCACGCAACCAATAGAGAAAATATCGTAACGGAATACGAAAATAAATTCGTCAGTATGGGCTTACCTATATATTATCTACGCGCAAGGAAAAAATAAATATGTATACGCTAACGTTAAAAAAAGGTGAAGAAAAAAGAATAATGCATCATCCTTGGGTGTTCGCTAACGAAGTATCGAAGATCGAAGGCAAGGACAGTCAAGGTAGCGTAGCAAAGGTGGTATCTTTCGACGGCAGATTCGTTGGATACGGCTTTATTAATCACCTTAGCAAAATAATCGTAAGAATAATATCGCGTGACGAAACGCCTATCGATGAAGAATTTTTCTTCAACCGTATAAAGAAAGCTAACGACTTCAGAGTTTCGCTTGGTCTAGAAAATTCTTACAGAGTGGTGTTCAGTGAAAGTGACGAAATGCCCGGACTTATCGTAGACAAATACGACGATCACCTATGCGTGCAACTCCTTACGCTCGGAATGGATATAAGGAAAGATATAATAGTAAAAGCTCTAGTAAAAATATTCAATCCCGCTTGTATTTACGAAAGAAGCGACGTATCTATCCGCGAAAAAGAAGGACTTTCGCTTACCAAAGGTGTATTATTTGGTACCCTTAATCCTAATTTAACCATAGAAGAAAACGGCGTCAAGATGCAAATAGATCTTATCAACGGTCAAAAGACGGGGTATTTTTTAGACCAAAGGACTGCTAGATATGCTCTTCGTCAATACTGCAACAATAAGGACGTATTGGACTGCTTCTGTAATCAAGGCGGTTTTTCTCTCAACGCGTCTATCGGCAAAGCAAAGAGTATTACGGCAATAGATATAAGCACGTTAGCGCTTGAATGTGTAGAAAACAACGCGCGTATAAATAACTTCAACAACATTGTAACCGTTGCGGGAGACGTCTTCGAAAAGTTACGTGAATACAAAAGAGAAGGAAAGAAATTCGACGTGATTATTCTTGATCCCCCTGCTTTTACTAAGACAGTGGATACGGTGAAGGGTGGGTACAAAGGATACCTTGATATTAACACTCTTGCATTAAAACTTCTTAACGAAGGCGGTATCTTACTTACCTGTAGTTGTAGTCAACATATGACGATACCGCTATTTACAAAAATGCTACAAGAAGCGTCTATGCATTCTAACGTAAAGGCAAAATTACTTGATATGCATATTCAGTCACCCGACCATGCGTCCATGATAACTAGTGAAGAAGCATTGTACTTAAAAACGGCAATTTTGAAGAAATTCTAACAATTATTTTTCTCAAAAAAATAAGCGTAGCGAATAAAAACGCTACGCTTTTGTTTTGTAATATTTTGCCCTAACCTACAAGTTTCCACACCATATCAATGGGGCATATTGCTCTATGGAAAATGTTTGCATCGAAGTAGTACTTATTGGTTGCACTTTCGAACACAACGTAAACGCTACCGCTTCTATAAGTGATACCTTCAGTCATAGGGGGACATACGTATTCTCTAGTTTGACTTGACAACTCGTATAAAGGTATCGCCATGCCGTCAACGATAACCGCACCCACGTTAGCGGTCTTCTTAAAGAATCTTATATAAGACGTTTTCGTCCTACCGTAGCTAACGCTTATTGCATACTCTGTGCCCGTGTCGGTGAAGCCTTGAACTTTCTCGGGAACGGATATGATTTTATCAAGTACAATGCTGCCGTCTATATTAACGAGGTAGGCGGCCGTCCATCCCCTGAACCCGTTCGTTTTATGCTCCGGACTCGTGGTGAATTTCTCCTTCTCAAGTTCAAATTCTCCTACGTAGAGATAACCGTTAGAGTAGTTACAATAACTCGTCTTTACCGGGGTGGTTATTTCTCTTTCTATTTTTACCGTGTCACTAAAAGATGCATCGTTAATGGTGGACATGCTGATAGTGCCGATCTTGTTGCCGTCTAGCGTCAAGAACATATGGTTACTGTTGACCGCTATTCCGCCTAGGTGTCCGTTATACTCTGCACCCGTGATATCTTGAATAAATAATTCTTTTACGCGTTTTTTCGTTTTGCTATCTATCACGAATATAACTGATTGCTTGAGATTGTTAAAATATCCGCTTACGTAAAACTTGTCGTCGTTGACGTCTACCGATTGCGGGATAAAACCGTCTTTAAGTCCCGGTACGTAGAACTCGCCTTCTCCGTTAAAGAAGTCGGCGTATTTTGAATTTTTCTTAATATTGACTACGCTTTGTTGAGCGTATATAAATTCGCCTTCATCTGGCACTATGGGTTCTTCTATGTCAGTTTGTGAGCACCCAACGAAGCAAATTACGGCATATAATAATACTAATAAGAAAGCAATTTTTTTCATAGTTATTTTTTTGAATATAGTCTAAATACGCCTTTTGCTTGCCAGAAGTCGATACATTCTAATAGGTCGTCTCTTTCAAAAGGTTTGCCGTGCGCAGGGTACAGAGTTTTTATCCTTTCGTCCTTAACGATGGTGCGCCATGATTCTACCATATCGTATTTGTTGAATATCCACATAGGTGAATGTTTGGTTGCGCCGATACCCGACATACATAGGTCACCGCAGAATAGAATTCCTTCCCAAAGAGCGCATAAGTCGCACTCGGTGTGGCCTTTTAGCGAGATAAATTCTACGCCGTAGTCTGCTAAAGGTTGAGTTTTTGCATCCAACACTTTATCGTAGAATACCGCGGGGAAAACTTGCGTTAGGTCAACGAAAGCTACGCTAAACTTCGATGCGACCAAAGTCCAAAAGCCCGATATGTAGGTATTTAGGTTATTCTTCCCTGCTTCCAGTCTTTTTCTATCATCGAAGTCGTAAATAAGCGTGGGCTTAATATGGGTAAGAAGTTCTTTCAAAAAGCCCGTGTGGTCTGCGTGCATGTGAGTGATGACAACGTATTTTATATCTTCTAATTTTACGTTGCACTTGTTGAGTTTTTCACAAAACTCCTTATAACTCCATTTGTATCCCGTGTCGAAAAGGCAATAACAGTCTTTGTCTAGCGGAATAATGTAACGATTGATAAAACTGCTACCTGCGTTAAGAATTTTGCTCATCTTTTACCTTCCTTAAAACTCTTGTTAGTTGATCGGGGCAACTTGTATTCTTGAATCCGCAACGAATACCGCTTAATTTGTCGATAACGTCGTCGATTTTTTGCCCTTCTACTAGTCTTGCTACGCCTTGGGTGTTACCACTGCAACCGCCTAAAAAGGTGACTTTCTTAATCACGTCGCCGTTTACTTCGATATCGACGTATCTTGCGCAAACACCGTTTAAATTGTATCTCATATTATCTCCATTTGTTTTTCTTTAGGGAATAATCTACCCATTACGATTATACAAGAAAAAGGGTGTTTTGACAATGCTTTTTGTGAATATCCCACCTAAAAACGCAGTATATATTAATAAGGAGAAAATAATGGAACATAGTTTTTTTTATGAAAAGAACAAAATTGTCGTGTGTGGCGTACAAAAAGTAGAGAGTTTTGACGAAAAAGAGATTTTAATCAAATTATCCGACAACGTAATCAATATAAAGGGCAGTGATTTTTGCATGCAAGAGATGGCGGTATCTAGCGGAAAACTTACCTTCCTTGGGCAAATACATAGTTTTCAATACCTAAATAAAATCGACAAAACTTCCTTTATTAAAAAACTATTCAAATAATGCTACTAAAAGAAACGCTCAATCAACCCATTATTGCGTTGCATTTTTTGATAGGTGGGCTTCTTGGCTACGTGATTTACGAAGCTTTTTTTTGCGTAAAAACGCTATTAAGTGCCAAAATAATCGAAGTAATAACCGATTGTTTAGCAGTGGTGAGTAACGTTTTACTCTTTATCGTGATAGCAAAAGCGGTAAATTATGGGCAACTACCCTTCTATCAATTCTTATGCTACTTCGTAGGATTCTTGATATCAAGGTTGATTCTCGTTAAAACAATAAGGAAAGTTTTTGTAAAGTTTTCCAAAAAAATACAAAAAAAGTTCGCTAACATCCTTCTAAATATGCATAACAAGCTAAAAGCGTATCAAACTAACCTTAAGCGGAGGAAATATGAACGAACAAAAATCAGGGAATTACAACGACAACAGCACTTGCGTAGTGTGCGAGTGCAAAGAGACGAGTTGTCACGACAAAGCGTCGAAGAGAGAAAAGTTACTCGAATCGCTAGAATGCGAACGCGGAACGTGTTGTGCAACGGAAAAGGAACTACAAGAAATCTACCACAACGCCCTACTAGGCAAGTTAAGTGTAGAAATATTGAGGCCCCTATCAAAAGACAAGCGTTTTCGCAACCTTTTGTTAAGACAATACAAAGAGTATTCGGCAATAGCGAAAGAAGTTGAACAACAAGCGTCTTTGAAAGAAGTAGAATTGCAGGACGTAAGTATGATGAGTAAAGCCATGATGCACCTTACCACTATGGTAAATACGATTAGCGATAAATCTAACTCAAAACTAAGCGAAATAATGATTCAAGGCATTAATATGGGTATTATCTCTACTACGAAAATCGTCAATAAAATCGAAGACGAAAACAAAGACTGCCCCTACGCAAGACGTTTGCTCGACCTATTAAGCAAGAACTTAGAAGAAATGAAACTCTTCTTGTAATAAATAGCACCCAAGATTTGGGTGCTATTTATTACATATGATGTAGTTGCCAAAAGTCAACAATGATGTATCACCTTTCGGTGAAATGATGTATGCCTAACGGCAAATGATGTATCGTGCTGCGTACGAAATTATGGATATTAGTTATTCTTGGCGACGTAAATTAATTTTAAGTGAAAACGGCTACATAATTTTAGCCGTTTTATGTTTGCTTCGTTACTTTTTGTTGTTTCGGTATTATATTAATATCGCCATTTGCTGCATAAATCGCGGATTTGGGAAGTTAGTTTTGCGTTGTCTTTGTTGGTTTTTCCTTTGCGTGATTTGGCTAATGCTAATAATTTTTCTGCTTCTTCTACCAACTGCTTGTAGACGGTTTCGGCACGGCTACTGCCTTTAAAGGACGCATGGTCTATTTTTTTACCTTCTGCATAAATCGTCATCCTTCCCGTCGCTAGGTCGTATTCGGTACCGCTATACGGTGTGTCGGCAAGATAGCCGTTGTCTAAAAGAAGCGTCTTGAAGTCTTCGCACGCGTATTCGTCGCCGTGGTTAACGAAAATCAGTTGCGGTTTTTTGCTAAAGCCCTTAACCCAATGCAAAAGTCCGTTTTTGTCCGCGTGTCCGCTAGTGCCGTGCAAGTTGCCTATTTGCGCCCTTACGTAAATGTCTTCTCCAAAGAGCGTGACTTCTTTTTCTCCGTCAAGAAGTGCTCTACCGAGCGAGCCTTCGGCTTGATAGCCTACGAAAAGAATCAAATTCTTCTCTTTCCATAGATTGTGCTTCAAGTGGTGACGAATTCTACCTGCTTCGCACATTCCGCTTGCCGAAATAATGATTTTGGGATCGTTATTAAAGTTAATTTGTTGCGATTGCTCGGCGGTTTCCGTCATTCTTATATCGCTAAACCATAGTGGGTTAATGCCCTGCTTAATGAACGCGCGCGTTTCTTCATCGAAGCATTCTACGTTGCATTGCATAAAAATTGCCGTTGCATCGACTGCAAGCGGGCTATCTACGTAAACTTTGAAACCTTTGTGTCCGCGAATGAGATTCTTTTGCTTTATTTCTCTGATTAAATATAGAAGTTCTTGCGTTCTACCTACTGCAAATGAAGGAATAACCACGTTACCGCCACGGTCGAAGGTGGTTTGAATATATCTTGTCAATTCCTTCTCTACGTCGCCTTTGTCGACGTCGTGAACGCGGTTACCATACGTTGACTCTATTACTAAATAGTCGGTTTCTTCAACCTGCTCGGGATCGTTGATTATTCTTTGATGGGTATTGCCGACGTCACCGCTAAAAACTATCTTCTTTTCTACCGCTCCTTCTTGTAGCCATAATTCTATACACGCGGAGCCTAGCAAATGACCTATGTCGGTGAATCGTAAAGTTATGCCTTCCGCTGGGTAAATAATATCTTTATATCGGCATCTACGGAAAAGTGCAATTGTATTAATGGCGTCTTGCATGTCGTACGCTATTTCGTCTACTTCCGTCCCCGCGCGCTCGGCTTTCTTTGAACGCCATTTCGCTTCCGCTTCTTGTATATGGGCGGAATCTCGAAGCATTATATCGCACAAATTACACGTTTCTTCCGTGGCGTAAATTGCTCCGCGAAAACCTTCTCTATAAAGTTTCGGTAACATTCCCGAATGATCGATATGTGCGTGTGTCAAAAAAACCGCTTCTACTTCGGACGCAGGGACTGGCAACGCGATATTTTGAAAAACGTCTTTGCCTTGCTCCATACCGCAATCGACCAAATAAAATCTATTGTTTACTTCCAAAAGGGTACAACTTCCCGTAACTTCGTGCGCAGCACCAATAAACGTTATTTTCATTCTTTTTACTCCTTTGCTACTATCATAAATATATAATAAGACGCGGTCTTGTGACTATATTTTTATTATCAATCGTAAGGTTTAAATTAAAATGAAATGAACTTGTTCTATAAATAAATTCGCTATAATTGCAATAATGTCCCTATATATGCTTAAAACTAGCGGTATTCACGTAGAAAATGCTAAATCTTACGTTATGGCGCGGGCGGAACCACTGGGCGCGTTGCGCCAATGAAATTTGCTCTAACGAGCAAGTGAAATCTACTTGTGTAGATGAAATTCGCTTACGCGAGTGAAATTTTGCTAACGCAAAGTTACGGACAATCGTCAGATTTGCCTGACGGCAAATTTGCGAATCCCCTTGGGATTCTTCGATTCCGTTAAGGTGCGTCACAAAGAAAAACAGCAATCTTACATTATGGCGCGGGCGGAACCACTCGTAGTGGTGTGTCGCGTTATTAAGTAAATTTTGTGCTTAATGGTGAATATTATTTTTAAGTGTATCACACCTCGTCAGATTTGCCTGACGGCAAATTTGCGAATCCCCTTGGGATTCTTCGATTCCGCAAAGCAAGCCAAAAAAACAGGGAGTGACTTCACACTCCCTTTTTTTGGCGCGCCTTAAGGAACTCGAATCCCTAACCTTTGGTTCCGTAGACCAACGCTCTATCCAATTGAGCTAAAGGCGCATATTGCTAAATTAAGTTGGGATACGGAACCAAAGGTTCTTTCTCCCGTTATGCGAACGTAAAATCAATTCCTTGACTTTATGCATACGTATTATATGCACTTTTTGAAAAAAAGTCAAGGAAATTAAAGTGTATTTACGTGAAAAAATCGTTTATTTCGTAAAACAAAGTTCTTTTAAGGCTTTGTAGTAGATTTCGGACGCTTTTTTGAATTCGTCTAAATCAATATATTCGTCTACGCCGTGAATGTTGGCTTCGCTGTCGGGGAAGCACGGTCCGAATGCCACTCCGCAAGGAAGTACGCGCGCGTAGGTGCCACCACCTATGGTTATTGCTTTTGCGTTGGTTTTCATAACTTCGTTGTAAGCATTTAAGAGCGTTTTCACCAAAACGTGGTCTTCGTCAACAAAGAGTGGTAAGTGGTAAAAGCCTTGCTCTACTTTGCCTTTTAGGTGGCTTGCTAAGATTTCCGTAACCTGATTTTTGTTAAGGGTAATCGGGTGACGGATATCCAATTCGAATACTATTTCGTTATCTACCGAGTTGCCCGTGCCTAAATTAAGGGTGAGCGCACCGCTTTTTTTGTCGCTAATCATTAGACCTACTCCGCGTCCGTCGTAGTTAGCAAAGCCGTTATAGACGTCCTTTGCAAAGTCGAAATCACAAGCAAGCACTTCTAATAATTTGATAAGCGCGTTATCACCGCTTTCCGGGTGGCTACCGTGTGCGGATTTGCCGTAAGTGGTAATGGTGACGAAATCGCCGTCTAATTCGTAAGAACAATCTTTCTTAAGTAGCATAGATAAAATGCTAGGCGTAGCTTTAACCTTAGCGGTAGCTTCGTCGGGTACCATATTGGCGCGTTGTCCTGACTTTAGGTATACCAAACCTTCGGGTAAGGGATATTTAATTTGGTGATAGACTATACCCTTCTCGCAGTTGATTACGGGAAAGTCGCCGTCGGGTGAGATGCCTAAAACGGGCATTTCTTCATTCTTTACGTATTCGTCCATACATAGCCAACCGCTTTCTTCGTCGCAACCTAAGATTATTCTTATTCTCTTTGAAGGAGTATAGCCTTCGTCTAAAAGTCTAGTAAGCGCGTAAAGAATGGAAATAAATGGACCTTTGTCGTCTAATGCACCGCGAGCGTAGATTTTGTTATTTGCTTCGGTAGCGGAAAACGGGGGATACGTCCAACCTTTACCAACAGGCACAACGTCAAGGTGGCAAAGGATACCGAATAGGTCGCCCTTACCAACTTCGCCGTAGCCGTAGTAGCCGTTACCGTTCTTTACCTTGAAACCGTATTTGGAAAGCATATCAAGGGAAGCGAGAAGGCAATCGTTGACGCCTTTACCAAAGGGCATACCTTCTAAAGCTTCGCTTTCTACGCTGTCTATTGCCAAAATTTTTTTCAATTCTTGCTTTGCTTGTTCAAAATTCATAATTCGCTCCAAAAAATTTTTTTTATCGCCTTAAATATTATATACTAAATTAAAAAAGTATGCTACAATAATTTAGCGAAAAAATTAAATTGGAGTAAAGACAATGAGAGTAAGAACAAGATTTGCACCTAGTCCCACGGGTTTTATGCACATAGGCAACCTACGTACCGCGTTGTACGCGTATCTTTATGCTAAAAACAACGATGGCGATTTTATATTGAGAATTGAAGACACCGACCAAGAGCGCTACGTTGAAGGCGCGGTGGAATTCATATATTCCATCCTTAATAAAGCTGGGATAACTCACGACGAAGGTCCTGATAAAGACGGCGGAGTTGGTCCTTATATCCAAAGCGAAAGAAAACCCATTTATCTTGAATATGCAAAGAAACTTATTGAACTTGGTGGCGCGTACTACTGTTTTTGCGACAAAGAAAGACTTGACAGTCTAGCTGACGGCAACGGCATTAAAAAATACGATAAGCATTGTTTGAAATTATCTAAGGAAGAAATTGAGGCAAAACTTAATTCCGGTTGTCCTTACGTAATAAGACAAAACGTACCCACCGAAGGTATGACGGAGTACGAAGATATGGTTTTCGGTACCATAAAAGTACCTTGTGAGGACCTAGAAGACGGTGTTCTTATTAAATCGGACGGACTACCTACTTATAACTTCGCTAACGTCGTAGACGATCACCTTATGAAAATCTCGCACGTAATGCGTGGTATTGAATACTTATCGAGCACGCCCAAATACAACCTTATGTACGATTGTTTTGGTTGGGAAAGACCGAAGTATATGCACCTACCGCCTATCATGAAAGACGCGCAAAAGAAATTAAGCAAGCGCTACGGTGACGCTAACTTCGAAGACTTCATTGCAAAGGGATTTTTGCCCGAAGCTATCGTTAACTACATCGCACTTCTCGGTTGGTCGCCTAAGGGTAACGAAGAAAAAATGACGATGGAAGACCTTATTAAAAACTTCGACGTAGACGGTATAAGCCACTCTTCTTCTATCTTCGACGAAACCAAAATGAAGTGGCTCAACGGTCTATATATCCGCGAAATGAGCGAAGAAGACTTCTTAGCATACGCAACGCCCTACTTCGATAAGAGCGTAATAAACAGTAAGTACGATTATTCTAAATTCGCTAAGCTATTACAAAACCGTATCGAAATATTCTCGGAAATCCCCGAAATGGTAGCGTTCATTGATAACTTCGGCGAATACGACCTTGAATTATTCTATCATAAGAAAATGAAAACCGATAAAGACGTAGCAAAGGTCGCTATCAACTACGCGCTAGAAATCTTCAATAACGTAGAAAACTTCGACGAAACTACTTTGCACGATGCTATGATAGCAAAATGCGAAGAAGTGGGAATGAAAAAAGGTCAAATGCTCTTCACCGTAAGAGTTGCTCTAACGGGTTGTGCTTCTACCCCCGGTGGTGCGGTAGAAATGGCAGGTATCTTAGGCAAAGAAGAAAGTATCAGAAGACTTAACTACTCGTTATCTTTGATAGGCTAAATCTTATAATAATATTAAATCTCATTTTCCGCCAATCAAAATCGGTTGGCGGTTTTTTTATGTAAAATATAGAATTTTGCAAAAATTCGACAAAATGCGCGTAAAAGCATGGCTTAAAATCGGTTTGTCGACAAATTTTCGTTGACCTAAAAATGGTAATGTTGTATAATTCTTTCGTTATGAGAGAGAAAAAAACTTATTATAGTCCGCATAAAGAAAAAGACGACGCAATCTACCGTCCGCATATTTTTTACCGCTTGTTTTGTGGTATTTTGCGCCTTTTCTTCCCGAAAAACGAGTTGATTTGGGCAACGGATAAGCCTAAGGACGGAGAAAAATACGCGCTCATTTGTAACCATACCAAAATTTACGCGCCTGCGTACTTCCTATTACAAAAAGAGATAGAACCCTTGCGCTTATGGGTTAACTATTATTTCGTCTATTTCAACAAATGTTGGGGGCACTTAAAAAACAAGGTGCTTAACACAATAAAGGGCGGATTTTTACTATATCCTATCGGATTTATATTGACTCCTATTATAGTTTTACTATTCCGCGCGTTCAACCCTATACCCGTATTCCATAAGTGTGAAGAGACGGAAACTATGACTTTCGCTAAGTCGGTAAGGACGCTCGAAGAAGATATACCCTTGCTTATCTTTCCCGAAAGGACGGTCAATCCCGTAAATAAGTACGTATATCAATTCAACAAGGGCTTCCCTATGCTAGCGGAAAAATATTATCAAGAAACGGGCAAAAAGTTAAAGTTCTACCCTACTTACTGCGCGCAAAAATTGCGTAAAGTAGTTATCGGCAAGCCTATTGAATACGATCCTAACGAAAGTATGGAAACTCAAAGCGCAAAAATACGCGCGTATCTAGAAAATAATATAAAAGAACTAGGCGATAGCTTACCCGAACATGAACCGGTGCTTTACGTATAACTACGCTAGTGTAGTTATAGGTAATGACGTATCACCCTTTGGGGTGAAGTGACGTAGTTGACTTCGTCAACAGTGACGTATGCCTTTCGGCAAATGACGTATCGTCTTACGACGAAATTATGGATATTATCTATTATTTATACGCAACTTTGTTCAAAGAACAAAATTTCACTCAGTTTAGCGAATTTTACCCACAAAGTAAGGAAAAAAGCGGAAACACTTCCGCTTTTTTCTTTAAATGGAGAATATCGCAGGTGAGCGACCTGCAACGCAATTGGTCGGTTAATTTTTATCTACATTATAGTCAATTTATGCGTAACATATCTGTATATAGGAAAAAAGCGGAAATGCTTCCGCTTTTTTCTTTAAATGGAGAATATCAAATGAATAAAATTCTAATTTTAGTAATTTTCTTTGCGTACTTCGAAGAAACTTTGGGGATGTACGCAAACGGGGCATACGCCGGGAGCTTTCTTACCCATTACTAGGTGTCCGCAGTTACGGCATTCCCACATGGTGATTTCGCTTTTTTCGAAAACTTTTTGCATTTCTACGTTGTTGAGAAGTGCACGATAACGTTCTTCATGAGATTTTTCGATAGCTGCTACTGCGCGGAATTTGTAAGCGAGTGCGGTGAAGCCTTCTTCTTCTGCTTCTTTTGCAAAAGTAGCGTACATGTCGGTCCATTCATAGTTCTCACCTGCTGCTGCAGCCGCTAAGTTAGCTGCGGTGTCGCCTAGTTCGCCTAGTTCTTTGAACCATAGTTTTGCATGTTCTTTTTCGTTATCTGCGGTCTTTTGGAAAATCGCTGCGATTTGTTCATAACCTTCTTTCTTTGCAACGGATGCGAAATAGGTATACTTGTTACGAGCTTGGCTTTCACCTGCGAATGCGGTCATTAAATTCTTTTCGGTTTTGCTTCCTTTCAATTCCATAATAGATACTCCTTAATTGTTGTTATTTTAGATTTTTTTATATAGCGTCGCTAGGACAGTCTTTACAATTATAATATACGTTTAATTCGTAAAAATCAATACTTTGACCGATTTTTTTCTCCAAAAGTTCGGTGAACTCTTTCATTTCTATATCGGTAATCTTCTTGCACTTCTCACAGATAAGGTGTGCGTGGGGACGGCTCGTCTTGTCGTATCTGTCGGGCTCGCCCGATACCGAAATCTTACGAATACTGCGTTCTAGACAAAGGGTGTGAAGGTTGTTGTAGACGGTGGCAAGCGCTACGCCCGGTTGAGTTTCTCTAAGCTTAAAGAATATCTCTTCCGCAGTCATGTGCTCGCACGAATCAGTCAACAATTCGGTTATCAAACGCTTGTACTTGCTCATAATCTTCCCCCTTTTGTCAAATTAGAATTAAAATTAGAATAATTCTAAATATAGAATACACTATCGATAAAATTTTGTCAATAGTTTTTTATAAATTTTTTTGAATTATTTTTGGAAGATTTGGAAAAACCCTTTTTTTTACGATAAAAAAGGGTTTTCTCAAGTCTTTTCACAAAAAAACTTAACTAAATAAGATTTTTACAAAAGTTTATATCTTTACTTTAGATATATACCTTATATAACTATCATGCATGCAAGTCACGTATTGTACGTTACTTATAACGCTACGTAAATAACTTCTATTGCTTTTATTTTGGCTTGTCCGTTGGTTGCGTCGGACGTGCTACCTACGCCAAAAGTAATGCTAGCGTCGTTGACGGTTATTTCGGTTTTGGAAGTGACCGCTTCTCCGTCAAGAAGTAAAGTGCCTGCGTTAGCGTAGTTGTAGGTAATCTTAACGGAAACAATCTCGTAGCCTTCTATTGCTTCTATGGTAAGGGTAGAATTGGCCGTTTGATAAAGTCTATAAGTTTTGTCGCTATCGTAATATTTACCCGTGTTGTTGCTACCTACGGAAGTAACGGTGATAACTTCGTCAAGGTTAAAGGTGAGATACTTAGTAGCATCTTCCCAACCTAATAAGGTTGCCATTTCTTCCATGGTTTTGGTTATTGTGATAAGAGCGGGTTCTTCGACGTTGTCGTCATTATCACCACCAACTTCGGGATCTGCCACGCCCGAATGGATATTGAGTTTTTCCGCCTTTGCTTGGTTGAAGGCGTTAATTGCAACTTCGCTATAACGAGTTTCGTCCGCTACTAAATTAGCAAGGCCGTTTTGAAGAAGTTCTATATTGAGATTGCGGTATTCGCCTTCCGCTTCGGTCTTGTACCATACCCATACGAGATATCTAGTTTCTGCGCTATCATAATTCCAAGTTTCGTTATCCGATTCTATAATGATAGAAACTGCGCTTTGTAAAGCGGTCTTAGTAAATTGAGCGGCGGCTATACCGTAGTCTTCTATTTCGCCCGTTGAATTGGGTGCGTTGATACCTAGCAATCTAACTTGCATCGTGCCGTTTTCTACTACGCTAGTAGGAACGTTGAAAATAACGGTGTCACCGTCTACGTACGAATCTACCGTCGCGGTAGTTTTTTGCGTGGTAGTAGATTCGTCAAGTTTTAGTTGCGAAACGTAATCAATAGGTCCCTCTTCTTCCGTAGTACCTTTGGTGCAATTTTTTATAGCCGTCTTGAACGCATCGTCAATTAATTGGTCTACGTCATCGGCATCTTCTGTTAAGCAATTAACAAGCAATTCACCTACTGCGGTGTGGGCCACGTCACAACCAACGAATGCGGGAAGTGCAAAATAGGCTTGTTCTTGAGATAAACTTGCTAACAACGCAAGAGCGGCAATATGTGAGGAAATATTATCACTGCCATTTGCCGTTGCTAAAAACTCTTGGTATGTGGCGTTATCTTTAACGGATTTTATAACTGGTGTATAAGCTGAACGCATTGAGAAAGCTGCTTGTAATTCAACGTTAGTTGTAAGGAACTTAACGAACAACCAACTTGCAATTTCTTCCTGTGTGTTCTCACTATCTAAAATACAAAGGTTGGCACCTATTGGCTTAACCTTAGGATTATTTACGTCTACTTGCGGTATAGGAACGATACCTACCTCCAAAGAATTCCCTGTTGGTAGCCAACGATAATAAGAAGCACTTGAAGAAAGAGCGATAGACATGTAGCACGTTCTATCAATTAATGAAGTAGATGAATACATACCATCAGTACCCATAGTGGTAACGTAGCCTTTTTGATACCACTCACGTAACATTTTTACAAATGCTTTGTTGGTATCATTATCGAATAGATAGTGATTATTTTCTTCTGTACTTGTAAACGGTGAACCGTATTGAGCACACATATTGATGAACCAATCTGATTCGCTATCATAACCTAAAGGTATACAGTCGGGATCAATTAGTTTAATTCTCTCACAAAGTTCTTCCATTTCTTCCCAAGTGGTGGGAACGGAAAGATTATATTCTTCAAAGAAAGTTTTGTTATAATAAAGTACGTCGCTTGTTTTACTGAAAGGCAACGTGTAGGTACGACCGTCACCGTATTGCTTGCCTTCGTCAAGGAAACCTTGAATAAAATCATTCTTTTGATTATCGGTTAGCCCTAGAATTTCCGTCGAGCCGTCTTCTCTTGTAATAACTACTTCGCTATAAATAAAACTATCTAACGGTATTACCGCGTCTACTTGGTTATACTCAGCAACGTGTTCTGGATAGCAATACGCAATATTAGGTTGCGTGCCTTGACTAATCGCACTATTAACTATATCTTTCAGGTCGTTGTAACTGCCTACTTGCTCATGCTCGATAGTTATATTAGGATATAACTCGTTGAATTTAGCAATATAAGTATCTAGTACGTCTCTTAACGCTGCACCCATTGTATGATAAAACTTAATGGTAACGGCACTTCCATCGTAGCCACCACTTTCTTCTAAATGTCCGCATTCAGGTAACTCGTGATTATTGGGGTTAATTTCTAACTCTATTGTTTCTTCTTCACCACATTCGCAAGTGCGAATTTTACTTCCTTGTGTAATACAAGTAGAAGGCGTAGTTATCCATTCGCTAAATTCGTGATTATTTGGATCAAGAGCTAATTCTTCGGTTTCTTCTTCACCACATTCGCAAGTGCGAGTTTTGCTTCCTTGCGTAATACACGTAGAA
>JAZSMH010000014.1:0-1662 GCA_045535785.1 Clostridia bacterium
GCAAAGAAGCAAATGCTATTAAAGCTGCAATAGAAATTACCTCCGACGTTAAGTCAGGTTTGACTATCGAAGTAGCTTATTCGGCAATTTATAACGTTATTAAGCACATCTTAGGACTTGATTCCGTTGCGGAAATCGTTGATTTGATTTCATACGTAAGCGCACCTGAATTAGATCTAAGCATAGGCTTTGATTTCGTTGTTGGCGTCGGATTAAATATACCTTCGATAGTTGTTAACGACGCTGAATATCAAAAATTACTCGGACTTATTAACAGTGCGAAAGAATACTTCGACTTTGACGAAGATCAAGTTCTTACTTATGACGAGAACTACACCGAAGTTGATATTACGGTAGATGGTGAGGATTACACCGAATACGAATTCTATACTGAACTAATAAAAGACACCGTCATCTATAAGAACTATATTAAGACTGAGTCGGAAAAAGTTAGTCAAATAGATAGATGGATGGCTGACAATAGCGCAGTTGTAGGCGGTAACAGCGTATCGGTATGGTATAACGTATTCAAAGCAAGATATAAGTTCTATACCGATAATCAAGTAAAAGCAACGGTATACGACTTCTTGGTAATTAGCGTTTATGAAGAGTGGAAAGAAGATTTAGATACTTGCATAGTACGCGAAGAAATATTAGAAAAAGGTATATGGCTTGGTGCCAACCACGATGCGGTTAACAAATTAATTAGTGCCGTTCAATCAGCTACCGATAGCAAAGTAAATAATAATCTTACCGAGTTTGACTTGGAAGAAATAAGCGACGTAGAAGGCGAAAAGAAGATTAACGACGTAGCAGTTGCGTTTATAAAAGGTATTATAGTAACCAAAGACGCTTGGCTAGTTTATATCAGTAAAGAAATAAAAGAAGTAGGAGACGTTATCGTTAATAGCGTTGATTACGATACGCTTTACGATCAACTTCTCAGCGAAGCGTGGGACGAATACGTAGAAACAACTGCGGTAACCGTTCAAACGGCAAAACAAGTTTACGAAGCCAATACCCGTGCGTATGAAGAAATCAAGATCGCGTTCGAGGCGTTAGGCGGTAACACCAGCACGCGGGGAAACGAAGACACCAAGAAATCTTACGAGTCCGCAACAGTAGCTTAAGAAGCAGCTTATCATGCCTTCGTAGACGTTACTGTGAGAAGTGCGTTGATGCAATACGTCAACGAATTCGTCGACAATAACGTTAAGGATGAAAAATATCCCAAAGCAAGAAAGTACGAGACTCTAGAAGACTATGCTTCGGAATATTTCGTAACCGAATACAACGCGTTCTTAAAAGATAGCGAGCAATTATTCAAGAATAAAGTTTGGTTAGATCTAAGACTTTATACTTATTGTACCGTAGAGCAAATCAAATTCTTAACGGGATATGAACTTAACAGCGAAGACCAAGTAAAGATTGGCATGGTTAATAACGTTCTCGACTACGTTGTTGAAGGCATTAATAACTACGTATTCGACGTGCTTTCAGACAGTGTAGAAGGTGGCGCAGAGAGCGTAGAAATTAAAGACGACGTTATTAACGAAATAGCTTACGATATAGTATTCGACCTTAAGACCGCACTCTTGACGATAGAAAAAGAGTACGTGGGTGTTTCGCACGAAATTTTACGCGGTATGCTAGTTTATATTG
>JAZSMH010000016.1:0-1641 GCA_045535785.1 Clostridia bacterium
CGACAATATCGGAGTAACCTACGGTGATAGTATACCTACTTACACGTTTAAGGCAGACGGACTAGTAAATGAAGAAACTATCGAAGTACTAGGTACCCCCGAAGCAGTATGCGCTTACGTATTTAAGTCTAACGTAGGTAATTATCCTATCACCATTAAGCAAGGTAGTTTAGCAAGTGATAACTACACTATCACCTTAGCACAAGGAATTTTGAGCGTAGCTAAGAAAGACGCAGTACTTAACTTAGCTGATAGCACCATTACTTACTACGATAGCTATCCTACTAACAACCAATTCGCTGATAAACTATCCGCTGAAGGTCTAGTAGACGGAGATACTATTGCACAAACTCTATGGACGGACGAAGTTAAGTTTACCTCTACTTACGCAGTAGGTAACAACGTAGGTAACTACGAAGTAGTAGTAAGCGGTTATGCTAACAACAATTACAACCTTATCATTAACAATGGTATATTGATTGTTAAAAAACGTTCACTTATTATTAAAGTAGCGGACGGCACTATCACTTACGGTAATAGCTTTACACCTAGCGTTAGTTACGTAGGTCTAGTAGGTGACGAAGCGAACGATCCTAGTTCAGTTGTAAGCGGACTTACGATTGAAGGTTATAGCGAAGGTCAAGACGTAGGCGTATATGACCTTATCGGTAAAGGCGCTACGGCAACCAACTATGCAATAACGTACGTAAGAGGTACTTTAAGCATAGCAAAGAGAACGTTAACTATAAAAGTAAGAGATTATACCGACGAAGAAATCGTTTGGAGCACGAACATATCAACAAACGACCACAGTATTGCCCTAGGCGGTGACGGACTATACGAATCCGACGTTATAAGCGGTACGGTAATGACTACCGATAGCACGCAAGGCGCGTATATTGCCGAGGGTAACACTTTGGGCGAAAAATTCATTTGGGATAATAGCAACGCGCTTAATATTACCAACAACGGCGTAAGCAAATTAGATAACTACAAAATCACTTTCGATTTCCAAGTAGCAATAGCAACGTACGGTGTTTTCGTAAACAGTAGTGCGGTATACTACGACGGCTTAGCACACGGACTAGAAATTTCGCACATATTTGAAGATCCGATAGCAACCGTTCTTTACTCTGCCGACGGAGTTGAATATACCGAAACACCCGTTACGCGCACGGTAGCAGGCACCACCGTTGTTTACTATACGATTAGAGTATACGACGCTTACGGCGACGTAGAAAAGGAAATAAAAGATAGCCTTAACGTGGTAATTAACGCTCGTCCCATCTACTTGACGGTAGAAGATAAAGGCATCACCTACGGTGACGAAATGCCCGAACTTACTTATACAATCAAGGGATACCAAGACGGACAAGATATATTCGCTTATGACGAAGATATCAATACCTTAGGTACTCTATCTCTAACTGCAACTAACTACTTAGATAACGCAGATACCTACGATATAGTAGCAAGCGGACTAGAAAGTGATAACTATGCTATTAATATCACTAATGCAAAACTAACTGTAAGTAAGAAAGCAGTTACCGTAACTCCCGACAATATCGGAGTAACCTACGGTGACAGTATACCTACTTACACGTTTAAGGCAGACGGACTAGTAAATGAAGAAACTATCGA
>JAZSMH010000052.1:0-1601 GCA_045535785.1 Clostridia bacterium
TTAATACCACGCAACGTGAAGTTACCGCTAGACGCGCCTTGGTCGATGCTTACGTTGTTGCTGTCGTTAATAATAACTAGTTTATCTTCGCCCTTTACGTAAGTGTAGGTTACCGTTACGCCTTCGGGGATAGCACCGTTAGAGTGTAGGTCGCTTATTTCGGGATTTTGTGCCATACCGTTATAAGTGATTAGCGTTTCGTTAAATCCATAAACGAGCGTGTCGTTTTTCTTAATGGTAAGACTTATCGCGCGCTCGCCCTTGCCTACGTAGTTACCGTCGGGATCGGATATGGTAACTATCGCGCTGTACGTACCTACGTTGGTAGGATAAGGTACTACTACGCCGTTGTATCTATAAGAAACGTTAACGCTTGCTTCTTCGATAGTCATTCCTTCTTCCATATATACGTTGTATACGTATTCTTTTATTTCGCTATCGGTTACGTAGTTGCCCGTTGATTTAACTTCGTCATACCAACCTACAATCATGCTTTGTACTCTGGTATTTACTCTGTTATAAATATCCATATACGCTCTAGCCGTTGCTTCGGTGCTCGAGTAACCTTTTAACTTATAATCCGCCACCAAGAGTTGCTTTTCGTTGGTACCGAACCAGCCGTCGATAGCCATAGAGGGTATACCGTTATCGTCTTCACCTAAACTATCGGGTGCTACGACAATACCTTGTTTACCACCGGTATAGGTCATACTGATAGATACGCCCGTTTCGTCGTCTTGGTCTAAGAATTTTATCTTGGTTACGTCTACTTCGCGAGCTTTTATTGTTAAACTAAACGCCCATTCTTCACCCGTATCAAGGAATACATTATAATCTTCAAAGGATATCCTTATGTAGTACGTACCTACGTTGATAGGATATACGCTTTCTCTCCAACGACCTTCGGGATCGCTTGCGTCCATATAGTGAATCTTATATTCGCTCGCGTCAAGCGCCGATACCGTACCGTCTTCTCTTAGATATTCGAGTAAATCCGATTGGAAGTTAAGTTTAAAGAAGGTAGCGTCGTAAGTCTTAGATATATACGTTCCGTCTTCGCCGTTAATCAAACTGATTATTCTATCGGTTACGTCTATCTTTTCGATATAAACAACCAAGGTCTTGGTAGCCCAAGTGTTGTTAGCCGTCAAGTAGGAGCCGTAAACGGTGTATCCTTCTTCGCTTGCCTTGTTTACGTTGACTTCGCTTAAATCCCAAAGTAAGAATATCTCGTCCCCGCTATCTTGATCGATGACGGTGGGCATGTCGCTAGCGGTCATAGGTTGTCCTATCGGCCAGTAGATCGCGTCTACGTATTGCGCGTTAGTTACGGGTATCTTCGTCCACGTCCATTTTTTACCGACTTCGCTCTTATTAAACTTAATTTCGCCTACGCTACTATATAGATAGCTCTTCATAGGTACGTTGTAGGTTATTTCTCTCGTTCTTGCGCCCGTTGCATCGTATGCAAGCCTTTCGTCAACGGATGCGTCCATATCGTAGGTGATATTTACTTCTACTACGCCCGAAATAAAGTCGTAGAAGGTCTTTTCTTCGTTGATATTAAAGTATACGTCGCCCGTTGCTTCTCTATGGATAAA
>JAZSMH010000046.1:0-1721 GCA_045535785.1 Clostridia bacterium
TAATTATCTTAACTGCGAATTTCTTCGCTTGCGCTACGCTATAAGCGTAGGTCGTAGGTAGGCTATTTACGTCTAACTCTCCTTCGCCTACAAGCAACGTTTCCGTCCAACCAAGTAATGCGCTACGCGTACTTGCTTCTATATACTGCGTTACGTCAAGCAATTCAACACTATTAATGAACGCTTTTTCATTCTCTTTCTTAACGTCTTGCGCTTGTTCGATAAGTAATTGTAGATTGTACTCTATTCTGTTATAGTTGACGTCTTCGTATACGTCGCTCGCGTAGTTGTTGAATTTTCCACCGCGATTGTTCCTTATCGCATTACGCAATTCTTCGTCGTCCGTCTTAATAACCGCCACCGCGTCGGTGCGTTGTACGCCGTCTATGGTAACTTCACTAGGCGTCTTGTCGTAGAAATAAAATCTCACTTTCAATTCTTGCGCTAAGCCTAAGTTTACGAGTAAATCTAGATATCTAGGTGTCAATTTCGAGCTATCGTATCCCGACAAATCACCCGACGTAGAAGTCATTGCTAAAATATTAACGCCTTCTAGGTCGAAGAATATTTTGCTTACGGTGTAAACGTTGTTGAAAGTATATTTTACGTTGCTGAACGTAAAGGTAAGTCCACTTGTATATCTTGCCGTAATAGTGGTAGGCAAGGTCAGCGTATCCTTTTCCGTTATTACGTCAGCTTCCGCGTCGAGATAGGTGTCTACGTACACGTAGTAGAGTATATCTCCACCGTCGTAAAGCGTTTGCGTCTTGAGTTCTATATCCTTGTTTGTTTCCCAAGGTAATAGTATTACTTCCGCAGTGTCTATTTCAATCTTAACTTCTACGGTTATCGTTTGTTCTTGCGTGCCGTACGACGGATCGTTATAACCAAGAACGTTAGCCTTAGCCATTACGTATCTATTTCCATAGGTACCGTTATAAGTAAGCGTTCTTACAATACTTGCCCAACCTGTATCAATTTCCCAAGTTACGTTGCTTACCGTTATGCTTTCGCCGTTGACGTTAATAACCAAAATGTTAGGTAGATAGTTCGTACTACCGAAATAAGTCTCTACGTTAGGATTAGCGTAGTCGTAGATATTCTCCACCTTAATAACACCGTTAACGATACTGAATCCGCCTGCTTTCGTTCCGTTATAGTCGGTGGTAATCTCGCTAGGTAGCGCTTCCATCTCGAATATTCTTCTCAATCTGAAGCCCTCGTCGGTAAGCGTACTCATTTCTATGTAGCCACCCGAAGTCGAACCTACTCTATATATTACCGAAGCGGGTATAGACGTAATCAGCGAACCTACTTCCACTTCTTCAAAGGTACTATTTTCAACGTACCAAGTAACTAGTTTTTGATCGGTTGCAGAAACGTTATATTTGTATCCCGTCAAGTTGTTGCTACCGTCGTTATAAACACCCGTTGCTTCGATAGAAACGTTGTTACCCAATACGTAACCGTTAGCGTATTGCGCTTCGCCTAAAGAAGTATAACCCTTAATCTTTTCGGTAGCCGCCGCCATACTGTCGTCGGTGAGGTAGAAACCGCCCGTAAAAATAAGCGATGCGTTAAGGTCGTAAGATTTTGCACCCGTACCTAGTCTTACTATATAGTCTTTGCTCTCGCTAAAGCCCGTACGGTATACCATACCGCTTACGTCCATCTTCTTATATAGGTCTACTATCTCTATGCTCTTATCTCTTACGGTTACT
>JAZSMH010000067.1:0-1515 GCA_045535785.1 Clostridia bacterium
TTCTGCGAAGAATACGTTTAGAGTTTCACTATCATAGAAGAATGCATCTGCTAATAAATCTGCATCGTCAATTAAGGTGCTTACAGGTACTAAGCCGTTTAATCTGTGTACCCATAAGGTGCCTTCTAATACGTCTATTAGAGTTTGTGCTACTGCATTTATTTGATCTGCATACTTTTCTAATCTTCCGATGCTTACTAGTACTCTTGCAGATGATGCTAGTACTGCATCCATATTGAAGTTAGGTATTGCACTAAATACTTCTCTTGTTAATGCATCACCGTATAGACCTGCAATTTCCTTAAAGATTAATGCTAAGGTTTCGTTTGCGCTGAAGTGATTTACAGCTTCGTAAGTAGCGGCAATTAATTCTGCCATCTTACGTGTGCCGTGTAGTCTTACTTCGCGAAGCTTTCCTTCTAGCATAATTTCTAGAACGTCTGCTACGTCTTGAATAAATCCGGCATGTTTCTTAACAGCTTTAATGCTTGCAACTACGTTTGCTACTGCTCTGATTACTTGGTCTACGTCAAAGTCAGGAATTGCACTAAATACTTCTCTTGTTAATGCATCGCCGTATAAACCTGCTACCTCTTCAAAGAAAATCTTGGGGGTATCAGCGGGGAAGAAGTGTGCAACAGCTTCGTAAGTTGCGACAATTAATTCTGCCATCTTACGTGTGCCGTGTAGTCTTACTTCACGAAGCTTTCCTTCTAGCATAATTTCTAGAACGTCTGCTACGTCTTGAATAAATCCGGCATGCTTCTTAACAGCTTTAATGCTTGCAACTACGTTTGCTACCGCTCTGATTACTTGATCTACGTCAAAGTCAGGAATTGCACTAAATGCTTCTCTTGTTAATGCATCACCGTATAAACCTGCTACCTCTTCAAAGAAAATCTTGGGGGTATCAGCGGGGAAGAAGTGTGCAACAGCTTCGTAAGTTGCCATTACTAATTCTGCCATCTTACGTGTGCCGTGTAGTCTTACTTCGCGAAGCTTTCCTTCTAGCATAATTTCTAGAACGTCTGCTACGTCTTGAATAAATCCGGCATGTTTCTTAACGGCTTTAATGCTTGCAACTACGTTTGCTACTGCTCTGATTACGTCGTCTACGTCAAATTCAGGAATTGCACTGAACGCTTCTCTGGTTAGAGCATCACCGTATAAGCCTGCTACCTCTTCAAAGAAGATTCTGGGAGTATCACCGGGTAAGAAGTATGCAACAACGTCGTAAGCGGCCATTACTAATTCTGCCATCTTACGTGTGCCGTGTAGTCTTACTTCACGAAGCTTTCCTTCTAGTATAATTTCTAGAACGTCTGCTATATCGTGTACTAATACTGAATGCTTCTTTAATGATTCAATGCTTGTAACTACGTTTGCTACTGCTCTGATTACGTCGTCTACGTCGAATTCAGGAATTGCACTAAATGCTTCTCTTGTTAATGCATCGCCGTATAAACCTGCTACTTCTTCAAAGAATGCTTTGGGAGTATCGCCGGGTAAGAAGTG
>JAZSMH010000001.1:0-3884 GCA_045535785.1 Clostridia bacterium
TGTAGTCATATGGTGAATTGAGGAAAGGTCAAACTTTGAAAGATCGCCTCTTATTAACATTCTAAGCATTGTAGGCGGTGCGCAGAAGGTTGTTATCTGATACTTTGCAAACATTGGTAAAATATCTGATGCATCAAAACGGTCAAAATCATAAACAAAAACTGCACCTTCGCAAAGCCATTGACCGTAGAGTTTGCCCCAAAGTGATTTTCCCCAGCCTGTATCTGAAATAGTAAGATGCAAGCCGTCTCTTTCACAACAATGCCAATACTTTGCCGTCACGTAATGACCGAGCGCGTACGTATGCTTGTGCGCCGCCATTTTGGGATTGCCAGTTGTGCCCGACGTGAAGAACATAAGCGCCGCTTCGTCACCGCAAGAACAATCTACGGGACGTTCGAATTTACCGGTGAATAAAGGATATTCTTTGTCAAAGTCGCGCCATCCTTCTTTTGCACCACCAACCATTATTAATTTTTCCACTTGCGGGCATTTTTTAGCCGCGCTTTCTGCATAGGTATAGGTGTCGCCGTCTGCGGTACATACGATAGCTTTTACGCCTGCAGAGTTGTATCTATATTCAAAATCGTGCTCTTTCAATTGGTTGGTTGCAGGGATAGCAACGGCGCCGAGTTTGTGAAGAGCGACCATGCAGAACCAGAATTGATAGTGACGTTTCAATACGAGCATAACCTTATCTCCGCGCTTAATTCCTAGCGAAGTGAAGTAGTTAGCTACTTGGTTAGACGCGCGCTTTATATCCTTAAAGGTGAATCTACGCTCGGTCTTATACTTATCAAGATGTAGCATAGCGAGTTTTTCGGGATATCTTTCGGCAATTCCGTCAACGATATCGAAGCCGAAGTTAAAGGTGTCGGTGTTCTTAAAGTTTATCGATTGAAGTCTGCCGTTCGTATCTTCAACGGTATCAACGAACTTCTCACAAACGAGCTCTTCGCTTTTCTTTGCCGCCATTACGCTCTTACGAACGACTCTTTCGTTAGAGTTGTCTCCCGACATAACTACCGCTACGAAAGTACAATCTTTGCCGTCAACCGCTATCATACCGTGAGGCATAGAAGAGTTGTAGTAAATGCTGTCGCCTTCACCCAAGATTTCTACGTGATCGCCTACTTGAACTTTTAGTTTACCGCTCAAAACTAGGTCGAATTCTTGTCCACTGTGGGTGGTAAGGTGGATAGGCTTGTTTTGTTGGCTTGCAGAATACTCGTACGTCACGTAATACGGCTCCGCTAGCTTATCCTTGAATTTCGGTGCAAGGTTAGCAATGTCTATACCGTCTTCTTTTGCGGTTTCTTGTCCGCGACCTTTTCTCGTAACGGTATACGTAGAAAGTTTAGCCGAGCTACCCTCTAGTAGGTCGGTCATCTCTACCTTAAGAGCTAATGCACATTTATGTATGAATGAAAAAGGAATGTCTTCTTTACCACTTTCGTACAAAAGATATTGTTCTTGCGTTACGTTGGTGTTCTTTGCCATCGTAGTGATCGAAAATCCCATAATTTCGCGCAACTCCTTAATTCTAGTCGCCACTTCCGAGATTCTGTTTAAAGTGTTGTTTGGGTTCATTCCTATTACCTCCTTAATAATTTTTAGTTTTTATATTTTTAGTTTTTTATTTTTTAGATGCGCCCATAAAAAAACCGCCTCAATAACTTTGAGACGGGTAATAATACTCGCGGTACCACTCAAATTGCAGTCAAACTGCCACCTTCAGAGTCTAACAACTCCTATGCACTAACGTAGCCAACACGGAAAGCGCCTACTAAGAACACCTTTTCGGACTTTCAGCTCGGAAGTGATAAGATTTCTATTAGTTTTTGCCGGGATCGCACCATCCCCGACTCTCTGTGAAAACGCTTATATAGAATCCGTCTTCGTCATAGCTTTTATTAAGTTAATCAAAGTTTAACACTCCCAAAAACCTTTGTCAAGTGATTTATATTAATGAATAAAATTTTTTTGGAAGAATTGGTTATAGTCTAAAACTAGTATTCGCCCTTATTTTACAATAATATACATATTAAAAACACCTGCTATAAAACAGGTGTTTTTGTTAACTACTTTTGAAGTTCTTAATATTTAATTATGATTTTGATTTGTTGCTTATCTTTCAATCGCTAACCTCCTTGCGAATTTTTGTAATTAAGCTTAATTCGCTTACGAGTTTAGCACCCTGTAAAAAAATGAAAGTGACTCCCAAATGACACATAATGACTTAATAGATAGAAAACGGAACTTATTGGACAATTATAGTGACGGCAAGGGTACAAATATCCCCGAAAACGAAAAAGCGCCGAGGGAATTAAGCGGAATATTGTGCGAGCGGTTCAGCACACAACTCCACTTGCCCTCTGTTTTCGTTTCGGATTTGCGGTTTGTTTTATTTATTTTTCTTACGCACGCCAAAAGAGATTGAAATTTTTAAAATATATGCTATACTAATAACGCTACACAATTTTAATATCGAAACAGCATACGTTTGGTAAAAGCGTAGGCTTTGCTCACCATATCTGTTTCGATGTGAATTGTGTAGCAACAATGAGCGAAACTGCGTTTTTCGGTGCGTAGTTTCGGCTACGCACTTTTTTACGGAGGAAGTTTTTATGGAGTTTAAACGTTATGATGGTTTTTTGAACGGAGCGCCACAAAAAAAATTTGACAACGAGTTGCCTTTATGTCCATTTTGCGGAGAATATCCACACTGGAATTTAAATATAAAAAATGGGTTCACCGCAAGTGTAACTTGTATGTGTGAAAAATGCAAAGGAAAATTAAACACAGAATATACAGTTTTAAATATAGATAATTTGCGTGTGGTAGATGTTGGAGAAAAAAATATACATAATTTAACGCTAAACGCAAGTTATCATATAATGGCTTTAAATTCTTTGGCGAAAACAGCAAAGGTTTCCGATGTTGAAAATGGCTTTTTAAAACAAGAACCCATACCAAACATTACTCGCAATATAGAAAGCGATACTACAACAAAGAAGCGAATAGGTGCCATTTTGGGCGTAATATCTTTTATTGTTGCTTTTTGTGTGTTTTTATGGATACTAATACCTGGTGGCGTTGGTTCTACGACAAGCAGTCAATTAGAGCCTGTACGGCAATCAAGTATGAGTGTAGAAGAAAGTTTTGGGTATTATTATGTTACTATTACAGGTTCCGCAAAAAATACTTCAAAAAGAACTATGGATTATGTAAGTATTACCTTTACTCTTTATGATAGTGCAGGAAACGTGGTGGGTACAGCCATAGATAATCAATCTGGACTTGGAGCAGGAGAAACTTGGATTTATTCGGCATCTGGAATAAGTACCACTAATAGACCTGTTTCGTGGAAATCAACGGATGTTACAGTAATATGTTATTGACTCAATATTGTCTTTTAGGGCGGAAATTGTAAACTTTAATAGCAAATTTATAGGGTGAAGCTAAATGTCCTGCCCTTGATTTTATTGTTCGTTTTACAATTAAATTAATCAGTATTCAAGTGCATTCTAGTATGGGTACCAACGTCCGGCGGCGAGCATAGCTCTTGCCCGCTTTGGCTACGGACAATTCACTGGATTGTCCGCTTAACGCGTCGCCCCCTGCCTATCTCGCTTCGCTCGACTTGGACGTTGGGAGAGTACTACTGGGTGGAAGGCCAAAAAGAAAAAAGCAAGTCGTTTGACTTGCTTTTCTTTTTGGCCCCCCCAGTTGGACTCGAACCTACGACCCTGCGGTTAACAGCCGCATGCTCTACCGACTGAGCTATAGAGGAATAAAATTCGGCGACGTCCTACCCTCCCAGGTCATCATAACCAAGTACTATTGGCGCTGAAAGGCTTAACTTCTGTGTTCGGGATGGGAAC
>JAZSMH010000062.1:0-1666 GCA_045535785.1 Clostridia bacterium
TGTAGTAGTCAGCAATGATTGCTTCTACTAATCTTGCAGTTTCGCTTACTAGTGCTTTTTCTTCAAATACAGGTGAACCAACTGTTCCTGCCACTAAGTATCTAACTAGTTCTTCTACGTGTTGTACTTTTTCTTCGTGACCAACAAGAACTACTTCTAATACGTCTGCAACAGAAGCAATTAGGCTATCCATAGCGATTGCTAGGGTTCCACTTACAAATTCTTCTAAGATTACGCCTTCGTATAAGCCGATTAGTTCAGCAAATACAACGTCTGCTATTTCGTTTTCTACACCGAAGCTATCAACAACAGCCTTAACGTCTGCAATTAATTCGCTTACTAATGCATTACCGTTATAACCGATTGCGCTTAGAGTTCCGCCAACTACGTCGGTTAGAAGTTTAGCTACTGCATTGATTATATCTGATTGTTCGCTTAGACCTATAGCAAGTACGCTTGCAACTGCGTTAACAGTCTTATCAAAGTCTAATGCTAGGGTTGCATCAACAAACGTATCTATCATTGCGCCTTCGTATAATGCGGTTAGCTGAGCTATTGCTTCATCTACTACTGCATTTTCTACGCCGAAGCTATCAAGTATTGCCTTAACGTCTACTAATAAGGTGCTTATTAGCGCTTCACCGTGGTAACCGAAGGTTGATATCTTTCCGCCAAGTACGTCTTTTAATAGAGTTGCAAATGCGTTAATCTTTTCTTCTTCGCCAAAGCCTGCAATTAGTACTCTTGCTAATGAATCAATGATTGCATCTACTTCTAGTTCTAGACTTGCCTTGCCAATTTGGTTAATTGCTACGCCGTTGTATAAACCACTTAGTTCATCTACTAACGCAGGTATAGCTGCATTTAATTCGAAGTGCTTTAAGATTTCCTTAACGTCGCTTAGGATTACGTTTACAAGCTGTTCACCGTTATATCCTGCTCTTTCTAGAGTTCCGTCGAATAGATCGATTAGTAAGATTGCTATATCGTTTACTAAGCATTCATTATCAGGTAAGCATACCTTAACCACACTTGCTACTGATGCAAATAGGTTATCAACGTTGATTGCTAAGGTGCCTTCTACGATTGATACTACTTCTACACCGCTGTATAAGGTGATTAGCTGATCAAATACTACGTCTACTATATCGTTTGTTACAAAGTGATCTAAGATTGCCTTAACGTTTGTTAATACGTTACTTACATGTTGAGCTTCGTGGTAGCCGACGCTATCTAATTCACCGCCGAATGAATCGGTTAGAAGTTTAGCAATATCTCTTACTAAGCATTCGCTTTCTTCGCCAAATACTGCGATTGCTACGTCTGCTAGGTAATTGATTACGTCGTCAAGTTCAAGTGCTAAGGTTGCTTCTACGATTTCATCTACAATATGAGTTTGACCGTATAGTTCAATTAAGCCCTCGATTGCTACGTCTGCTATTTCGTTTTCTGCGTACTTAGTTACTACCGCGTCTGCTATTCCAAGAATATTTTCTACGGTTAGTAAGTCATAATATGCAGCTTCAAAGTCGAAGTCGTCATCTAAGATTTCTACTATCTTCGTGTTGAATACTGCGCTTGCTAAAGCGTTTTCTTCGCCTTCGAATAAGTAAGTTTCCTTAGTGAAGCCTAAAGGCTCTGCTATATATTCTCCAAGTACTGCATC
>JAZSMH010000040.1:0-26811 GCA_045535785.1 Clostridia bacterium
AGAATTAAAGATAGTAAAAGTTGGTTCTAACGGTACCGTTGAAGAATGGAAGGAAGTTAATCTAGATAGTACTTTAGCAACTGGTGGCGGTTCTAGCAACGTAAAAATAAGCGGTGCAGGCAACTACGTATTCTATTACACTCCTGCAACTGGCAAACTCTACGTAGGTGCAACCAATAGCGGAGCAAAAGAACCTAACGTAAAATTAACCACTGTATTTGACGGCACCACTTGGCCGGGAACTCAAATGACCGCAGTTGAAGGTCAAGACGGTTGGTATTCCGTAAAGATTGATAACCAAGCAAACAGAATTATCTTCAACAACAATTTGAGTGGCGCAAGTGAAAAGAAAACTGAAGACCTTACCATAGACGCTGCTAAACCTTATTATAATAACGGCGTTTGGGAAGACCATATCCATATATATAGTGCAGATTGCGATACGACCTGTAATTACGAAGGTTGTGAAGTTACGAGAACGACTTCCGAAAGCCACTCTTATCCTAACGATTGTACCGCTACCACTTGTACCGTTTGTAACGAAGTAACGAAAGTTGCAGGCGACCACGTATACGATAATGAAAGCGACGTAGATTGTAACGAATGTGGCGCAATTAGAGAAATCGAAGCATGCGCACACGAATATGACAATGATTGCGATGCAGAATGTAATCTATGCGGAGAAGTTAGAGAAGTAGAAGGTCATAAGTATGACAACGCTTGTGATACTACTTGTAACGTATGTAATGCTGTTAGAGAAATTGAACACACCTACGACAACGCTTGTGACGCTGACTGTAACGTATGCGGAGAAGAAAGAACTATCGAACACGATTATACCAAACTACAAACTAGTGAAACCGAACACTGGTACGTATGTAGCGTATGTGACGTAGAAAAACCAGAAAGTAGAGCAGAACACACTGGCGGAACGGCAACTTGTATTGCTAAAGCAGAATGTACCGTTTGCGAAACTGCGTATGGCGACTTAGCTGACCACGTATACGATAATGCTTGTGACACCACTTGTAACGTAGAAGGTTGCGGAAACACAAGAGATATCGAACATGATGCCGAGTACATATCCAATGAAGACGGCACTCACGGTGCAATTTGTACAATTTGTAACGAAATACTAATCGAAAGCGAAGCATGTAGTTATACCCATGAATACGCTCCCGAAAATGAAACTATTCACTATGCAGGCTGTATTTGTGGTGATATAAAAGAAGAAGAACACGTTGACGAAGACGTTAACAACGTTTGTGACAAGTGCGAACAAGAATTAGAAGTAGTTTGCGAACATACTGACGTTACGTACGATTGCAATGATAACGGCACCCACAACGTAGTTTGCAACGATTGTAGTGATATAATTCAAGAAAACGTAACTTGTGATTATACCCATGAATACGCTCCCGAAGATGAAACCATTCACTATGCAAGCTGTATTTGTGGTGACTTAAAGGAAGAAGAACACGTTGACGAAGACGTTAACAACGTTTGTGACAAGTGCGAACAAGAATTAGAAGTAGCTTGCGAACATACTGACGTTACGTACGATTGCAATGATAACGGCACCCACAACGTAGTTTGCAGCGATTGTGGTGATATAATTCAAGAAAACGTAACTTGTACTTATACCCATGAATATGTATCCGAAGATGACACTATTCACTATGCAAGCTGCATTTGTGGTGACTTAAAGGAAGAAGAACACGTTTATGACAACGCATGTGATGCAGACTGTAATGCATGCGGAACGACTAGAACTCCCGCAGATCACGTTTATGACAACGCATGTGACGTTAATTGTAACGCTTGTGGCGAAGAAAGAACTATCGAACACGATTATACCAAACTACAAACTAGTGAAACCGAACACTGGTACGTATGTAGCGTATGTGACGTAGAAAAACCCGAAAGCAGAGCAAGCCACTCTGGTGGCATGGTAAATTGTATTTCTAAGAAAGAATGTACCGTTTGCGAACAAGAATATGGCGAAGTAGACGCTAGCGTTCATACTGGTGAAGCAGAATGGACTATAACCGACACTACCCACGCACAAAAATACACTTGCTGTGACGCAGTTGTAGTAGAAGAAGAAGCTCACGAATACGTAGACGGCGCTTGCGAATGTGGCAAAGAAGAACCCGAAGCACCCGTAGAACCTGAAGAAGTAACAATAACGTTCGAATTTGGTGCTAATGGTGAAGCAACACATAAAGATGGTAGCTCGGACAAAGCAACCTATTCAGAAACGAATGGAGATTACACCTTATCAATTACGGGTGGCTCCAAAGTATATCCTAGTTCTTACGATGCAATGGGTAATTCCGCTCTTAAATTAGGTTCAAGTTCGGCAGTTGGTAAATTCACCTTTACCGTACCTAGCGATATTACCAAAGTTATTATTAACGTAGCAGGATACAAAGGAAATACGGCAAAAGTTCAAATTAACAGTGGTGAAACGATTACCGTATCAGAACTTTCTAACAATGGTGAGTACAAAGCAATAGAAGTAGATACAACGACGAATAAGACAGTATCTTTCACAACCGTAAGTGGTGGATATCGTTGTATGATTAACTCTATCGCGTTTGTAAAAGAAGGTTCTGGTTCTGAAGAACCCGAATGCGAACACACTGGTGGAACTGCAACTTGTAAGACTTTAGCAGTATGTACCATTTGTGGTGAAAGTTATGGCGAATTAAATGCAGATAACCACGAAGGCACCGCAGAATGGACTACAACCGCAACTACTCACACGCAAAAATACACTTGCTGTGACGAAGTTGTAGTAGAAGAAGAAAATCACGAATACGTAGATGGCATTTGCGAATGCGGAAAAGAAGAACCTACCGAACCCGAAGATCCTGAAGATCCCGTAGTTCCTAGCACTCCCATTACCGCAAGCAAGACTATTGCAGACCTTATTACTTCCGAAGGTTGGACGAGTAGCACCACGAAGCAAACCTTCAAACTTGACGACGTAGTAACCGTAAAAGTTAACGGCGGTTCCAACAGTGGTAAAGCATACAATGGTGATCATATTAGAATTTATGCAACCGATAGTCCCGCAGGAAGCCTTACTATTACGCTAGCAGAAGGATATGAACTAGTTTCTGTTAACGTTACAACAAAGACTGGAACTTATGCATTCCTTTGCGTAGGTGACAACACTACTGATATTAGTAACGTTCTTACTGAAGTAAGCGGTAATTCCGTAGTTCTTAACTCGGTTAAGAACGGCACCGACGGTAAGCAAGTACAAGTTACCGCTATGGAAGTTGTTTATAGAGCAATTGGTGGCGGTGAAGTTGAATGCGACCACGTATACGATAACGACTGTCAAGACACTACTTGTAATGAATGTGGCGAAGTAACTAGAGAAGCAGTAGACCACGTATATGATGACGATTGTCAAGACGCCACTTGTGCTAACTGTGCAGTAACAAGAGAAGCAAAAGCACACGTATATGATAACGACTGTGCTGATACTACTTGCGCTAACTGTGCAGTAACTAGAGAGGCGGCAGCACACGTATATGATAACGACTGTGCTGATACCACTTGTGCTAATTGCGCGGTAACTAGAGAAGCAAAAGCACACGAATATGAAGACTGTGACGATACTACTTGCGCTAACTGTGCGGTAACTAGAGAAGCAGTAGCACATAACTACGTAGACGGCGAATGTACCGCTTGCGGAAAAGCAGAACCCGAAGCACACGAACACGTATACGATAATAACTGTGACACCACTTGCAACACTTGTGGCGAAGAAAGAACTATCGAACACGATTATACCAAACTACAAACTAGTGAAACCGAACACTGGTACGTATGTAGCGTATGTAACGTAGAAAAACCCGAAAGTAGAGCAAGCCACTCTGGTGGAACTGCAACCTGTATTGCTAAGGCAGTATGTACCGTTTGCGAAACTGCGTATGGCGACTTAGCTGACCACGTATACGATAATGCTTGTGACACCACTTGTAACGTAGAAGGTTGCGGAAACACAAGAGATATCGAACACGATTATACCAAACTACAAACTAATGAAACCGAACACTGGTACGTATGTAGCGTATGTAACGTAGAAAAACCCGACAGTAGAGAAGAACACACTGATTTCAAATATAGCGAAAATGCTGAAGACGAAACCAAACACGACAAGGTTTGTGGAATTTGTAACGCAGTTGTAGCGACTAGCGGTCACGAATATGGCGAGTGGGAAAATGAAAACGATAACGAACATAGTAGAATATGTGAATTGTGTACTTACGTAGACGTTGCCGACCATACCTGTGAAGAAACTGCTAGAGTAGCAGCAACCTGTATTGAAGCAGGCAAAGTAACGTACGAATGTACCGTTTGCGAATATACTTATGAAGAAGTTCTTCTTATACTCGTTCACGAAATACCTAATCTTGGATATACACCTGCATATGAAGAAGAAATTGGTTATCATACGATAACTTGTAACTATTGTAACGTTGATTTAGATTATGGTGAATGTACCAACTTTAGTTACGTAGTTAACGCTGGAGACGAAACCAAGCATGACAAGGTTTGCGGATTATGTAACGGCGTTGTAGAAACCGTTGTTCACGTATACGTTGACGGCGAATGCGTATGTGGAGAAGCAGAACCCGAAACTATCACCACTGTAGGTATTCAAGTAACGCTCAAAGACGGAAAAGAAGCACCCGTTCTTAACCATAATCAAACCACTATAGCAGTAGAAGAAATCACTTCTCGCTACGATATCGTGTACGTTTATGACAATGGTAACACCGAAGCACTCGGAGCAGAAGACGTAGTTACCGTAAATGAAGTAGTTGCAAATACGTGTGGCGACGGCGGTGAAATACAAATTAAAGTTGGCGAGTTCACGTTTGATATTGGTGGACTCACCGTTGTAGCAGTTCTTGAATCTATTACTGCTAACTACACTGGTCCTGCAGAAATCGACGTAGGCGCAGAACTTACTGGACTAGAAGTAGTAGCTAACTATAGCGACGGCTCAAAAGTAACCTTGAGTGCAGACGATTATGAAATAACCGACTTCGACAATACTGTAGAAGATGAATATTTGCCTATCGTAACATACCAAGGATATGAAGATATGTTCGCAGTAACTGTTAACGACGTAGTAATTATTCATTACTATAACTATGCAGGTTGGACGAAAGTGTATGCGCACTATTGGATTAAAGACGGAGCAAGTACCGATTGGCCTGGTGTTGCTATGGCGCAAGACGGCACTAGCAAATGGTGGTATATTACCGTTGATACAGATTATAAGAATATTCTATTTAACAATAGCACTGATGGTATCAGTAATCCTGCTTATCAAACTGAAGATGCAACGATAGACGTTAACAATACTTGGTATGTATTAGGTGTATGGTATGCTACCAAACCCACAAGCAGTAACCTATCAAAGAATACTGTATTAGTAGACATATCTAGTTGTACAGGTTGGGGAGATGCAAATGCTATAATTTGCGTTTATGCTTGGGAACAAAATAAAGATGGAGCATTCTATCAAACAAGAAGAATAAGTAACACTTTATACGTAGTTAACCTACCTATAAATCCCTACGGCATGATTGCAACAAGACATAATCCTGCTAGTACACCTTCTTGGACACAAGATACATCATTGTGGAATAGAACTACCGGTGATATAATCAACACTACGAATCGTATCATAAAGGTAAAGGATTGGAACACAACTGGTGAAACAGCAGCAATTACTATTGCATAAATAACACTTTAACACCTTACCTTGCGTGGATTTTCCACGCAAGGCATTGTGCTTTTATGGACGGAAGACGTAAATAAAGGCAAAAAACGTACAAAAAAGGCTAAAAAGGCCTGTAAAATGAAGAAATTTAACGTAAAAGGAGTAGACATTTTGAAAACTGCGAATTTTAAGAAAATCATGCTAGTTCTTGCTTGTATTCTCGCCGTTTGCGTATTTAGTATGGCATTAATTGCTTGTAACGAAGACGCTAACGACAATACCGGTGACAACGGCAACACCGACGGTGGAAATATTGACAACGGTAACACCGACGGCGGTAATGGTTCTAGCGTAGATCCTATCTACACTATGTATTTTTATACCGCAGGTACCGACACCGCTGCATCGCAAATCGATTCTATCAAGACGACCGCAGGCGCTACCATTACTAAGCCCGAAGATCCGTCTTATCCTGGTTTCTCTTTCGGCGGATGGTTCACCGACTACGGCACTTGGCAAAACGAGTATACCGTGTTCAACAGTATGCCCGCGAAGAACCTTGTTCTTTATGCTAAGTGGGAAGAAGTAAGCGAAGAAGCGAAGACCGAATACGAGAATGCACTTAACGCAAGTAGCGTAGAAGGACATCTTTATATTCACTACAAGAGATTCGTTAACACCGCGGAAGAATACGAAAAATACAACCTTTGGGTATGGCCTAAGGCTTACACGGGTGTAGAATTCGACTGGGTTAGAGATAACAACGGCGTTATTATCGTTGACGAACTAGGCGGTGCAACTTGTGATATCGATTTAACGAAAGTTTATACCGAAGCAGGTAATGAAAAGGACCAAACTACTACCTTCTTAACTAGCGCAGGTAGTTATGTACAAGGGGATATCTTCAAGGCTGACAAATACACCGATCCTTATATCGGATTCTTGGTAGTACAAGAAGATTCTAAGGCAACCGCTCTTGCTAACGGTGGACACTGGGTAAGCGACGGTGGTAACCAATTCATACCTAAAGCAAGTGACGTAGGTAACTATTTCTACGACAAACTTCGTGACAACGGTAGTTTACATATTTTCGCTACGCAAGAACACGTATACGATTACGCATATTCTATTGCAGATCTTGGCGAAATGAGCAATCCTTACGAGAACGATAACGGAACTAATATTAGCTTGTTCAACGTAAACAGTTCTGCTCCTAGCCAATATGATAAAGCTCCGACCGCAGGTAAGAGTACCGAATTCGATGAAGTAAAGGGCGTAGGATACCAAATCATGGTAGCATCTTTTGCTGATAGCAACGGTGACGGCTACGGCGATATCAAGGGTATCACTAACAACCTTGACTATTTAGAAAGTCTTAACGTAGACGTACTATGGCTTACTCCTATCCAACTATCCGATAGCTATCACGGATACGATATTATCGACTACAAAGAAGTAGATCCTAAGTTTGGTACGCTAGACGATTACAAAGAACTTCTTGCAGAAACCAAAGAGCGCGGAATGACGGTTATTATGGACCTTGTTCTTAACCACACTTCTATCAACAACGTTTGGTTCCAAAAGTCTTCTCAATTAGATCCTACTTATAGAAGTTTCTATCAATGGCGTAACAACGCACAAGTTCCTGCAAGTAGCAAATCTTGGCATCAATTCAGTGATAAGGCTTATTCTTATTACGGCAAGTTCGCTACTAGCATGCCCGAACTTAACTACGACTATCAAGCAACGCGTGACGCTATCGTAGACGTTGCTACCTACTGGCTAGGTTTAGGCGTAGACGGCTTCCGTATCGACGCAGTTAAGCACATTTATATGGAAGACGAAATCAACAAGTCCGCTAGTGATATCATCATTAAGGACTACGATCAAGCTACTCAAACCGACTATAGCAGTAACGTTACTAAGAATATTCACTTCTTCCAAGAATTCAACGCAAGAATTAAGGCAGAATATCCCAACGCTTATATCGTTGGTGAGAACTTCGACGGACACGCATTCAACGTCGCTCCTTACTATCAAGGACTAGACAGTATGCTTAACTTCTACGGATACTTTAACTTCACCCAACGTATCGACGGCGGACTTCAAGACTTCGCTGGTATCAACGCAAGCAGTCAAGGTAGTGTACCTACCGGTACTAACACCAATAAACTTATGGGTGGCGAATGGTCGTATGCAGGCACGTTAGGCGCATATAGCCAATACCGTGGCGACACGCAAGCAATAGACACTCTATTTACTTCTAACCACGACGTTCCTAGACTTATGAACGCGGCTGCAGGCGCAACGATTGCGGACAACTGGGTTGCTAACATTGACGCAACTAACGGCGCTATCACTACCGAAAAAGCAAAGGTAGTTATCGCTACTATGATGAGTTTACCCGGTATATCCTTCATTTATTACGGTGACGAACTTGGTATGAGCGGTAACTTCGGTGCAGGCGAAGACAAGACGAGCGCACACGTTGACCGTCACTATCGTCAACCGTTCAAGTGGGAAAAGGCTGCTACTAGCCAAACTACTGGTTTCAGTATAAGCGGTGACAAGACCTACTTCGTTGAATGGGATAACTACAATAAGAACTTGAATGGTGTAAAAGAACAATCAAACGACAACAATAGTATGCTTTCTTACACCAAGAAGTGGACTAACTTAAAGCACACCGACGACGTTATTAAGTATGGTAAATACGCTCCTCTTGCTTCAATAGGTAACGTATTCTCTTATACCCTTACCTATAAAGGCACTACTTACTACTGCTACCACAACTTCAGTCAATACACCGTATCTAAATACAAGACAAATGGTAGCACGGTGGTACTAGGCGACAACGGCGTTAACGCCGACACCATGCCTCCTTACAGCTCGGTAATTTACAGATAAAATAGAAAGTTAATTAAAACAACCTAACGAACTAAGAAAAAAATAAAAAAATATAAAGGTAGTTTATGAAAAAGGCAAAATTATTACAATTATTAGTAGTTCTTGCACTTGCGCTAACCATGGTTATCGGGTTACTTACCTTTACCGCGTGCAAAGACAACGCCGACAATAACGACGGCGGAGTTAACGACGATGGTAATTTACCCGACGACGGTGGCAACGATGACGGCGTTGGCAATCAAGCCACTTCCGTAGGCGTCCCTAACGACGTCAGCATCGATGAAGCGGGAGAAATCACTTGGTCGCGTGTAAAGGGCGCGTCTAATTACCAAATTTCTCTTAACGGTGCAATAGTCAGTGCGAAATTCACTAGATATAACGTTTATGACTACGAAAACAAGCCTAGCGATGGTATTTTCCGTATCAAAGTTAGAGGCGTAGCGAAAGACGGCACTCTAGGCGACTGGTCGGGCGAAATAACCTACACTCTTGACGGTGGAGCACTTCTTTATCCCATTATCGAAGGCGTTACCGATGGCGTTCTTACTTGGCTTTCCAATACCAACGCAAGCGATATCGTGTTGAAGATTAACGATGAAGAAAAAGACGTTGACGTAAGCGCAACTAGTTACGACTTGTCAAACGTAGCAGGCGACAAAATCAAGGTTTCCATTCAATATAAAGGTGACGGCGTTTATTATAAGGATAGCGAAGTAGCGGCGATTGTTTATTATCCTGCGATTGGCAAAATGCAACTCCCCGCTCCGACTAACGTTAGAATGGAAGGTCAAATTCTTAAATTTGACACCGTAGTAGGCGCAGACGTATATTACTTGCGCGACTATAACAATTCCGTTATCTCGGTTAACAGCAACGAGAACGATATTTCTTCAGGTTTCTTAACGAAAACCGTTTTTGCAGGCAACACAAGTGGTTTTTATGAAGAAAGTGAAGAAACGGAAGTAGTATACTTTGGTGAAGACAAAGGTTTAGGCACGAAAGAAAGCCCCTACGTTATCACCACCGCTGACGAATTTAGATACATAGAATTCTACGAAGGTATCGGCGAAAGCAAATACTACGTATTAGGTAACGATATCGAATTCGAACCTATAGAACTTAGAGACGACGAGTACGGCTCGAACACCTACAAGCTAGGCTCTTTTAGCGGTGTACTTGACGGAAAGAATCACGCTATCAAGAATCTTACCGTTCATTACCGTGACGGATACTCCGCGCTATTTGATTCTATCAACTCTAGCGGTGTAATCAAGAATCTCGTTATCGACAATGCTAAGTGGCGTACTTGGACGGTAAAAACCAACGACGGTATCATGCACGAAAAGGGCGGTGACGTATCCATTCTTGCATTTACCAATCGTGGAACTATCCAAAACGTAAGAGTTAAGAACAGTAGCATCGTAGCAGTAGTTGACGGCGCCGCAAGCTTAGTTGGTATCAACCGTGGTACCGTAACGGGCTGTAAGATAGAAAAATCCGTTTTCGTGAGCGGTAACAAAGAAGCAGGCGGTCTAGTTATCTATAACGAAGGTACCGTTTCTAACTGCGTAAGTTACGCTACTATGGAAGGCGGTTTATCAGTAGGCGGTATCGTAGGACGTAACGCAGGCGTTGTTGCTATGTGTGATAACTACGGTGATATTACCGCTAAAAAACAAGTTGGCGGTATCGTTGGTTATAACTACAACGCACTAGTTGACGGCGAATACGATTTTGCTACCATGGTAAGATATTGTTCTAACCACGGCAAAATTTCGGGTGCAACCGAAGTAGGCGGTATCGTAGGACGTAACGGTAACGATGGTACGGACGAAGTAGCATCTCTATCAGTTGCTGGCGCAGGCGTATTCTATTGCTATAATAAGGGCGCGGTAAAAGGTGCTAACGCAGTAGGCGGAATCGCAGGTAACAACTTCGCTTCTACTAGCAAAACTCGTGGCGTAGTAGGTTGCTACAACACCGCACAAGTTACTATCGATACGGAAATCACTTCCAAATACACTCGTATTTATCTAAACGCAGGCGGTTGCAACTCTTGGCTAAACGCTGACGGCGCGGTTATGTACTGTTATTTCTGGGGAACCGGTGGCGGTACCACTTGGCCGGGCGAAGCTATGACTCAATTCACTATTGGTGATCAAAGTTACTACTATATCGATATAGAAATAGAAAGTTTCACCGGTATTATCTTCAACCGTTGCTCTATGAGCGGTACTATCTATAACCAAAGTGCAGACCTTACCGTAGGTGGCAATATGTATACTTTTGGTGCAACCTATGACGAAGGCACTTGGAGCACTGCTTCTGCTAACGTAATTAACGCAGTTGACACCGTATGCGGTGCTATTGCAGGATACAATGCAGAATTTAGCGATTGTTACTACCTAAGCGGAGCTGCTAACGGCGTATCTTTCGCTAACGGATATAAGCAAACTAACTCTATTACTATTAATGGCGCAGCTGCTAACGCAAGTAGCGTAGTTAAGACCGCACAACAAATCAATAGCGCGGATTTCGTTACCTTACTTAACGCAGTAGCAGGCTCGGATATTTGGGTAGCAGGCGAAGATTCACCCAAATTCAGTTGGCAATAAGAGAGGAGGTAAATTATGAAAAAGGCAAAATTATTAACCGTCATTAGCTGTGTTTTCTTAGCTATCTTCTGTCTAACCATGGTAGCGTGCAGCGGAAAAGATTGCGCTACGCCTACTAACGTTGCCGTTAGTGAAGACCTAATGATTACTTGGGAGCCCGTAGACAATGCGACTAACTACATGATCGCGTTCAATGGTGACACCAAGAGACAATTCATGGTAGAAACTAACGAATATAACCTAAAACTTGCAGGAACGGAAGTTAGTTCTATGCTAGCAAGCGGTGAAGAGAACACCGTAGCAGTTCGTGCATGCAACGTAGAAATTAACGACAAGGGTAACAAAATCCCCGTTAATTGTTCCGAATGGTCGGAGAGCGCGACTTTCTTATATTCAAGACAAGTAGCGGCTATTAAGACTATCACTTACGATAGTGAAAAAGGCACCCTTGAATGGAGAAAATCTAATCAAAACGGTGCGTATTACAAACTCGGTATCAAAGAAAAGAATTCTACGGAAATCGTAGACGAAGATCTTTCTTCTTATACCATTACTCCTAACTTCTCGGGTAAAATCTCTTTCGAAATCAGTAACGTAATGGCTAACAAACCCGCTAAGGTTTACGAAATCGCACTTAAAGTATGTGCAAGCGGTTACGAAGATTCCGAATATAGTAACTTCGTAGAAGTTGACTTAACCGGCGGTATTCCCGTTGATCCCGAAGATCCTGAAGACCCCGAAGATCCTGAAAACCCCGTTGATCCCGAAGATCCCGATCAACCCGGTGACGAACCCGACGAACCCGAAATCCCCGTAGAGAACGGCGCATTATTAAGTATAGAAGCACGTTATACCGGTGAAGAACTCGAAGTAGGCGTTCAAGAACTTGATACTGCATACGTTTTGGTAAAAGCTATTTACGAAAACAACGCAAACGGTCAATACGTATACGACTATACCACCGATATTGCTACCGTAAGCGCAACCGCAGGTACCAAGACCGTAACCATTACATACACCGAAGGTGAAGTGATTAAGACGGCTACTATTAGCGTTACTTTCGTAGCGGATATTAGCGATCCTGCAGATCCTAGCGATCAACCCGATCAACCCGAAGTAGCAACTTACAAGTTGTTTGGTATTAACACAGACTGGGATATCGGTATTAAGTATAACCAAATGAGCGGAACGGAATTCGTTTGGACAAGCTTTATTATTGATAGCGCGGACGGCGAAGACGCAATTAAGATTGTCTACGGCGGAAATTATTACGGATTTGAATCGGTAAAAGAAGGTGCAATTAGTGGATTAGGAATTACCGCTGATTTAGACGGCAATATCGTTCTTGCTAACGGTGAATATAACCTATACTTCGATTACACCATTACCGAAGGTCCTATGATTTGGATACAAAGAGTAGAAACTCTTACCATATACTTCAAGAATACTGCTTCTTGGACTACAGTAAATGCCTATACTTGGACGGGCTCTGGTGATAATGAAACCCGACAATTAGGCGCTTGGCCCGGTACAGCTATGACCGCAGTAGCAGGTAAAGACGGTTGGTATTCAATCGACGTTAAGGGCGCTGAGAACATTATCTTTAATAATAAGGTAGGAGACGTAGGTGTTCAAACCGCTAACCTAGTTATCGACAGTAGCAAACTCTACTTCGTATACGGCTCAGGTTGGGCTACTAGTTTTGATGCAGAACCCGAAATTATACCTACTAGCGACTGCTATCTACGTGGATACGACAATATGTCTTGGACGGACTGGAGCACTGGTAAAATGATGGAATATAACGGCACTGATGAATATTCTATCACCATTACCGTTGCAGCAGGCGCCGCAGTTAAGGTATATTACGTACCCAACAGTGCTTGGTTGGGCACAGACGCGGTAAAGACTGACGTAACCGTAGCATACACGTCCGATCAAGACGGCAACATTAAGTTCACCAATGCAGGAACTTATACCATTTACTACAAAGTAAGCGGTGACGTTGGTATTTGGATTGCCGAGGCGGTTTAATAATAGAAAATAAATAAAAAAAATAAAACAAAGCAAATAAAAGGAGAAAAAAAAGATGAAAAAAAGACTTGCGATAATTGCATTAGCACTTGTAGTTATTATGTCTATGACTTGCGTATTGTTCGCTTGCGCAGACGATGCTAACGGTGACAACACCGGTAACAACGGTGGTAACAACAACGGTGGTAACAACGGCGGAAACAACACCCCCGGCACTTACAACCTAAAAGTATGGTGTGCAGAACTCGATAGAGAAATGATCGACGAAATGCTCTATGCTTATGAAGAAGCTAACCCCAACAACACTTACAATTGGACCGTTCAAAACGTAGGTGAAGACGTAGCTGGTAACAGAGTAGTACAAGATCCTACCCAAGCAGCTGACGTATTCAGTTTTGCATCCGACCAATTAGGTTCACTAGTTACCAACAATGCTATTTTGGCAGTACCTACTCAATATCAAAGTGCAATTGCTGACGAACAAATTCCTATCGCTGACACCGCAGCTAAGTTCAACGGACAATATTATGCTTATCCTTACACTTACGAAAACTGCTTCCTTTATTACAACAAGTCACTTCTAAGTGCTAATCAATTAGGAAGTATCGAAAGTATCTTAGCAGCTAACACCGGTGCAGAATACAACCTTGGTATCAACATGGACGACTCCTACTATACTAGTATCTTCATGTTCACCGCAGGTATGGAACTTTTTGGTGTTGATGGACAAGATGCAAACAACGTAGACCTTAACAACAACAAGGCTATCGCAGGTTGTAACTATATTTATGGTATCTCTAGCATGGCTAACGGCGCAAAATTCAAGAGCATTCTAGAAGAAGAACAATCTACTGCTCTACGTAACGGTAACGTTGCTGCAGTTATCAGTGGTCCCCACATGGTTGCAGAATTCAAAACCGCTCTTGGCGCTAACTATGCAGTAGCAAAATTACCTACTATTAAGTTAAACAACAAAGCTACTCAAATGGTATCTTTTAGCGGTGTAAAACTTTATGGTGTTAACCGTAACACTGCTCACGCAGCAGAAGCAGCAAAACTTGCAGCATTCTTATCTAACTACGACAACCAAGCAATCCGTCTTAACGACAGAGAATTCTGCCCCACCAACGCTCAACTTTATGAAGAAGCTATGGACAGTGGCGTAGAAGCAGTAGAAGTTGTTATCGAACAAGCTGAATACACTCGCTTAAAGCCCGCTTTCACCGCTATGTCTTCTTACTGGACTCCCATGGCAGACTTCCTTGCAGGCGTATACAAGAAGAACTTCGCAAGTAGCACTTGGGCATCCAAACTTCAAGCTATCGAAGACGGACTAGCAGACGCGTAAAAAAACTAACTATTCGTTGTGATATAGCCTAATCTTGGTTATATCACGGCGAAAAAAGAACGAATTAATAGAAACAATTTTTAAACAACAACAAAGTCAAGGAGAAACCATTTATGACAGGCGTTTTAGAAAAAGTAGCGGGATTTTTTAAGAATCTCGGTACCAAAATAGTCGACGGCGCGAAGAATTTTGGGAAGAATTTCGTTAACTTCTTTAAGAATTTACCCCAAAACATCGTTGCTCTCGGCAAGAAAATAGCCAACGGTTTTGTAAACTTCGGGAAGACCTTTGCCGAAGGCGATATCGGTGTAAAGCTTAGCTATTTCTTCATGGGTAGCGGTGCGTTTGCACACGGCCAAATCGTCAAGGGTATAGGTTATCTTGCGATAGAACTTTTGTTTGTATTCTATATGATATTCAACGGAGCAGGTGCTATAGGTGGCTTGTTCACTCTAGGTACCGACTTTACTTACACCTATTACGATATGGGACCTAACGGTACGGGTATAGAAATCAACGTACCCGGCGACAACTCGATGTTGTTCTTATTGTACGGTGTAGTAGCGATTATCGTTATTGCGGCTTTCATAGTAGTATACTTAATGAATATCCGCAGTGCCGTTGCTAACTATCAAGATAGTATTATAGGCAAGAAGCCTTCTACCTTAAGAGAAGATTTCAAAGCGTTGTTTGACAAAAAATTCTACGTAGTATTGCTTTGCGTATCATTTGCAGGCGTAATAATATTCACTATCTTACCCCTAATATTCATGATACTTATTGCGTTCACCAACTATGACTCGGCACATCCGGAAACTAGCGGTTTTGACTGGGTAGGCTTCGAGAATTTCGGTAACCTTATAGGAACGACGGGATTAAGTACCACCTTCTTCCCCGTACTAGGTTGGACGCTAATTTGGGCACTCTGCGCTACCTTCCTTAACTACTTCTTGGGCGTTGCGCTCGCACTTCTTATCAATGGTAAGAACGTAAAAGGCAAGAAGGTATGGAGATTATTCTTCGTACTCACCATAGCAATTCCGCAGTTCGTAAGTTTATTGCTAATGCGTAATATGTTAGGTAACTTCGGACCTATCGTTAACTTACTCGTAAAACTCGGATTAGAAAGAGACGCGCTCAACTGGTTCCAAAATACCACTAGCGCAAGAATGATAGTAATATTAGTTAACTTGTGGGTAGGTATTCCGTATTCAATGTTGATTACTTCGGGTATTCTTATGAACATACCGCAAGACCTATACGAGTCTGCGCGTATCGACGGAGCAGGTAAGTTAAAAATGTTCCAAAAGATCACTTTACCTTACATAATGTTCGTAACGGGTCCGTACCTAATCACTCAATTTATCGGCAATATCAATAACTTCAACGTTATCTTCTTACTAACGGGCGGTGCACCCTTTGGAGAACTCGGCAACGGGGCGGGCACAACGTCGCTACTCGTTACTTGGCTATATAGCTTGACTAACGACACGGGCGACTTCAACCTTGCATCTACCATAGGTATACTAACCTTTATAGTATGTTCGATAATATCGTTAATTACTTATAGACATTCGTCAAGTACAAAGAATGAGGAGGACTTCCAATAATGAGCAAACTTAATTTTAACAAAACTCATGGCGGAATGAAGAGAAAGAAGACAATAAGCAAGACTACTGCTTATACTATTCTTACTATCCTCAGTATTTGTTGGATATTACCGCTAATATGGCTAATTTTGCAATCGTTCGGTACCGAACCCGACAAACCCTATGGCTCGACTTTCGGTTCACCCGACATTTTGCCTACGCATTATACGATTGACTGGTACGTAAAACTATTCACCGAGACGGAATTCGGAACTTGGTATCTCAATACCTTGATTATCGCACTTATTTGTATGGTGCTATCCACTTTCTTCACGCTAAGCATGGCTTACGTAATGAGTAGATTCCGTTTTAAGTCAAGAAAACTTATCCAAAACGTAGGACTTATCCTAGGTATGTTCCCTGGATTTATGAGCATGGTAGCTATCTATTACATATTTAAGGGTGTAGGTCTTGCTGGTGACGTAGCTTCTTGGAAACAAATTCTTGCACTTATCCTAGTATATTCGGGCGGTGCAGGTCTTAACTACTACGTATCAAAAGGTTTCTTCGATACCGTTAGCAAATCTCTTGACGAAGCGGCACGTATCGACGGTGCTACTAACAGTCAAGTATTCACTAAGATTATATTGCCTTTGTCTAAGCCCATTATCGTATATACCGCTTTGATGAGCTTTACCGCACCTTGGGGTGACTTCATTTTCGCAAGTTATATATTGAAAGAAAACTCCTCGGCATACACGGTAGCAGTAGGTCTATACAGATGGATAGCAATGGCAGAAATCCCCGCACAATGGTACAACTTGTTCGCAGCAGGTGCCGTTTGTGTAGCAGTACCGATTACCATATTATTCCTTTGCTTGCAAAAGTACTTCGTAGAAGGTATTACAGGCGGAGCAGTTAAGGGATAAAAGGAAGGTGTATATGAATTCAAAAAGAATAAGATTAAGAATAATTAGCATGATCGTGCTTATAGCGGTGATTCTTACCGTAGTACCCACTATCACTATTGCTTCGGCTATAGCGGACGATAGCGGTAACGTAAAGGTAATCGTTCACTTCTATAACGGCGAGAATGAGTACGAGTATGCAGAGTGGGGTGGCAGACCTAACGTAAGTTGGGGTGCTTACTACTGGATAGATATCGGTAAGACGGTACCGTCCGATGCAAAAGACCCCGAGTTCTCTCGTGACGACAATATCGGTCAAAAATACACCATTACGCTTAACGCGTTAGAGACCGCTGCCGTAAAATCGGGCAAAAAACTCGGTCTTATCATGGTTAGATCGTACGTTGACGAAACCAACACTTTCACTCCTTACTGGTATGGAAACAAAGGTAAAGACTTATCTAGCGATAGATTCTTAGAAGTCGTACCCGATGCTAACAACACTTACGAAGTATGGATTATAGCAGGTGATAAGAACAACTATACGTCACTTGAAGCGGCAAAATCTGCATTCGAAAGAATAGAATCAGCTCGTTTTGACGACTACAACACCGTTATGCTTCAAACCACTTCTAAGGTAGTTGCTAACTCTACTGGTTACGAAATCTACGGAAGAAGCGACGCAATCAACGACGAAAAAGGCACGCTAGTTACTAGTGGTAAGGTATCGAGCATCCTAAGTAGCGACGGTCTACAATCAAAACTTAACGTAAACATTCCTAACTTTGATTGGAACACCGATTATATGCTATGGATGGACGGTTACGCATTCCCCACCGCTATCAATAAAGCAAGACTTTATCTAAGCGATCAATTCAAATCTCAATGTCTACCCGTTGATAGTGACGGTGACAACCTTGTCGACGTAAAATTAGGTTGTGACTATTCCGAAAGTTCCACCACCTTCAGACTATGGGCACCCGTAAGCACCGACGTTCTCGTTAACCTATATAAAGACGGTGACGAAACCGACAAGACGCTATACGACAGTGCAAAAGAAATGACTATGGTAGGTAAGGGCGTTTGGGAAGTAACCGTTAACGGCGACCTTGACGGCGTATACTACACCTACACCAACTACGTAGCAGGCGAAGTCAACGAAGTTTGCGATCCTTACGCTTCTGCTACCGGTATCAACGGTAACCGCGCAATGGTTTGCGACCTTGATTCTACCGATCCCGAAGGTTGGGAAGATGATTTGGAATTAGCAAAAGAAATAAGAGAGAACAACTCCGTTGTACCCGTAATTTGGGAAATCCACATTCGTGACTTCTCTATTTCTCCCGACAGTGGTCTTACCTACAAAGGTAAATATCTTGCTTTCACCGAACAAGATACCCACACGAAAGGCAACGACACTCTTAAGACGGGTATTGCTTACCTAAAAGAACTTGGCGTAACTTACGTTCACCTTAACCCCGTATACGACTTTGCTACGGTTGACGAAGAATATAACAACAATATCGATTATCAAACCAAGCAAAACTGGGGTTACGATCCCAAGAACTACAACGTACCCGATGGTAGCTATGCAACCAACGCAGAAGACGGCCACGTACGTATCAACGAATTTAAACAAATGGTTCAAGCATTGCACCAAGCAGGTATTGGCGTAATTATGGACGTTGTTTATAACCACACCTACACTTCTAACAGTTGCTTCGAACAAACCGCACCCGGTTACTACTATAGACAAGAACTTGCAGAAACCACGGGTAGTTTTGGTTACAAAGCTTGGACGACCAACAACTTAGGTATCTATAACCTAAGCGACGGCTCGGGCTGTAGTAACGAACTCGCTTCCGAAAGAGAAATGTATCGTAGCTATATGATAGATTCCGTAACCTACTGGGCAAAAGAATACCACATTGACGGATTCCGTTTTGACCTTATGGGTTGTCACGACGTTTATACTATGAACGAAATAAGAAGCGCGCTCAATAAATTAGAAGGCGGAAGCGGTATACTTATGTATGGCGAACCTTGGGAAGCAGCAACCGTTGGTCTAGATCCTAAATACGGTCTTGCTACCGCAAGAATGAGCAACGTACACCTACTTGCTAGCGGAATCAAGGTATTTAACGACTCCGTAAGAGCAGGTATCAAGGGCGAGAACTCACCCACCGCAGGCTTTGTAAACGGTAACTTCAGCGATTATATTATCAACGAAAGACTACTTATCGGTATGCAAGGCGGATCGCACTGGGGCGAACTTACTTCCGACAAGTCCGTACTTTACACCACTTCTCACGATAACTACACGCTATGGGATCAATTGGTAGCAACCACTATCAGTAACACCACTCCCACCGTGTTCAGTGAAGGTAACAGTCTTGTTCTCAAGCGCAACATGATGGCTGCCGCTATTACTTTGATGGCAAAGGGCACGAGCTTTATCCTAGCCGGTGAAGAAATCGCGCGTACCAAGTACGGTAACCACAACAGTTACAACGCACAAGACAAGATCAACGCGTTCGACTATTATAGACAAGAAGACTTCGGCGAGTTGTTTAACTGGTACAAAGGTCTTATAGAACTAAGAACCAAGCGTTTCACCACCATTTGTAGAGGTGACGCAGTAATGAGCGCAGGTATCTATAATAGAAGCGAAGGATACGCTATGGCGGGTGCTAATAGCGAAACGCTAGTATTCTGTACGGAAAGAATGAACGCAAACGACGAATATAGCAAGGTGCTTATTATCTGTAACGCAGGTTCAACGGCTAGCACGATTAGCTTTAGCGATAGTTGGACGTTGATTGGCGATAGCAAAAAAGGCACGTTCAATTTCGGCAGTACGGTAACGGTAGGTAACGGCAACGTTGTCGTACCCGCATACACGACTTACGTAATGGTACAAAAATAAAGAGGTGATTATATGGCAAGTTTAAGTTTAAAACATATATACAAAGTTTATGACAACGGCAAAGAAGGCGTAAAGGCTGTTAACGATTTTTGTATGGAAATCGAAGATAAAGAATTTATCGTCTTCGTAGGTCCGTCCGGTTGCGGTAAGAGTACGACCTTGCGTATGATAGCAGGTCTAGAAGAAATAACCGCAGGCGAATTAATGATAGGTGACGAAGTAGTTAACGACGTAGAGCCTAAGGACCGTAACATCGCGATGGTTTTCCAAAACTACGCACTCTATCCCCACATGACGGTTAGAGAAAACATGGCTTTCGCACTCAAATTGCGCAAGGATATGTCCAAGGAAGAAATCGATGCAAGAGTTAACGAAGCAGCAAGAATTCTTGATATCGAACAATTCTTAGAACGTAAACCTAGAGCACTATCGGGTGGTCAAAGACAAAGAGTATCGCTAGGTAGAGCAATCGTTCGTGATCCTAAGGTATTCTTACTTGACGAACCGCTATCCAACCTAGATGCAAAACTCCGTGCGCAAATGAGAACGGAGATAACCAAACTACACAAGAAGTTAGCAACTACCTTCATTTACGTTACCCACGACCAAGTAGAAGCAATGACCATGGGTACGAGAATCGTAGTTATGAAACTCGGTGTAGTTCAACAAATCGACACTCCCCAAAATCTTTATAAGTATCCCGGTAACAAGTTCGTTGCAGGCTTTATCGGCACACCGCAAATGAACTTCTTCGATGCAACGTTAAAGAAGGTAGAAGGTGGCAAAGTTGCTATCACTTTCGCTAACGACCGCACTATCCTAGTACCCGAAGAAAGCGTACTTAAGACTGACGCGAAGTATTTTGACGGCGAAACCGTAGTTACCTTCGGTATTAGACCGGAAGATATCCACTTCGACGCAGATTTCGTTGCTGCACATCAAGATAGCGCTCTTACTTGCAAGACTAGCATTATCGAAGCACTCGGTAGCGAAACTATCGTATACTGCGAACTAGACGAAGAGAATGCAGACGCTATTAGAGAATCTAAGAGTAGACTTGTTCTTAAAGTTGATCCTAAAGTTCCCGTTGGTAGAGATCAAGAAATCACTATTGCTATCGATCCTACTTGCATTCACCTATTCGACAACGAAACCGAGAAGAGCATCATACCGCGTATTCCCGAACATAACCTTGTTGACGGCGTAGTAAGCAACGGCAACCTAAATATCTACGGCAAGAGCATCGCACTACCTAGCGCACTCAACACCGCAGACGACGATTACGTTGTTAATATTCCTACCGATGCATTCGTATTCAACGGCGACAGCTTAGCAAAGACGGTAATATCAGAAGAAAAGAATATTTACGAAACTCTACCCGTAGGCGAAAAGTATGCTAAGGACGCACTCACCAACGTAGTAACCAACTACACGGTAGAAGAATTCGCAGCGTATGACGTACAACCTAGCGAAGTATTCATAGCAAAAGTAGCGTTTATCGAAAATATCGGCAAGACCAAACTCGTTTGCCTAGATATCAACGGAAATAAGGCATTCGCTATTGCACCCGACTATATCGACGAAAATTGTCAAGAAGTAAGCGTAGCAATCGATTGGAAGAAGGTATCTCTAACGGGCGCAAACGGTAACGTAGAAGCACTTAACCTAACTAACGAAATCGGTGCAAAACTTGTAAAAGAATTAGTTGGTCGCAAAGAATACAACTTCGCACTTAACGTAGGTGGCGTTAACGCATACGTAACCACCTTCGTTCAAGACAAACTCTTCAACGCAGCAGGCAGAAAGGTATTCGATATTGATTTAACTCTCGACTTCGGTATCTACGACGTAATGATTGCGGAAGAAGGTATCAGCGGTATCGTCAAGACCGTACTTGACTACGGTGCAGAAAAGGTTGCAGTAGTAGACGTTAACGGCAAAGCTATCAACGTTTACGCAGGTAACAACGACCTAAGCGAAGGACAAGAAGTAAAACTTGCTCTCAATATTCCCGCACTAGGAATCGTAGAAACCTATCGTGGCATTAGAATTATATAATCGTCAAGGCGATTATATAATTCAATGAAATCTGCCTTTATAGGCAGGTGAAATCTACTTGCGTAGATGAAATTCGCTTTCGCGAGTGAAATTTTGCTAACGCAAAGTTATGGAAAAAGGCACATATTCATTGTGCCTTTTTTATTTATCTTGACATAGAATTTGTTGAGATTTATAATAATAATACATATTATTATTAAATTGGAGCAATTATGAAAAAAATACCTTTTATTGGTTTAATGGCAATTATCATATTAACACTTACTTGTGTTTTTGTTATATCCGCTTGTGAAGAAAATCAAGTAGACACGAATGGAGACTTAAATGAGCCTAATTTTGAAATAGTCTACGCTTATGCACAAGAAGCAGGTTTTACTGGAACTATGGAAGAATTGGTAGAACTATTCAAAGGAGATAGCGCATACGAACTTGCTTGCAAGGGTGGATACACTGGGACGGAGAAAGAATGGTTAGATTCTTTGATAGGTGCAAGTGGCAAAGATGGTAAAGACGGAGTTATGCCTTCAATCGGTGAGAATGGTAATTGGCATATTGCTGGTATTGATACAGGCGTATCCGCTACTGGTAAAGACGGCAATGGTATTGATAGAATAGAAAAATCTGAAGAAAATAGCACGTTAGAATATGACTATTACTATGTGTATTTTACCAATGGTACGAATACGTTCTTCCAAGTAAGAAAGGGCACCGATGGCAAAGCGGGCGAAACTGGTAATGGAATAGTTAAAGTGGAATTAAGTTTCACCAACGGACTTGTCGACGAATACACAATATATTTTACCGATGACACTACTTTTAGTTATCAAATAAGAAATGGAAAATCAGCATACGACTTAGCAGTAGAAAATGGTTATGAAGGCACTTTGCAAGAATGGCTACAATCTCTCGTTGGTAAAGATGGTCACACCCCAATAATAACTATTGGAGGAAATGGCGATTGGTATATTGATGGAGTAGATAGCAACGTTAAGGCACAAGGTGACCAAGGAGAACAAGGCATACAAGGTGAAGTAGGTCCCCAAGGTCCGCAAGGCGAACAAGGTATACAAGGTGAAGCAGGCCACACACCCGTCATTACCATAGGTGAAAATGGTAATTGGTACGTAGACGGTGTTGATACAGGCGTTAAAGCAGAATACGTTATCGAAAAAGTAACCGTTACTTTCCATACTAATGGTGGAACGTTTGATAATTCAAGTGGGCTTTATGTACAAGTAGAAGAGAATTACACAATTGAATTAAATAAGGGTGACGCTATAGCATATTTACCAATGGTTATAACAGCAAAGGGATATGATTTTGAGGGTTGGAGAACTGGCACAAACGTTACAGATGGTTATTGGACGAATGGCTTAACAATATCTTGTGATTTAGATTTATATGCCGTAATTGAAAAAAATCATAATTGCTATGATAAAGATGATCATATATGTGATATTTGTGAAGAAACAATAACGTCTTGTGTTAATAAAAATAGAGACCATATATGTGATATTTGCGGAACCTTATTAGGCGATTGTACTGACGACGATGATAGTTATTATTGCGACGTGTGTGGTAAAAAACTACCCGGTGCTGTTGTTGATGCATTTGAAGGTAAGTGGACTAAAGTAGATGCTTCGAAGAACTATTATCAATATACATTAGAATTTAACGGTGGTGGTATGGTTACGATACATATTGTAAAATATAATACTACCTATACCGCCGATTATATCGTAAACGACAACGTAGCAACCTTCTATACTAACTGGGCAGATTGGACTTGTACTCTAAACGAAGACGGTACTCTTCAAGTAATCGATATGGATATGGACGGTGTATGTACCGTTAATATTGCAATGGATAAAGTTGTAGAAGGTGGAGAAGAAGATCCCGAAGTCACGTTGGATGCATTCGCGGGTACCTATACCTATAGCAGTTTTACCCTTACCTTTGATGGACAAGGCAACGGCGTTTATAACAATGGTAGCGATTGGAACTTTACCTATGATGTTAATAATGGAAGAGCAAATATATCTAATTTTGCAGCATATGATGACGGAGAAAACTATGCGACTCTTACCGAAACTGGTGTTGACATACACTTCTCTGGTTGCTATGGTGATGACGTATTCAATGCAAGCTTTGTAAAACAAGAAAGTTCTGAAGGTGGAGAAGAAGAACCCGAAACGCCTGTTGAACCCGAAGAACCCGAAGTAACTCTTGACGCGTTCGCAGGTACTTATACCTACAGCAGTTTTATTCTTACCTTTGACGGACAAGGCAACGGCGTTTACAACAACGGTAGCGATTGGACTTTCACCTATACTGTATATGCAGACACCGCAAGCATTTCTAGTTTTGCAGCATACGATGACGGCGAAAACAGCGCAACCCTTACCGAAACTGGTGTTGACGTACACTTCTCTGGTAGCTATGGTGACGATGTATTCAATGCAAGCTTTGTAAAACAAGAAAGTACTGAAGAAGAAACCGCTACTTTAGTTACCATTTACTTCAAGAGCGAGAACGGCTGGACTAATGCCAACATTTATGCTTGGGTAACTGGTGGAGCAACTATTACCGAAAGTTGGCCCGGAACGGCTATGACCGATCTTGGCGACGGCTGGTTCTCTTACACCTTTGCTGAAGACGTTGTTCCTACCAACATTATCTTTAATAACGGTACTGCGCAAACCGCTGACCTTACTTTTGACGGTACTAACAATTACTATGCATTCAATACTATGACCGGTGGCGTATGGGGAGCAGATGATACCGTATCAGCACCTGTTGCAGAAAGCGATTGTTATCTCCGCGGTAACGTTGCAGTTGGCGAAACTGACTGGGCTATCGGTAAACCTATGACCTACAACGGCATGGACGAATATTCCATAACCATTACCGTTGATGCTGGTGCTGCGGTAAAAGTATATCACGCACCTGATAATGTTTGGGTTGGTTCCGAATCATTAAAAGACGGTATAACTATAGAAATCGAAAAGTCCATTGATGGACACATTGTTTTCACCAATGCAGGAACTTACACCATTTATTACAAAGCAAGTGGTGATAACATTGGTATTTGGATTGCTGAAGTATCTGCTGAATAATTTCAAACACTAGGTAGAAACTTAATTTAGATAAGATAAAATAAAATATAAAGAATTTTGGTGGAAAGGTGCGGAAAACGCACCTTTTTATTATAAAATTGAAGACAAGTATAAACTTATTGCGCATTATTTCTCTATTTCGTAGATGTACCACCCAACCGACCAACTGCGTTGCAGGTCGCTCACCTGGCAAGGAGTGTCCTTGCATGCAAGTTAGGTAGTTAAGTGTTATCTATAAAAGATAATAATTAAGTTTTTTTGAGGAAAGGTTTGGAAAACCCCTTTTTTATCGAAAAAAGGGGTTTTCCATAATATTTGCTAAAAAAAAATAAATATGTTATTATTATCGTATGAAAGGTGTGATTATAGTTAATGCGTACTACGACAGTGAAGACTACCTTTATCAACCGCATAGAATTAAGGAAGAAGGCGCGTTGATGGGGGTAGATATTGACGTAGTTAAGAATAATTTTTTTCCTGCGTTTATTGATGGAGAGAATATTGCTTGCAATATAAAAGACTACGATTTTTGCATTTTTTACGATAAAGATTTGTACACGCTTGCATTGTTAGAGAAAGCTAACGTGCGCGTTTTTAATAGTTTTAAGGCGGTTGCAACCTGCGACGATAAGAATTACACGTATATTGCACTTATTAACAACGGTATAAAAATGCCGAAAACTTTATCGGGGCTACTTTGCTATAACGAAAACAACGCGGTGGACGAAAATGCAATTAGTAGGGTAGAAAACCTACTTAATTACCCCATTGTCGTTAAAAAATGTATGGGCTCACTCGGTGAAGGCATGATTTTAGCAAAAAATAGAGAAGAATTGCTTACCGCTATCGAAAAAGTAAAAACCGACAAGTACGTTATTCAAGAATGCGTAAAAACGTCTATCGGTAGAGATATACGCGTTATCGTAATAGGTGACGAAGTAGTCGGCGCGATAGAGAGAAAGTCAAACGGCTTTACAAGCAACGTCCATTCGGGCGGAAAGGTTACAAAGTACCACCTTAACGCTAGTCAAAAAGAATACGCGGTCAAGATTGCAAAACTTCTTAACCTTGACTATTGCGGTATAGATTTTTTGGTAGATAAAGACGGTAACTTCGTTACGTGCGAAGTTAATTCCAACGCTTTCTTCAAAGGCTTTGAAAAAGCGACGTCCATCAACGTCGCCCGTAAATATCTAGAATATATTGTTAGCAAAATAGGTTCTGTTTAACATTTATAATTTGGCTCTGTCACATCGCCTGTTTGATTTTTGACGGAAAACTACTGTGCAATATTGATTGCGTAAAATATGCTAATTTTAGTAGTTACCTAAACGCCCAACATGCATGCAAGGACACTCCTTGCCGCTCCACGCGTAGTGGTGCCACAGCGGCTCGCTGGTATTGTTTGCCTAACGGCAAAGCGATATATTCGCTTTGCGTGGTGAAGTTTGCTCTAGCGAGCAAGTGAAGTTATCTTTGATAGTGAAGTTTTGCTTAATGCAAAGTGAAGTTTTGTTTTGCAAACAAAGTTAAGGATAAAATATAACTTGCCTAA
>JAZSMH010000034.1:0-1538 GCA_045535785.1 Clostridia bacterium
GGCTCTGCATGGACTATCAACGGCGAAGAAGTAAACCACGTAATAGAGTGTGTATTCAACGTACAGATTAAGGATATAATCGGCTTAGTAAGAGGCGGAGACGTTGTAGAATTCATTGATACTAAGTTCGGTACTATCGTACTTGCAGACTTCGTAGAATTTGCAGTAGAGCTTGGCGAAGGCTATAACGTAGAGAATATTCCTGTATATACGTTAAACGGCAAGGGCTTCCCGCTTATTGCAAGCGATATACTTGGAATTAGCGTAAGCGACGTCTTAGGCGTAGTAAATGCAGACGATAAGCTTACTGCAGTAATTGATCTTATCTTCAACGAAAGAACGCTCAACAATTACCTTAAGGATATTGGATATGATAAGCTTGAGGCAAGAGAAGCGTTTGAGGCAATAAGAAACGAAACGGTAGCGAAGCTTATAAAGGGTATTATCGAGAAAGAAGATAAGCTTGGATTTATAAGAGGATATATCGACGAGATAGCACTTGGCGATATGGCGTCGCTTGCCTTAAACGTAGCGGGCGGAAAGAACGCTTGGAAGTTAAACGATGACGCTCTTCCGTTAATCGCAACTGACGTATTTGACATAACAATCGGTAACGTATTCGATTGGATAGAGTCGGACGATATCGTAACGGATATAGTAAGCGTAGTATTTGAAGGCAGAACTATAGAAGACTACTTGCTTGACTTTGGCGTAGAGTACGTAAGCGACAAGAAAGCGCTTTATCCTGTAACCAGAACACTTATTACCGAGCTTGTAGCAGGACTTATGGGCGAAGAACCTGTAGAATACGTCAAGGGAATCTTCGCAGACGTAAGAGTAGGCGATATAGCATGCCTCGTACCTGTATTTACCGAGGAAGACGGCTGGAAGCTTAACGGCGAGGCATTACCTCTCATCGTAACAGATATCTTCAACGTAACTGTTGAAACTATCATCAGCTGGACTGAGGGTGCAAGCGCAGTAGAAATTACTACTGACGTTTGCGGAACCGAAAGAACTCTTGAGGATTACTTACTTGACTTCGGCTTAACCTACGTAGAGGATAAGGTAGCACTTCATCCGCTTACCAGAACTACAATCGTTAAGCACGTAGAAGGTCTTACCGGTGGAGATGCGCTTGGTTATATCGAAGGCTTAATGGCAGACGTATATCTTGGCGACGTAGCAGGACTTATCGTTGACACAGAGGGTACTGGCTCTGCATGGACTATCAACGGCGAAGAAGTAAACCACGTAATAGAGTGTGTATTCAGCGTACAGATTAAGGATATAATCGGCTTAGTAAGAGGCGGAGACGTTGTAGAATTCATTGATACTAAGTTTGGTACAATTAAGATCGCAGACTTCGTAGAATTTGCAGTAGAGCTTGGCGAAGGCTATAACGTAGAAAATATTCCCGTATATACGTTAAACGGCAAGGGCTTCCCGCTTATTGCAAGCGATATACTTGGAATTAGCGTAAGCGACGTCTTAGGCGTAGTAAATGCAGACGATAAGCTTACTGCAGTAATTGATCT
>JAZSMH010000069.1:0-7447 GCA_045535785.1 Clostridia bacterium
ACTTCCATAAACTTTTCTGACTTCTTGTAATTACGATTTACCGTAAATGTGTTGAAATAAAGTTTAAGTAAATTTCTCAAAAAAATTAACTTCGTTTAATTACACTTCATAACCTTTCTGTTCTTCTGTTAAGGTACATTGCCTCTCGTCCTGCGAGATGCTACACCATAATACTACGCAAAAAAAATATTGTCAACTATTTTTCGACGAAATTTTTAAAAAATTTTTTTATTTATTTTATAAAGTTTTGCGTGGTGGGTTATTTATCGAACAGTTTTGCTATAAAACCGCGTCAAACTACTTTTTATGACAAAAATTGCGATTTTCTTTATTGACAGCGCGCGCGCACTATGATATTATATTAATATCTAATTTATTATTATTTATTTCGGAGGAACAATGTCAACGGTTGCTTACAAGAACTATGAACAAAAACAAGTAACGAGCGCACAAGCAGTAGCTTATCAATCTTTCGGTTGGATAAGAAGTAACGAACGTCCCGATCCCGCTTTGATCAAAGGTAAAAGAAAGGCGGTTCGCAACGTAGTTATTAAGCGTAAAAACGATTTCGGCGAAAATGCAAAAATCAACGATCTTGAAAAACGCTATCAAAAACTCGAAAAGAAAAGATATAAGAATAAGCCCCTACTTGGCATCATCACCTTTATCCTAATGCTTGCTCTACTAGTAGTAGGCGGATTGGAACTTTATCTTGGTATCACCAAAGCTCTAGATGCAAAAGCTGAATACGATGCTAATTTAGAAGAAAATGCAGGTGAAGAAGGCGATGAAGAACTAAACGAAGAAGAAAATCTAGTTTCTGCAGCTGCAAAGGAAGAAGCTGACGAAGAAAATAAAGAGGAAGAAAAAGCTGAAGGCGAAGAAGGAACCGAAGGTGAAGAAGGTGCTGAAGGCGAAGAAGCAGCAGGCGGAATCGGAGCTATAATCGAAAACATCGATAAGAACTATCTATCCTTAATCACCAACTTCTTAGAAGGTACTACCGATGAAGAAACCGGTGAATACACCCCCGGCATCATCGATAACGTAACCGCTAACCTACCCGAAGCTCTTGCTATCTATATCAACGCTAACATGGTAGTAGGCGTAGTAGCAGTTATCCTAGGTATCGTATTCTTAATCATATTCGCAGAAGTTGCAAAGATGAAGAAGAAGAGAGCTAAGAAATTCGCTAAGATGGAAGCTATCCAAGAAGAAGCTGAACAAATCGTAGACAGTATGCGTCGTAGAGATTTATCTCTAATGGGTAAGACTCAACGTCAACAATACGTATGGCGCAACATCATTGCTAGTGCTATAAAAGACGCAATGCCCGCGCAAGATGACGACGACGATTACGATTTTTAATAACCCGTAAGTTAACCAAAGAACACTGAGATAAACCGCAAGTCTTATGGCTTGCGGTTTTTATTTTGTCGGTGCTTATTGTTTTACGTTAAATTGATTTTAGGTAAACTTTTTACTCTAAAACGATTTTAACTAAACATCTCCCCTGCTTCTTGTAAATCGTCTAGGGTGTCTATTTCCATCCATTTTCCGCTATAATTACACGGATAAAAATCGTGATAGGCTAAAATATCGTTGAGTGCAACTTCGCTCCACAAATTAAGTTCACCCCTAATTATATAGTCGGTGCATTTATCGAAAAAACTCTTGCTCGCCTCCTTAGAAAACTTGTATACATCTATAGACGTTGCGTAAGCGTCGCTCTTACTTACGTCCTTCGATATTCTCGTTATTCGTCCGTTATCAACGGTAACTTTCATAGACTCTTCGTTATAGGTATTTACGTCCGTTATTATAATGTTATCGCGCGCGCACGCGCAAAGGCAAGAAATCGCATCTTTTTCAAAAAAGACGTCTGCGTTAAGCATAATGAATTCTTTACCGTAAAAACGGTCTTTGCATAAATGCGCGGTATACATATTGTTGGTTTCATAATAGCGCGCGTTATTGACTATCTTGATATTCGCGTCTAAAAAATTCCTTTTTACGCTAACTGCAAGCTCTTTACCCATATACCCTACCGCAATGGTGATATCGTCTATTCCATAGCTAAGTAAACTCTCGATTTGTTGAAAAATAATGGGCTTTCCGTTGACGGTAACCATTGATTTTGGGGTGTAATCGGTAAGGGGTGAAAGTCTGCTTCCTATCCCCGCCGCTAAAATTAACGCTTTCATAATTCTCTCCTTTTTCTATTTTGCTTTGCTACAATTCCCGCCTAATGGTAATTTCTCTCAAAAATTCTTCACTCTCCGCTATATATTGTGCGGAAACGGTGTTTTTTACGTGTTGGTGGGTGTAAATATCCTTGGGTAGACTCATATAGTCTCCGTAGAATTCTTCCAAAAAACGTTGATAATTATTCATAACGTTGATTTTTTGTTGGGCGAAAATAAGCGTTTTGCAAGGAAAAACGTCGTCTATAGGTAAAATGTAGCCGTTACGCTCTAAATTAATCTCCGGCCCGTCTACGGGGTTGACGAAAACAATATCTTGTCGTACTTGGGGTAATTCGTCAGAATAGGAAGTACAGATGGTGTCGTAGATATTTTTTATTCTATCGAGCGTTTCTTTTTCTATCCAACAGTCGTACAAAATAACGTTCTCATCTTTAAGATTATCGAGAAGAATTCTCTTGTGTTTTTTATACACGTCCTTTGCTTTTTTAGGTGAAATAGTGCTCTCTTCAAAGGGGAAAATATCCAAAAACCAATCGTTCTTATGGTTGCGGAAGATTAACTTCTTAATGCGAAAGGCACCTTTTACGTGGTACCAAAATACCGTCTGAAAATCTTCGTCGTCGGCAACTTGTAGTAATTCTTCGTAGTCCTTACGTGGCATACATACGTCTATATCGTCGTCCCAAGGAATAAAACCACTGTGTCTTACGGCACCTAAAAGCGCGCCGTAGGATACCCAATATCGAAGTTTTCGTTGCTCACAAATGGTGATAAATCTTTTTAGCAATAATAAGGAACCTTTTTGTTTAAGTAGCATATATGGATCGGTGACGCTAAGAAGGCGGAAGAATCTTTTTTTCGTATCGAGTATGCTTTCTCCTTCTCTATTCATACCCACAATATTAAGTAGCTGCGTTTGATACGCGTAGCACTCCATATCTTGAAGAATATAGTCTATCTTCTTATTAATTTGGTCTAATTTCGTATTTAGGTCTAGGATTAGGCTATCGATATTTTTTTCATAATTAGTCCTTACTTTTTTCATAATTAATCTTTGCTTTTTTCATAATTAATCTTTGCTTACGGGTTTGGGCAAAAAGTCGTTTATATCGCTGCGCTTATTTTTTGGCGTGACGAGTCGCCCTATTTTGAATGATTTTGAGTTAATAAGACTTTTTATAACGCGCTCTTTTTCTTCTATCTCTTGGCGGTAGCGAGATACTTCTTCGTTAAAAATTGTATCGAAGTCCGCTTCTTCGCTAGCCCATTTTTTTATATTGGTGGCAAGGTCGGTTACGTACTCGTTGCACATAAAAAGTGGGAAAGGATATCTATCGACGATGTCGAGGAATTTCTTAGCAAAGTCGCGTCTTAAAAAACGCGGAAAGGTGGATAGCAAGTTGTATAAAAAGTCCACCGCCCATGATATAAGGTCGCCGTATTTATCTTCGTAGCCGTATCTATTCCACCTAGAAAAAACCTCTTCTACTACTTTGAGGTGCTTATCGAATTTCTCGGTGCGTTTTTTGCTATATTTCCACATAATCGAGCCCACGTTATCGTAGCGGTACCAATACAATTTGTCACTGATAAAAGCAACGCATTTTGCGCGCGGAACGTAAGAAAATTGAAAAACTTGGTCTTCGCCTAAGTCGAGATTATCGGGTAAACGCACCGAAAAAGGCTTTTCTATAATTTCGCGTTTTATAAAGTGTAGCCACAAAAACGGTCTGCTACTTTTTTCGTAAAATAGCGTTATAATGCTCGCGTTATCGCCGTTATAAACTACGTTAGGGGGTGAGAGTTTTTCTTTTATCCATAAGGGTGCATCGTTCTCGTTAGGAAAGGGCGTACCGCCGAAAATTACTAAATCGGCGTTATTTTTTTCGGCAACTTCGATAAGTTTTACGTAGATATATGGGTCGATTGCATCGTCAGAATCGACGAAGCTTATATATTTTCCGCGTGCTCTATTCAAGCCTACGTTGCGAGCATTAGCGGGGCCTTTGTTTTGTTTTAGGTCGATAATAATCACTCTATTGTCGCAACTTGCTATATTCTCTAAAATGGACAGAGAGTTATCTTTTGACGCGTCGTTGATACAAATTAGCTCGATATTGTGATATTTTTGCTCCAAAATTGAACGAATTGAGTTCTTTAGATACTTTTCTACGTTGTAGACGGGCATTATCACCGATATTAGCGGAAAACGATCACTTACAAAATTATCTTGCATAATTATTATTTAATATCCTTTTTATATATCCCGTTATTTTCCTTCCCGTTTGTAATTCGGCAGAGTTGCGCAAAGAATTAAGGCGGTTATTGACTTGCTCGCGCTCTGATTTTAGCCTATAAATAGTATCTTCGTAATAAAACGCTTTGTAGTCGTCCATAATACGCAGTGCCATGTCGGCAATCCACCTATTGTTTAATTTCACTAAATCAATTCCCCTACTTATATCTTCCTTTAATTCTTGCGAAAAACGTTCTAAAAACGGCAGTTTATATTCGTCCGCTATTCTTCCATAATTATATAAATAGTTAAAAAACTTCTTTTCAAAATATTGGTTAAGGAATAACTTTTTCAAATCTTTGTTTTTCTCTAAAAAATCGTAAATGAACGCGTACTCGTCGTTCATGCAAAAGACCTTACTTTTGCTATTAATTGAAGAATTGGGGTTGTCTTGGCGGTAGTGGTAAAAGGCTCTATGGATAAACATAATTCTTTCGCAAAGTGCGAGCGTTTGGAACCAAAAACCGTTGTCTTGGTAGGACGCGCCTTGCGTTTCGTTATGCAAAATCCCATAGTCGCGTAGAAAGTCGGTGCGGTATAGTCCCGTCCACGTGTTCATGCGGAAAGAGAAAATTTTTACGTCGCGTTTTGGGTTAAAGACCACGTTGTAGTCGTTGATATTTTTGCACGTAGCGCGGTAGGTTTGATTTTTTTTGTTGGTAGTCGAGAAGGTAAAGTAGTCGCTTTTGACTACGTCAAGGTTATGCTTTTTGCAAGCAAAGTACAAAGTTTCGTACGTGTCGGGCGCGATATAATCGTCCGATTCTACAATGCCTACGTATTCGCCTAGTGCGGATTTTATTCCGCAATTAAGCGTAGCGCCGTAGCCCGAATTTTCTTTAGCGATAAGTCGTACTCTTTTATCGTTTTTGACGAAATCGTCAATAATTAATCTAGAATTGTCAGTGGACCCGTCGTCAACACAGATAATCTCTATATCTTTGAGCGTTTGCCTAACGATACTGCTTAGGCATTCGTCTAAAAAATCTTCCACGTTGTAGACGGGCACGATTATAGAAACTTTGATTTTTTCGTAACCTTGCATATACCTTCTCGCTTGGTATTAGCGTGTGCTTTATTTATAAAATTATACGCAGTTCCACTTCGCGTGGGGCGGCAAGTGATAGTTGGTCGGTTGGGTGTTATCTACAGAATAAAAAATAATGCGTGTCGGGTGTATTCTTGACACGCTGTTTTTTTTGGCGTTTAGATGACTACTAAAATTAGCATATTTTACGCAATCAATATTGCACAGTATTTTTCCGTCAAAAATCAAACAGGTGATGTGACAAAGCCTTATTCTATTACAATAATTAAATCCGCAATTTTTACGCAAGTAAATACATCATTGTTGACTTCATAGTCAACTACATCATTTCGTACATAGTACGATACATCATTTTTTGTCGTTAAGACAAAATACATCATTTTTTCAAGCAAAATCTATCGCTTTGCTTGAAAAAAAATCACTTCCCGAAGGAAGCGATTATTTTTGTTATTAAGTTAAATAACTGTTAATTACTATGCAGCAATGGGTGCTTCGTAAGCTAGGATAGCTTGAAGAACGCCGAATAGTAAGTCGGTTACGTAGTAGCTACCAAATCCGCTAACAGAACTTTCGGTTGCTTGGGTGAAGGAAGTAACGTTAGTTAAATCTTCGGGGATTGCTACGTAGTAGTTGTCACGTTCGGTTGCTCTGTAAGTTTTGAAACCAATTTCGCCACTTAGTTTTGCATAGCTGGTGCCCTCTTTGGTTGTCTTAACTTCGATAAAGCCGTTAAGTCCTTCGCCTTGGATGGTGCCTGCGCTTACGTAAAGTTGATTTAGAAGAGTGGTTAGGTCAACGCCTACGATGCCTTCGATAAAGTCAGCATTGAATAGCGTGGTGTAGTCGATTCCGCTACCATCGGGATCGGTTCCATCGGGAACTAGTGCCCATAGACCGTCGATTAGAGATACGCCAAAGTCGATTAGGTCTTGTACGGTAGAGGTAGCTTCGCCGTCAAGTTTTACGTTGATGAACTTCAAGATAAAGTCAGCTAGATCTGCACTGTCTTCGTCAACTACGTTGGTAAGTTGTGCGCCTGCTACTAGAATGGTTTCTCCTTCGCCAACAATGGTATCAGCGTGAACTGAATCTAAAAGAAGGTCTTTGTTTTCGTTAAAGATAGCAACGATATTAGCTACTGCATCCATTAAGCCTTCGGTTTCTGCATCTAAGAAATAGGTGTATTCGCCAATAGTGTCTACTAATAAGGAAGTGATAACGGGATCTAAATCTTCAAACGTTTCGATTCCTGTAGCGGGAGTGGGCATTTCTTCAACAAGACCGGTCATACCAATAAGGCTATATACTAGATCATAGATGGTTTGGAAAATGCCTGTATCTTCAGCTGCTGCAGCGGAAGCGGGATTAACTTCGGGCAGAAATACTACGTTCTCGGTGATAGCAGTGTTTAGCATTTCGATAATGCTACTGCCGAGTGAGTATGCGTATTCAGTCTTGTAGCCGTCAGCGCTTGCGTTAAGAACGCTGAAGATTTCGTTAGCGTTAGCATATACGGTTTTGCCATCGAAGGTAGCAGCTGCTGCTTCAACTCCGTTAACGGTAAGTTTTGCACCAGCAACTTGGTTGCCGTCAACTTTTAGAGCGTCACTGGAATTAACTACTAGGTCAAGAACTGCGTCAATACCTTTTACGCCAAGGTCAAGACCGATAGAAGCTTCTAAATCTCTGGTTTCGTATCCGCCGAAAGAAAGGTTGATAGCGTCGTTGTCGCCGTCAACAACTTTTAGAGTGTTAAGGTCGATCGTGATAGCAAATTCGAATCCTAGACTTTCGATACCAAGTTTAACTGCGATTTGGCTAATGGTGTCGTTAGCATAGCCAACTTCGATTGCTAGATTGGGGCAATAGTTCTTCAAAATGTAATCGTAAGTAACG
>JAZSMH010000070.1:0-2562 GCA_045535785.1 Clostridia bacterium
TGTTCGTTTGCAGGTAGAGCTACTTCTAATACTCTTGCTATAGCATCAATTAGGTCATCCATAGCAATTGCTAAGGTGCCGTCTACGATAGTATTTAAGGTTACGCCTTCATATAACTTGGTAAGTTGAGCAAATACTTCATCAACTACTTCGTTTTCTACGAAGTGGCTTAAGATTTCTTCAACGTCTGCTAGTATTACGGTTACGGGTTGGTTACCGTGGAAACCTATTAAGCTTAATTCACCGCCGAATATGTCGTTTACAAGTTTAGCGATATCTCTTACTAGGCATTCGTTTTCAGGTAATACTACTACCATTACGTTTGCAATTGCGTTAACTAGGTCGTCAATCTTAATTGCTAACGTGCCGTCTACGATACCTTCTAAGGTTACACCATCGTATAAACCGATTAGCTCAGCAAATACTACGTCTACTATATCGTTTTCTACGCCGATGATATCTAAGATATCCTTAACGTCTGCTAGTACGTATGATACGTATTGTGATAGTACGAATTCGGGTTCGCCGATCGTTCCGCCTACTAGGTCAGTTGCTAATTGTGCTACTGCATTGATGATTGCTTTGTTTTCAGGTAGTGCTACTGCTAGTACGCTTTCTACCGATGCGATTAGATCATCAAGTGCAATTGCTAACGTACCGTCTGCGATTGCTACTAATTCTACGCCTTCGTATAAGCCGATTAGCTCAGCAAATACTGCATCTACTATTTCGTTTTCTACGCCGAACGCATCAATTATTGCCTTAATATCTTCTAGTACTAACGTTACTGCAACATTGCCGTGGATACCGAAGGTCTTAATCTGTACGCCAAATACGTCGGTTAGTAGTTTTGCGATAGATTCTATTACTTCTTCGTTTTCAGGCATTGCTTCTACCAATACTCTTGCTACTGAATTGATAATATCATCTACGTATAAGTTCATAGTGCCTTCTGCGATTGCTAGAAGTTCTACGCCTTCGTATAAGCTAATTAGTTCTTCAAATACTACGTCTACTATGCCGTTTTCTACGCCGAAGCTATCTATTATAGCCTTTACGTCTGCTAGTACTACGTCTACAGTTGCATCACCCTTGAATTCAGGTGCGCTAACCGTTCCGCCTATTAGGTCTACTAATAGTTGTTCTATTGCGCTTACCTTTTCTTCTGCTTCGGGTATTGCTGCTATTACTACTTCTGCTACCACGTCGATTGCCTTAGCCATTTCGATGCCTAACGTGTAGTCTACTACATCTCTTACTATTACACCTTCGTATAATGCAATTAGTTCTGCAAAGATTTCATCTACTATTACGTTTTCTACTACGAATCTGTCTAAGATTGCCTTTACGTTTGCTAATAATGTGCTTACGTACGTGTCATCGTGGTATCCTAGTCTATTTAAGTTTGTTCCAAATGCATTTGCTAATAACGTTGCTACGTCCTTTATTAGTTTTTCTTCTGCAGGTACTGCTTCTGATAATACTTCTGCTACTGCGAATACTAATGCATCAAAGTCTAAACTTACTGTGTGTTCTACTACGTCCTTTACTAGTACGTTTTCATATAACTTAGCTAATTCTTCAAATACTACGCTTACTACGTTGTTTTCACCGAAGTTTTCTACTACCTTGCGTACTACTGTTAATACGTCGGTTACGTATACTAAGTCATTGAATACAGGCTCGCCGATAGTTCCGTCTAGTAACATCGTTGCTACTTCTGCTATATCCCTTACTAGTATTTCTGCCGTGGGGAATGCTACTGCTAGTACGTTTGCTACTGATGCGATTAAATCATCTAACTTAATTGCTAACGTGCCGTCTGCGATACCTTCTAAGGTTACGCCTTCGTATAAACCGATTAGCTCAGCAAATACTGCATCTACTATATCGTTTTCTACGCCAAATACATCGATTATTGCCTTAACGTCTTCTAGTACTACGGTTACTAATTGCGCTGAAGTGAATTCAGGTGCGCTAACCGTGCCGTCTACTAAGTCGATTACTAATTGCGCTATTTCAGCAATAACTGCTTCGTTTTCAGGTAGAACTACTGCTAGTATATCTGCAACTGTGTCGATTACGTCATCAACGGGTAAGTCAAGAGTTGCTTGTACTACGTCTACTACCTTAACACCTTCGTATAGTGCGCCGATTTCATCGAAGATTGCTACTACTTCTGCATATGCAGCGTAATCTAGAACGATTACTTTTACAAACTCTAACGTTCCGTCTACCGTTGCGCTTTCTTCAAGTGCGGGTGCTCCGATTGTGCCAGCTACTAGGTATTGTACTAATGCTTCTACGTGTTCAACGTTATGTTCGTTGCCGGGTAGAGCTACTTCTAATACGTTTGCTACTGATCCAACTAGGTCATCCATTGCAATTGCTAAGGTGCCTGCGCCGATTGCATTTAAGGTTACGCCTTCGTATAGGCTAATTAGTTCAGCAAATACTGCATTTACTACGTCGTTTTCTACGAAGTGGTCTAGGATTGCCTTAACGTCTGCTAGGATTACGGTTACTTCTTCTAATCCGTGGTAGCCAATATTACTTAATTGA
>JAZSMH010000038.1:0-2064 GCA_045535785.1 Clostridia bacterium
GTATAGTATTTGAGATGCTTTATAGCGATAGCGTAGCGCTTAGAAAGGATATCGAGGCGTCCATTAAGGCATCGGCAGAGAGCATTATCAGTAATATGGCAAGCTCGGTAAGCGGTAGTGCGTCAATTTTCGATTCAAGCAACGTTGGTATTTATTTCGATATTTACGGTGAAAACTTCAGCGTAGCTCTTGGCGAGATTATTAGGACCATCTACGAAGCTACCGTATATAAACCCGATCCCAACACCCTTGGACACGCAAGCAGTCTAATCGTTGAAGACGCTGTACAAAAAATAGTTAACGGTGTGTTCAAGTATAAGATGACCGATATTGAATATGCGGAAATCATAATGGAAATGAAAGAAGCATACCAAGCGCTATCCGCTTCGGAACAAACGTCATACACTAACGTTAACGCATTTGTTCAAGTATTCGAAAGAGTGATTAGAGGTATGATTTCCGAAGGTGAATTTATTGACGATATCGCTGAAGAAATTTTATCACAATACGGTTCTGGTAAAGATAGCAACGTTAACACCGTAAGACAACTAGTTACGGGCGACGTTATGAACAATCTAAAAGCAATGATTAACTCATTTGCTGTTATTGCTAACGACTTAGTAATAGACGTAGTTAAAGACGGCGGTTACGTGACGAGCTCATCCGCAGGTAGCGTTATTTCCGACTTAGAAGAAGCGGCTAGCGGATATCTATCGATGGAAGACGGTTATATGACGGAATACACGATAGATACTTCTAGAGAAGTTTCCATAGGGAATGACGTAGAGGTGGAAAAAGGAAGCGGTCAAAACGGTGCTCAAACGGTTGAAGTAACTTCAACTAAATATAAGGTAGCTACGTTAAAGGTTGATTACAGCCGTATAGCAGTTCTTAGCGGAGGCGATTCCGTATTTAAACTAATCAATGGTACGGCGATTAGCGATTTAGTTGGACAAAAGACCAAAGCTAGATTAAAGGACGGAACGATAGTTCACGCCGGATGGGTTGACGCTGCCGCTTACGGCTCCGCTGCAGGAGTAGAATTGACGTTGGAATCTTGGTTAAATAGTAAATATACTAACGAAATCACCGACGCTGAAGGTAATACAACCGCAGTAGAGGGAAGCGGAGTAGCCGTTACCGTGAAGTATACTTACGAAAAGTTACCTACCAAGGACGAAGATGATCAATATATTCCCGAAAACGTTAACACCAACACTACGAGAAGTGAAAATGCTAAAGCTGAAGCATGGGCAACGGAAGAAGCACAAGAGGCTCTTTACATCGCAGGTGAAAAAGCAGCTGAGGTTGTAAAAGGTTATTATCAAACGGCGCTTAACGAGTTAGAGCAATTTATTAAAGTTGTTCTCGGTACCGAGGTTGTAAGTAATACTTATAACGGAAGCGTAACCGTACCCAGGACGTTCAAACAATTAACGGAAGAAACTAACGATGCAGCTTATCTTGCATCAAAGGTTAGAGATGCTATTAATTGTATAAATACTTGGAATTTACAATATAGAGATGCCGCAGAATACACGAAGGTAGAATATAAAGATTACAAACTAGACGCTTTAGGAACGTATTATAACTATGATACCAAAGTTGGTAACGTAGATTACTATAGACAATATAACCAATTAGATTATCTCGTTCAAACTATAGACTTAGTAGAATCTGTCAACGATAGAGACCTAATTCAAGAAGAAACCAATTACAGAGCAAGTGGCGACTTGTTAAGAACAGGAATCAAAGACGTATTGAGAGAAGACAAAGCAGAGCTCAGTCAAGCAGAGATAAGAAGTCTTGCTTACGTTCTTTACAACAAGTATTTAGAATGTGGTAAAATTGGACACTGGGTAACTAACCTTTGGAATAGTGGTAGTATTAAGAGCTTTAACACCATTTTTACTAATTTAATAGACGAACTTGTCAAAGTAACTTATACGTACTATGCAGAAGGTTTGTACGAAGTTTACGACGCACTTTATTTAGGCACGTCGGATATTAGCGTAGGCGACAAACTTTCGTCGACTCGTTATTATTCCACCGCGGATATGTATA
>JAZSMH010000027.1:0-1941 GCA_045535785.1 Clostridia bacterium
CATGTGCGGGAATAGGGGTTCAAAGTTTTGCGGTGAGAGTTGGAAGCCGTGTTTGTTATACACTAGCAGTGCCATAATCTCGTTGTTTATATAGGCAAAATCTCTAGTAAAGTACATAAAGTAGAAGGTAAGTCCTACGCAGATAATGATTATCGACATACCAAGTCTTACCCAAGTGGGGCATTTTATCAAATCTAAAATAGCCCAAAATACTACGCTGATAGTAATTACCGCGATGATATTGAACATTAGACTTGCTATAAAGAAATCGGGGTTGATTAAATGTAGAATTGCATATCCGCCCATAAAGAATGCGCAGAATGATACCATTTTTATTACACGCTTTAGACTGCTTTTTGTAAAACTACAGCTGACGCCCGATAGATAGCTAAATAGGAACAAGCCGAATGGCTGTATACCTACTCTGAATGCGCTTCGGGTATATTCTTCGATAAAGTCCCTAACCATTTGACCGAATTCGGTGTTAAAATCGAATATTCCTAGTTGTAGACCGAAGGTACAGCAGTGGTCGATAGTGACGAATATCATAAGGATACCGCGCAAAATATCTAATTCCCAAATTCTCTTGCGCGTGCCGTGATTATAACTAAACGCGCGCTTTACGAGTTTACCAAACTTCGTCTTTGGTTGTTTTTTCTTATTGTCTTCATACGTTGTGTAAATTTCCGTCATAATTCTATTATGTTACCAATCTTTTCAATTATTTTCTAAGTATAATTTCTTGTGTTATCTATGAAATTAAAATTTACTCCATATATTCATCCTTATTAGTGCAACGACATTATTTAACTGGCGTTTTACTTAACCGTAAGTTTACCATAAGCCGTCGTATTCACTCCGTTATACGCATCGCGGAAAAGTCCATAGTCACTTTCTTTTACGTAAATTAAGCAATCTTTATCTACGGTAGAGAATTGAATGGAGTTGCTACTTTCTAAGGTTACTACCGAGGTTGCGTTGCTAAAATCTATACTCTTTAGTTTTTTGCAGTTGCTTATACCGAGCATACCTATAGATTTTACTTTATACGTGTTCAAACTGGTGAGATTACCGCCGTTTTCGCCTAGATTAATTGCGTAAGCGTTAATTCTCTCTATATAATTGCCGTAGGTAAGGGTGCTAAAATCAATCACCGTAGGACTATAAAATAGGTCTTGCGAGTTCTTCTTTCTCTCGAACAAGTCGTAATAATACTTAGTGGGAGAGAATTTAAGTAGGGTGTGCGTGCCGAAGTTAGGCGCGCTTTCGTCGTTTACTTCTAGCGTTACTTTGGTGCAAAAATAATCGGTAAAACTAGGATAGTTATCTTTGTAGGTGGCAAGAAGATTGTCAGGTACTACTATACAAACACCCGTTGCACCGCTATTGAACGCTTTGCTACCTATCATTACTTCGTGCGTAGTAGGCAAATATATGCTTATATCGTTGAGCTTTTCGCTCTCGAAAGTCTTAGGTGCGATATAAGTAATTTTTTCGTCGAGATAGACCTTCCTATTCTTGAGTGCGAGGTTATGTCCGACGACTAGTGTGTCAACGCATACCACTTTTTCATTCCTTTGTTCTTTATATACGGCGGTACCGATAAATGCGTTCGTTCCGCAAAATTCAACTTTTGCGGTGTTGGTTACGTCCGATAGGTATTCGCATTGATAGAAAGCGTATTCTTTTATCTCGGTTACGTTAGTTAGGTCGACGTTGTTTATCTTTGTCGATAAGAAAACGCCGTATTCAATAATTTCTAACGAAGATGGAATATCGTTAAGGATAAGACTAGAGCAGTATGCAAAAGCGAACGCGCCTATAACGTCTACGCTATCGGGTAGGTTGATAGAAGTTAAATTCACGCAAGCGTTATCGTCCGTTTCGTACTCGCCGTCTTCGTTCTCGGTGGCGGTTAAGCAAAAAGCGTATTTGCCGATT
>JAZSMH010000018.1:0-34260 GCA_045535785.1 Clostridia bacterium
ATGCCAATTATAATTACTAATTTAAAAAAGTTAATTTTATGATTTTTTTTAGAAATAAACCTTTTAGCCATTATTTTCACCATTTAAATTATATAGAATATTGCGAGAAAAAATTGTCAAAATTTCATATAAAAAAGACACTTATATTAATGTAAGCGTGTTTTTAATAATGTGCAATTAATATATTTATTAATTATTTTTTGCTTTGATAGCAGCTTGAGCAGCAGCTAATCTTGCAATAGGAACTCTGAATGGACTACATGAAACATATGATAATCCTACATTGTGGCAGAATTCAACACTTGATGGTTCTCCACCATGTTCACCACAGATTCCTAATTTAATATTTGGACGAGTTTGTCTACCTTTTTCGGCAGCCACTTTAACAAGTTGTCCTACTCCGTTTTGATCTAATTTTGCAAATGGATCTGATTCATAAATCTTATTTTGATAATATGCATCTAAGAATTTTCCTGCATCATCTCTTGAGAATCCAAAAGTCATTTGAGTTAAGTCGTTTGTTCCGAATGAGAAGAATTCTGCTTCTTCAGCTATTTCATCAGCAAGTAATGCTGCTCTTGGGATTTCAATCATTGTACCGATATGGTATTCAATATCACTATTCTTTTCAGCTTTAACTTTTTCAGCAGTTTCTACAACTACTTCTTTAACAAATTTTAATTCTTTCTTTTCACCAACTAATGGAATCATAATTTCTGGAACGATATCATATCCATCTTCTTCTTTTACTTCAATAGCAGCTTCCATTAAAGCTCTTGTTTGCATCTTAGCAATTTCTGGATATGTAACTGCTAAACGACATCCTCTATGACCCATCATTGGGTTAAATTCATGTAAGCCCTGAATAATAGCCTTAATGTCTTCTACGCTCTTGCCCTGAGCTTCAGCCAATTTCTTGATGTCTTCTTCTTCTGTCGGAACGAACTCATGAAGAGGGGGATCCAAGAATCTGATTGTAACGGGGTTACCTTCAAGTGCTTCATAAAGAGCTTCGAAGTCACCTTGTTGCATGGGTTCTAGTATAGCAAGAGCCTTTTCTCTTTCTTCTAGAGTGTCTGCACAAATCATTTCGCGGATAGCCTTAATTCTAGTGCCTTCGAAGAACATATGTTCGGTTCTGCAAAGACCAATACCTTCTGCACCTAGTTCGCGTGCTTTCTTAGCATCTCTAGGAGTATCAGCGTTGGTTCTTACTCTTAATGTACGATATTTGTCAGCCCATGCCATGATTCTTCCGAATTCGCCACCGATAGTTGCGTCAACGGTAGGAATGATACCATCATAAATGCAACCGGTAGAACCGTCGATAGAAATGCTGTCGCCTTCGTGGAATTCTTTACCAGCAAGGGTGAATCTCTTGTTTTCTTCGTCCATAACGATAGCAGAACATCCGCTTACGCAGCAGGTACCCATACCACGTGCAACAACTGCTGCGTGAGAGGTCATACCTCCACGAACGGTAAGTATACCTTGAGCTGCCTTCATACCTTCGATATCTTCGGGAGAAGTTTCTAGTCTAACTAATACAACTTTCTTACCCGCAGCTTTCCATTGTTTTGCGTCTTCTGCGGTAAATACGATTTGACCACAAGCAGCACCGGGAGATGCAGCAAGAGCTTTTGCCATAGGTTGTGCACTCTTTATAGCTTTAGCGTCAAATTGAGGATGTAGTAAGGTGTCTAGGTTACGAGGATCAATCATAAGAACAGCTTGTTCTTCACTAATCATACCTTCGTCAACTAAATCACAAGCAATCTTAAGAGCAGCTTGAGCGGTTCTCTTTCCGTTACGAGTTTGTAGCATATAGAGATGTCTATCTTCAATGGTGAATTCCATATCTTGCATATCTCTATAGTGGTCTTCTAGCTTTCTGCAAATGCTCTTGAATTGTTCGTAACATTCGGGCATGATTTCTTCCATCTTAGAAATAGGCATGGGGGTTCTAACACCAGCAACAACGTCTTCACCTTGAGCGTTCATTAAGAATTCACCCATAAGTTTCTTTTCGCCGGTAGCAGGATCACGAGTAAATGCAACACCAGTACCACTGGTTTCGCCCATGTTACCGAATGCCATCATTTGTACGTTAACAGCGGTACCCCAGCTATAAGGTATATCATTGTCACGACGATAGATATTAGCTCTGGGGTTATCCCAAGAACGGAATACGGCCTTAATTGCTTCGAATAATTGAACCTTAGGATCGGTGGGGAAATCTTCACCAATCTTGCTCTTGTATTCAGCTTTGAATTGATTAGCAAGTTCTTTTAGATCGTTAGCGTCTAGATCGATATCTTGAGTGATACCTTTTTCTTCCTTCATTTTGTCAATAAGTTGTTCAAAATACTTTTTACCAACTTCCATAACAACGTCGGAGAACATTTGAATAAATCTTCTGTAGCAGTCCCAAGCCCATCTGGGGTTACCGGATTTCTTAGAAATAACTTCCACTACTTCTTCGTTGAGACCAAGGTTCAAAATGGTATCCATCATACCAGGCATTGATGCTCTTGCGCCTGAACGAACGGAAACTAACAAAGGATTTTCTTTGTCACCGAATTTCTTACCGGTGATTTTTTCCATCTTTTCGATATATTCTAGAATTTGCGCTTGAATATCGGGGTTAATTTGCTTGCCGTCAACGTAATATTGGGTACAAGCTTCCGTGCTAATAGTAAAACCTTGCGGTACGGGAAGTCCCAAATTGGTCATTTCTGCAAGGTTTGCGCCTTTGCCACCGAGAATCTCACGCATACTTGCGTTACCTTCTGTGAAAAGATAAACATACTTTTTCATCCTAATTCCTCCTAAATAATAGTTCTATATTGAGTGTATAAAATTGATTTTTGAATTTACGCGACTAATGTTGTCAAAAAAATTTCTCATAACGCATTTATTATAATATAATTGCATATAATTATCAAGCGTTTTTTTCATTTTTTCAATCAAAAAGTACAAACGTGTAATTGTTCTAAGGTAATTCCCATTGTACTCTTGTATAGCCTTAATAGGTTATTGACGGCATTCTTTATTTCATCCGCAGTAAACGGCAAAATTTCTATCTCGTCGAAGTCCGCTATCTCAAAGGATTTTAGCGTGTTACTAACGGTAGCATTGTACCCTTCAATTATTGAATAGTCAATTCCTAACCTTGATGCACAAAATACAAGATATTTTAGCACGTATGCTATCGGTAATGCTTGCCCATATGCAATATTTTGGACGGTTTTAATCAAAAAAACAAACTCATTAATGGTGTCTTTTTCATTAAAAAACGCCTTATAGGTTAGTTCAAAACAAAAGTTAAATGCGGAATTTTTCGCCAAATCACTCCAAGCAACGAAAAAATTGTCGGTACAGTCAATGCTTCGCAACACCTTTATTGCATTACTGCCTTCATATGTAAACTCGCCAAAAGTAAGAATTTCTGCATAGGCTTTTAGTTTTGCTTTTGCGTTCCTTACTCCCGATGCTTTTAACGTGATTATTCCGTTAGGTGTAAAGACGTACAATAGTTTATCTTTTTCTTTATAAGCCGTCGCCTTTATTATGATCCCTTGCGTGCTTTCCATCGTTACTTCTTTCTTCTTCTATGAGCGCATTGTAGAACATATACATTCCCAATTTGCCAGTTTTTTCGAATTCTTCCCAGATAAGTTCTTCTATCTTCTTCCCCATAAAAAACACCTCGGTATTAGAATGAACTTCCCAAGGTGTTTTTATACTTTTTTACGTTAAATCTTTGGGATCATACCCTAATTCCCTCATTATATAATCGCTTCCGCGCCAATCACCCTTTACCTTAACAAAGAGTGTGATAAAAATCTTTGCACCCGTCATTTCTTCAAGGTCCTGTCTTGCATAAGTTGCAATCTTCTTTATCATTGCACCACCCTTTCCTAAAATAATCGGTTTGTGTGCGCTCTTTTCACAAATTATGTCGGCATTAATATCAATGATATCACCGCTTTGCCTATATGCATATTCCGTAACGTCTACGCCTATTCCATACGGCACCTCTTTATCTAACAAACGCAACGCTTTTTCCCTTATTATTTCCGCCGTCATGAAGCGCATGTTCTTATCGGTGTATTGATCGTCGTCGTAGTATTTTACGTTATCGGTAAGTAATTTCTTTATTTCACTTAGTAACGGATCAATATTGCGGTTTCTTAACGCAGAAATTGGAACCATCGCTTTTATTTTGTCATAATCTTTTAGTTCCGTAAGTATTTCGAATACCTTTTCTTTCGTAACGTGGTCTATTTTATTTACACACACAATAACGGGAATATCAGAATTAAGATATGATTCAATATTGTTCTTATCCGTAAAATCTAAACCTTTTTCGCAATCAACAACGTAAAGAATGCAATCAACACCTTCCGTCGCTACCTTTGCACTCTTCATCATGTATTCGCCCAAAGTATTACGCGGCTTGTGTAAACCAGGTGTATCGATAAATATGATTTGGCAATTCTTCTCGTTATAAATACCAAGTATCTTGTTACGCGTCGTTTGTGGCTTCCAACTAACGATGGCCACTTTTTCACCTACAATGGTATTAATAAGCGTGCTTTTGCCTGCGTTAGGTCTACCCATAATCGCTACGAAGCCAGACTTATATTCTACCTCTTCTTTTTTGTCTTGAATATCACGAGTTCTTCCTATTGAAAAAAGAATTTCTTCAGTTAACGCCATCATCTCTTCTTCGTCACTTTTTTCTTCGTGATCATATCCTAAAAGATGTAGCATACCGTGACAAGTTAAAAAGCTTATTTCTCTTTCTAAGCTATGCCCGTATTCTTCTGCCTGATCTATTGCTCTTTTTTCACAAATAAAAATTTCCCCTAAAAATACCGAGCCGTCTTCAACGTTAATATCATACGGATAATCTTCAGGATCGATCGGCAACTTTACGTCAAAAAGATTTTGAAAACTTAATACGTCGGTAACTTTGTCGATGCCGCGTTCTTGATTGTTTATTTCTCTTATTTCTTCTTCATCGACTACGTTTATCTCTACGTCGACGTCCTCAACGTTGTTCCCTAATTTTTCAACAGCCGCAACAACAGCATCTTTAATTATATTTTCATATTTTTCGCTAAAAATTTTTATCATAAATCTCTCTATTTCGTGTATTTTATTCTTTGGTGATACAAGCTAGGTAAAGTCTTGACTAGCGTTTCTTCTATTATTTGTAAATCTTTGAGCGTTAGCGGACATTCACTAAATTGTCCCGAATCCATTTTTTCCATAATCAATCTATGAATGAATGCGGTAAAATTCCTAACGTCCTTATCTACGCCTTGTGATCTCGTAGCAGCTTCAACCGTGTCTACTATCATAATAAGTCCACTTATCTTCGTGCTAGGCTTAGGTGATTTGTAGCTAAAATCGCTTTTGATCAATTGCTCGTCGGTAAATCCTCTAGTTTTATTCAAGAAAAAACCAACCATGGTTTGTCCGTGGTGTTCTTCGGCTATCCTCGCTAAACTTTCGGGTAATCTATTCTTTCTAATTAGTTCTGCTCCATCACGGGGGTGTCTTGTTATAAGAGAGACGCTTACTTCTGGTATATAATCGTCATGCGGATTGTAATCCGTTTGATTTTCCGTAAAGCATATCGGGTTACGCAGTTTACCGACGTCGTGATAACATGCACCAGCCCTAGCTAACGCAGCATTTTCACCTATCGCCATTGCACACGCTTGCGCAAGGTTAGCCATTGCTAAAGAATGGTTATACGTGCCGGGCGCTTCTTTCGCTAGTTTTGCCATAAGCGGTGCATCGGGCGCGCAAATTTCGTCCAATCGGAAATTACTGTACATTCCAAAGAAAAATTCGAATATCGGCAATAAAACCATAAATACCGCTAGACCTGACAAAAATGATACGAATGACCAAACGCCGTTCTTTAACGCATCGGCAATTGCAGTGTAATCATGAATAAGACCTGACAAAAACGCTATAGGAAACGCTATAAATAAACTAACGAGCAAACTGTCAATAAAGAAAGACATTCTCGTGTAGACCTTTTTGCTAATTAATATCAAAAAACAACCGCCTACCGTTTGGGTAAACACCGCGCTTATTACCGTCATTAATTCATAATCGGGGTTAAGCGTACAGTAGCAAATATAGAATGCAACTACTGCCACGGTATTCGTATACAACGCTAAATTACCATCAATCAAAAGTGCAATCATCAAGCCAATAATACATATAGGCGCAATGAATAGTGAAATATAATCAGCAAAAATTACACCCACAAGGAAGGTAATTCCCCATATAACGCTTAAAACGCCAACCTCTTTTGCAAACTGTCTCGTTACCTTCTTCTTGAAAAAATAGAAGCACACGATTATGTTCATAGCGACGAAGAGTAATCCACCTAAAATTGCATAGCGGTAAGCGTTCGAAAAAATTTGCGCCAACGTGTTGTTAGACACAAGTGCATAAGCAAGCGCCATCAAAAATGGTAAAGCAAATGAGCTTACCAAAAAAACAAGCTCCGCTTTAATTACATTAGTTCTTATCTCTTTTGAGGAAATTGCTCCCGATACTAATTCTACTATCGGATTAATTTGCTCTTTCGCTCTCCTCAGTCTCATAAGTTAACCTCTCTTTTTCCTAAAACTATGCGCCTACGCGCTTTATGTAAGTTTAACTACTATTTCATAGTATAAATCTAAAAAGGTATTTTTGTCTACTGTTTTTACGAAATACCACCACCGTATTTTTTTTGCATCAAGAGGTAAGTTTTTTTCAATATTCGTTATTTCCATATTTATCAAAGTTTCTTTTTCATTGTCAAAATTGAAATTTTTTTCTTTTTCTTGAATTTCATAAATGACAATTTTTTTCAGCTTCCAAGGAAAAATAGAAGGTGAATAAAAATCACTAATCTCCGTTTCATAACGCTTGTATTCTACTTTTAAGTTAAACTTTTTTTCATCAGTTACAAAGTATATTTTCTTTCTTCCCGTCCTTGTTTTTTCAATAATGGTTGGTGTATAAACTAGCTGTTTGGTTATCCAAACTCTACCGTACACATCACCCATAGCCTTGCTTTCTAAAATAGTACCATCTGTTAAGACTTTTTGGTGAGATATAAGTATATCACCTTTTTTTACAGTATCACCAACCTTTATTGTAGCCTGTCCCGAATAAGTATTCACCGAAGTAATAACTGCATCATATTTACTTATTAAATCACTTTTTTCCGTATAATCAATTATATCTGGATTCTTTAATTCTTCAAGTATTTTAACAAAAATGATATTACCCTTTATTACGATTGAAGCATTACTAATCCCATCAATTGCTATGACGTCTTTTAAAAGTATTTTTTCGTCAAGGTTAGATTTAAACGTTGGTAAAGCGTATTTTTTCTCTATTGTGGATATTATTTTGCCATCATTAACAATTTCATTACCTTCTATTTCTATATCCGTTACCGTCAAAGACCATATTGTTAACAAAGCGATAGCTATTATAATTCCTACGTATACACCATATCTAACTATATTCTTTTTAACCAAACTCCCTATACTATTATCATTAATAATAGAGTACTCTTTTTTGTACGAGTTAAGTAAGTTTTCCAATATTAATTTTTGATTTTTTTTGATATAAAAAACACAATACTCATCGTAAATGCTCAAATTATATACTTTAATCTTGTTTATAAGACACAAATTGATTAGAAAAACATGTTTAATTTTGCAACGGTATTTTATTTTATTAATCATCAACTACCCCTAAAGACTTAATTTTTCCATTCACAAATATCTCGTCTTTAGAAATTTCTTTCAACGTTAAACGTTCACCGCATATTCTAATCTTTTCACGTTTAAACTTAACGATAACGTAGTCATTGCAAAAATCCACTATTCCTTTATGGCCTTCTATTTGAATGCCTATCATACCGTATAACGTTATTTTTTCTCCTACGTTATCTATCGATAGTGCTAGCTTAGTCAAAACTTCCGAAAAAAAAGTATTCATAAACAAATTTTATGAATACTTATCAAAATTAATTACTGCGTTTACGTAATTTATCCAAAACGTTCTTATAATAGTCAGGCAAATCCGCTTCAAACACCATTCTTTCTCTCGTTTTTGGATGTGTTAATTCTAACTTATAAGCATGTAATAGTTGTCCATTAAGGCCAAAATTATCCTTCTTCCCATACGTAATATCGCCTACTACCGGGTGATTTATATATTTAGAATGAACTCTTATTTGGTGCGTCCTTCCAGTCCCTAATTTGAATTCCACAAGAGTAAAATCACCAAAACGTTCTTTTACTTTGTAGTAACTAGTTGCTTTTCGCCCGCTTTCATCGATTGCCATTTTCTTTCTATCTGTGCGACATCTTCCAATGGGCTTATCAATGACACCTTCGTCCTCTTTTATATTCCCACATACAAGCGCGAGATAATACCTTCCTGCAGTCTTTGTTCCTATTTGTTCCGCTAGACTCAAATGCGCATCGTTATTTTTTGCTATAACTATTAGCCCAGACGTATCCTTGTCTAGTCTATGTACAATACCAGGGCGCATTACACCATTAATTCCGCTAAGATCTTTTACGTGATAAACAACTGCATTAACAAGCGTGCCCGATGGTGTACCTTGACATGGATGCGTTACCATTCCCTGCGCTTTATTAATAACTGCTATGTCTGAATCTTGATAAACAATATCTATAGGCAAATCTTCGCCGTCTACGCTTATAGCAACGGGCTCGTCGATAGTTACTACGATCTCTCCTCCGCGTAGCTTTAACCCCGTTTTCGTTACTATTTTGCCGTTATAAACAACGTTTCCACTATCAACAAGGTTTTTTATTCTAGAACGCGTAAATCCTAATTTCTCACTTAAATAAACGTCTATTCTCTCTTCGCTTTCTGGATAAAATACGTATTCTTCCATTATTATTCGCTTTCTTTGTCGTCCAACGTGCTTGTTTCTACTTGTTCTTCCAAAGTTATACTCTCAGTAAATTGTTCTGTTGATTGTCGTATAGCAAGCATTTTCTCTTCTTGCTTTTTCTTTTCTTTTTCCTTTTCTTCCTTTCCGTAGAAGAAAATAATATAAATAATTAGTACAATGGTTCCTACGGTAAGACAGCTATCGGCAAAGTTGAAAACTGCAAAATCGATTAGTTCAAAATATATAAAATCTCTTACGTATCCAAGAGCAATTCTATCAACAATATTACCTATTGCCCCACCTAAAATCATAATTAAAGCACTTCTTAGCCACAAATTGCGTCTTGGATAAGAATAGAAAATAAATACCGTTAAAAATACTGAACAAATGATAGATATTATTGTTAAAGCTAAAGTGTCGTTAGAAAAAATACCAAATCCTGCGCCCGTGTTTTCTACGGAAGTAAAGCAAATAACGCCTTCTATTATATTGATTCTACCATTTTCTTTGCAGTGGCCGTAAATAAATTCTTTAGTTATCAAGTCTATTGCAATTAATACTCCCGCAATAAGGATCTCAATTAAACAAACTAGCCATCTTTTTTTATCTTTGATACCAACCAAAAAACCTTTTTTTAAGTCGATTGCTAATTGTTTAAAATCTATCTTTTTCTTTTCTTCCTTATTCATAACTACTCCGTTATTTTTCTCTCACAGTTGATATCTTTATCCCATCGGGTATCAACACGTAGGTTTTATTTTTTACTTTTTTTATCGTTCCGTTAAGAACGAATATTGCCCCGCTTAAAAAATCTAGCATTCTTTGTGCAACACGAGGTGTTATTTCTTCAAAATCTACTATTACTGCTTCTTTTCTATTTATCTTCTTTACTACGTTTTCTATTTCCGAAAATTTCCTTGGCGTAACCGTGTCAACTTCTTTTTTTTCTCTTATGTCTTTTTCTTTTGTTGAAGGTGTCGTTCTTGCCATTATTTTGCGTATACCCTCTCTCCGAATATTCCTCTTCCTATTCTAACTATATTCGCACCGCATTCAACAGCAATCATGTAATCGTTACTCATTCCCATTGATAAACAATTAAATGTTGCATTTTGTCTTTTTTGGAATTCGTTATAAACATCAGTGTAAACTTCTTTTAGCTCTTTCTCCCCATAAAACGCAGGAGCAACTGCCATTAATCCACGAACTCTTACGTGGCTAAATTGAGAAATTGATTGCAAAAACTCTTCAAGATTATCTAAATTAATTCCACCTTTCGTTTCTTCATTTCCCGTATTAATTTCCACCAAAACATCTTGTATCTTTCCAATTTTGGCGCACTCTTTCTCCACCTTTTCAGCAAGTGAAAATCTATCTAGGCTGTGAATAAGTTCAACTTTATCTATTATATATTTTACCTTGTTCGTCTGTAATTGACCAATAAAATCCCATCTAAAATCGTCAATGTATTTCGAAGTCAATTCTTGAACTTTGTTCTCGCCAGCAGCAAGCACCAAACCAGAATTCATACAAAGTTTAATTGCCTCGACAGATTGTGTTTTGGTCGCGGCTATTATTTTTACATTTTTATTTATTTTGTCTATTTCTCGTCTAATATTAACGATATTGTTAACGATATCCATGTCATTATAGTAACATATTCGCTACTTTTTTTCAACCATTTTGTTTCTTTAATAATCTTCATCTACTTTTTCTATTCTATTAATACTTACTTCGTAAGCAACTTTTTCCGCAACTATTCCGTTATCATCTAGTTTTTGATAAATTCTTGACTGTATCCTACCATTTACTAAAACCTTGCTTCCGACTGTTATATCTTTCACAAATCTTGCATTTCTCCCCCATGCAATACATGGCAAATAATCGCTCTTATTATATGCTCTATTAACAGCAAGCAATACGTCACATATTTCGCGCTTAAAGGGCGTCATCCTATAAATAGGCTCTTTGCATACGTAACCAACTATATCTATTGTATTAGGATTTCTACTGCCGTCTTCTTCCAAAACCTCTCTCACGAATAACGTCAAAAACAATTTACTTTTGCCATCTACAATTTTATTGTAGCTACGCAATTGTCCACTCACAGTAATGGTTTTTCCTGGCTCTATTTCAGCGTCAATCAGTAACCTTTCACTAATTGTAAACGGTATATTGTCCATTTGTTCACTAAGACGTGGTACGCTTAACACGCTTTCGTAAAAGCCTTCACCGTACATTTGATGTGAATATACAGGCTTTGATAATACTACTCCGCAAAGAATAGCAACGTTATTGTTCATCAATTCATAATTCATACTAAGTACTCCTATCGTTTATATCATTTTAAATGTTGTATACCTTGATTATCCACCGTATAATTCTCAGTAAATACCAATTCATCCATTCTTACTAATGAGATCCCCTTATTCTTTAACCCCATTAGAACTATCGGTAACGCTTCTACTATATGGTCACTATTATTGTGACACAAAATAATAGACCCTTTTTTTACCTTAGGTACAATCCTATCTGCAATTTGTCCGCCCGATAATCCTTTCCAGTCTAAACTATCTACGTCCCACTGCACGCCAACCATTTGTTTAGATTCCAAAACTTCTATTAGCGTATTGTTATATTCTCCAAAAGGTGGACGAAAATATTTAGGACTATAGCCGACTATTTCACTAATTTTTTTGTTAACAGAAGTTATTTCTTCGTCAATATCTTCTTTTGATAGAGAATTCGCGTGCAAGTGATTCTCACTATGATTCCCTATAAGGTGTCCCCTTTCGTGAATTTCTTTTACGAGATCGGGATATTCATCTATCCAAAATCCTACTAAGAAAAACGTTGCCTTTACGTCGTATTCGTCAAGAACGTCTAATATTTTCAAAGTTTTGTCGCTACCCCACGCGGCATCAAAACTAATAGCGGCAATATTTTCATCAGTATCTACCGCGTATACGGGAATCTTTCTTTCCACTTTTGCCATTGTATGGTTGGCACCATTCTTTACTCCTACACTAACACCCACAATGGTACATACAAACACAATTATCAATATTGCGGTAATTATTAAACGTTTCTTTTTGATAACAACAAACATTATTTTTGCTCCTTCATTGTAAATTAAAGTTCTTGTCGAATTTTGGAATATTATCGCGTTCTTTTGCTAAAAATAGAACTAAAGGCGATATTCCTATCTAATATTATGTATTTGCGCGTACACTTATGAAAAAAATTTTACAAAAAAAGGCTACCATATGGTAGCCTTGATTATCTTATAACTTTATAACTAAATTTTTATTTAATGCCTATATCTTTGCGATAATGCATTCCATCAAAACTAATATGTTTTAAATTTTTATACACGTTCTTAGCGCATTCTTCTTTCGTTTTTCCAAAACTTGCAACGCTAATGACTCTTCCTCCTGCGGTTCTTAATTCACCGTCAATGCATTTGGTTCCGGCATGGAACAAGCTAACCGAGTTATCGGTTTCGGCTATATTTATTTTTATATTTTTGCTGTACTCTAGAGGATATCCACCGCTAGTTGCTACTACACAAACACCACTGTTGTTCTTTAATTTGATATCTATTTCTGACAAATTACCATCTATAGTAGCATTCATTACGTCCAGGATCGGCGTAACGATTTGCGGAATAATAAGCTGCGCTTCTACATCGCAAAAACGTGATATGAAGTCTACTACTTTGACTCCTTCCTCGGTAAGTATTATGCTGAATCCCAACACGCCTTTGTATACGCAACCCTCTTCCTTTAGTGCCTTTATTGTGGGTACAAAAATCTTTTCGTATGCCTCTTTTTCCATTTCGGGAGTATATGCCTCGCACGGCATACTAGCCCCCATTCCTGCAGTACTCATACCCAAGTTACCATCAAAAACTCTCTTGTAGTTCTCTATTGCTGGCAATGGAATGACGGTTTCACCATCGGTAAATACCATAACAATAAGGTTTTCACCACTAATACACTCTTCAACGTCAATCTTGTTGCCTGCATCGCCAAAAAGCTTTGCAACCATCATATCGTACATTGCATTTTCTGCTTCGCGTTGATTACGGCAAAACATTATACCTTTACCCGCAGTTCTACCTTCCGTCTTAATTACTATAGGGAATTTTTGTTTTTGAACGAATTTCTTTGCTTTATGATAATCGTCAAAAATATTAAATTGAGGGATAGGAATATTATATTTTTTACACAAATTGTTACAAAACTCTTTGCTTTCTTCTAGCTTTGCACCAATAGCATTGCACCCAAAAGCCCTGTGTCCACGCTCTGCAAGGTAATCAACTAATCCGTTACGTAACAACTCGTCAGGACCAATAACAGTCAACCCTATCGACGGATTCTCATCTAAAAACTTGGCTATTCCATCAAAATTATGAATATCCATTTTTTTACAAGTAGCTATTTTTTCCAATCCCCCATTACCGGGAATGCAAAAAATATTTTCCACTCTCTCGTCCTTTTTTAAAGTAAGTGCGAGCGCGTGTTCTCTTCCTCTGGAACCAATCAATAGTACGTCCATAATTCTTTCTCCTTTGCAAATATAATTCGAATTCGAGCAAAAGCACTAATTATTTTTGTGACACGAATTATACCATATTATAGTTTTTTCGTCAATAATTATTTTTATCCATCCACTTCTGTCTCTTCTTGTGGCTCTTTTGCGATAAATAATGACGAATAATTAATAACTAACTCTTTATCATCATCACCTTCATCTACAACGAAATCTTTCGCCACTCCATTGAATAGCCCATCGTCTATCAAGCCACCCATGTCTATATACTTACTGTGTACATAGGTCGGAATCAAACCATCTAATTTGTCATCAGTAAAGCTATTAAGCAGCGATAACATTATAGAATTAGTTCTTACGCTGTCAAAATTTTCTAATAACTCTCCGTCTAATAAACTTGTTATCATGTCACGAATTGTACCAGGGCTTAACTTGTTGAGGACAAAATCTTTTGCAAACCCTATCAAAAACGGCATTATTTTGCTATCGTAACATTCCAATTCTTGACTGGCATAAAGCCTTTGTTTATCTATATTGACTTCTGGATACTTATCAGGGAAAATTTCACTAATTTCGTCAGAAAGTTCACCAACGTAATCAATCAGCCAATATAAGGTATACTTTATCATATCCATATATTCTTTCGTATGCTTTTCTCCGCCTTCGGACACCGCAATAACAGCATACGCGGCTAATTCAGCAAAATTCTTATAATTGGTCTTAGGTATATCCACCCCATATCTAGCAAGAACTCTCTCTAGACTATCCGTCCCACCTTCGACCTCATCCTTTTGATAATACGGCGCATCAACTATCACGTCTATAACGTCCGTTTTTATCAAATTTATCAAGGTTCCTAGCTCACCGCTTGCGTCAATATCTAACAATCCACCTTCCTTCGTCACCGACTTTACCATATTCATTATATAATTAGTAACAAAATTCTCGGTGTATAGCGTGAGTCCATCATCGTCTATATCATCTCTTACTTCTTCGGGAACAGCACTAGAATAATAATCATTATCTATATCTTCTATACTTTCTACCTTGATCTCAACGTTTTCTTTCTTAAATCTAACCGTTCTATATGGATTATTAACGTAAGCTGCACAACCCGTTTGTATTTCGTACAAGGTTTTCGTACCATCATTAGTTTCTTCAACATTAGCAACTACGTCCGACAAATGCTCGTGACCGACAAATACGTAATTAACGCCCTTCTTCGTCATATATTCTACAACTTGTTTGTATTGCGCTTCATTATTTTTATCATCCATAAAAAGCTCTGACACATTAGGAAAATGCGTCATAAGCGGTATGTGAGTTATTACTATAGGTTCTTTACCCAAATTATTACACTCGTCTACTTGGTCGTATATCCATAACCTATGTTCATCGCTAATTGACTTTTTGTATTCTACACCTTCACTATCAATATAATAGGCTATATCATCAATAGCAATTAATCTATACTTTTCGTTAATATCAGCTACGTAACTTAACGTTCCTTCTAAAGTGCTTACGGCTTTATCATAGCCAAAGTCAGCGTATATTTCCCTAAATTGCTGTTGTGTAATTTTTTTACCTATTTGAGATGGACTAAGTGCTATATCATGATTACCATTGATAACAAATACGTCTATTCCTTTGTTTTCCGCGCGTTTTAGCGCGCTTGCAACCGCTTCGTGCGAAACTTTGTCACCATATTCCGATAGGTCACCACAAAACAGCATATAACTAGCATCTTTCTTTATAGCCTGATCTACTATACTTTCGAAAATAGCATTAGAAAGATGTTCAAGCTTATCTTGCTTTTCATATTTTTGATACGTCTCCTCCGTTATCATGGAGTTAGCAACAACGTGGGTATCGGACGCTACAACAAAAAGAGTCCCTTCATCTCTCTCGCTACACGCAGTCAACGCAATACCTAACGTTAATACTATCACTATTGACAATAACAAAAATACTTTTGAGCTATATTTTTTCATGGCCCTCTCCTTCGTTATAACTACGAAATAACGTTCTCTATAGAATCGTTAATTACTAAATTAGCGTATCTATCGTAAGGTGTTGATTCCTTATTGATAAGGACCAATTTTCTACCTCTAAAATATTTAACCATACTTGCCGCAGGTTGCACTGTAAGTGAAGTACCTACTATAATCAAACAATCAGCTTGTGATATATAATTGATTGCTTTTTCTATAACCGCAATATCAAGCATTTCGCCATATAATACTACGTCTGGACGAACAATTCCACCGCATTTTTTACATTTAGGTACACCGTCTTGACTTAAAATGTAATCAAGACCATATTTTTTTCCACAACCAACACAATAATTTCTTTCTACGCTGCCGTGTAGTTCCTGCACATTTTTGGAACCTGCTTTTTGGTGTAAATTATCAATATTTTGAGTAATCACAGCCTTCAATTTCCCTTGCTTTTCTAATTTTGCAAAAAATTTGTGTGCAACGTTGGGTAAAGCGTTCTTATAAATCATTTTACTCTTATAAAAATCAAAGAACGTTTCGGGATGCTCTTTCAAGCACCAATCAGATATAATTCTCTCTGGTGGAAACTCTATCGCAGTTTTTTCATTATAAAGTCCATCAGCAGAACGAAAATCGGGTATACCGCTTGCGCAACTGATTCCTGCTCCAGTAAATAGAACTATATAACTTGACTCTTCTATTATTTTTTTAAAATCGGTATTCATATCTTACCTCTTAATTCTCAACTTCTAGGTAAATGACAGGTCTTACACCGCAAGTGCCCGAATTTACGTTGTCACCTTTTGTTATTGCACCATTCTCATCAACTGTATACGCATTAGTACTTAAGCCCGTCGGTGAACGCAACCAATAATTAGCATAGTATACGCCATCTACTTCGTCATAGTACCCATCTACTGATTTGAATACACAATAATCACTAGCTATCGCTTGTCTTTGATTGTCACTTACGTAACCAAGATTTTGATAACCAATACTTTCGTCAGTCTTCTCTGAATATGACATTACGAATAGGTAATCCTCGGTATTATTTTGAACGGACCATGGATAATTGTCAACGTTAGAGTAATTAATATCACCCTTGTTTGATGCATTGCTTACCTTGGTTTGGTACAAGCTTATTAGGTTACGTTCCAATTCATTAAAGCAACTTTGCATAAAGCTTCCATTTAGAAAACTCCTCAAATCGCTGTGTTCCCAGTTATTCGCATAAACCGTTTTTCCGTTAATAATTTCTTGCGACGTAGTAATATTATAGAAATACGTATCAAGTACAAGATCACTTTCAATTAAAGCAATCTTACCATTCTTTGAAATAACGTTCCACCTAATAGGCTCTACTCTAAAGTAATAATCCCCTATCACGTATTGCTTATCACCCAAAACAATTGGCGTAGTGATGCTCACCTTTGCATATCTTTTACCATTAGATATACCGTGATAATAACCATCAATACTCATCTTATCGCTTATCTCTGCAATTTCCGCTTGGTCTATAACTAACGTTTGTGGATATTCACCAAACTCAATATATTGACCACGACTATCTTGTTCTATCTTAATAGCACAAACAGCTTTGCCCCACTTTGCGTAAAGTCGAATGTTATCGGTCTCAGTAGCAGGATTAATTGTTTCTATCTTATTCTCAAATTTTTGATCCGTATACCAACCTTCAAAAATGTAGTATCCTGTTATACCATCGACGTCATATTCACGAGTCGGTGCATACAACGTTATGATCGTCGTATTCGTAGAATAAAATCTATCTACGTTTTTGGGTGAATTGTTCGCACCTCCGCCAACTATATACGTAATCGTATACTCGGTAGCGTCACCACCAACATATTCCCAACGAGCGACAACTGTAATGTCCTTGCCCTCTATCACGTGAGTGTATTGTGTAACCTCACTCAACAGCGTTTCTACATGGTTTTCTTCATCATACTCGTACCAACCTCTGAACACATAATTGTTCACCGCTATTGCCGTAAAGAACCATGCATTAGCATCTTTGTATTTTCCATCTTCTACAACGGTGTAAGCACAGTTGACGGTACCCGCATCATAGTTAGTTTGGATAACTTCAGCTTCGTAGCGACTCCATTTTGCATAAAGGGATATTCTATTGTCTTCTCCTGCATAGTAGGCAAATTCATCAGCAGTTATTGATATGTTTTTGTCGTATACGTAAATTTTCCTGTCAGGTTCCTGCGGATTAACCTCAATTTCTTTAACCCCACTAACGAGAACACCGTTAATATACCATCCTTCGAAAATATGACCATAGTTCTCTTCTGCTGACGCTACAAATGTTGTTCCATATGCAAGTGTATTCTTTCTTTCTCCGCCAGCTTCAGGTATATCTCCGTATAACTTGAAAGTTATTACATCCTCGTTGTTTTGTGTTGCTCGAATACCTATCTCATAAATCTTACCTTTTTCTACGGCAATTTTTATACCCTCACTTCCAAATAACAGCGAATTTATTTGATAACTTTCACCATTTATTTCGATGTCAACACTCTTCCCACTTGTTGCCATTCTTGCGAATAAGTAATAATACCCATCAATTAAAGAAACAAAATGTAATGATTTTTTAATTGTAGAGGACGAAATTTGTTTTTCTACACCGTCATAAGTAATTACTGTACTATTTGATGCTCCGATGTTAGATAATTCTATCCATTTCGCATAAAGAGTTAGGTTAGAACTAATGGGTTTTGTGAAATCATACGGTTCGTCTAGACATTCAGCATTGTCATACCATCCTGCAAATAAATATCCGCTTATTTCCACATTATTTACATAATTAGTGGGATACTTAACCTTATCATTCACGTTAAGCACTTGACTTGGAACAACTCCACCAATATGCGCGGGATTGATGTTGTAATTGTTTAATTCAAAAGTAACCGTAACGTCATAATCTTTTGCGCTTAAATCACCCGCTTCCTCGTCATTTGTATCAAAATCAATCTTGTAATATCCAAACCTTGCTTGCAATGCAGTGTTCTTACTATATGCTGTGAATTCATATTCGTCGTTAACGGATAAAAGTTTACCATCAGAATCATACCAACCTATAAATTCATATTGGTTATCTTCAAATGATGCCATTGATGCCCATTTTTCTACATAATACGCATTATTTAAAAAGTCTTTTTCTTCATTTTTTATAATGTATCCACTATAACTTATGGATATGTTATCAACTTGTTCGTTGTACGTCAAATTCCTACCAAGGTCGTCGCCATAGTGTCCAAAATTAAGATAAAAAGTTCTGTTCGCATCATCCGTTATACATGAATATGGGTTATCTAGTAACGACGGAATTTTTCTACCTAAATCATCAACAATTTCATAATAATAACCGTTAGGTACGTCCACGTCAAATCTTACAACAAGTTTTTCACTCGCAGTGTATGCATAAAATTTCACGTATTGAGGATAATCTGTTACCAATTTGAAATTAGGTAAGCTTCCTGCGCTGGACATGAGTTTGTATCTTGCTACATAGGCGCCTGCTAACCTATTACCTACCGTTGTGGTCTTATATATTGCTTCTTCAGAATGAAGTTTATCTTCCTCGTTTCCCACACCTTTAGTGTACCAACCACAGAATTGATAACCGCTACTGGGATTAGCGTATAGCGTATACTTGTAAGTGTTATTGTCTTGCATGTAACCAACAACGTAAGGTTTACCATAATCCTTATTTTTTGACGAATCAATCGCATCTCCTATCAATTCAGAAGAAAGAGTAAATCCATCTTGTCCTTCAACAATTATATTGTTAAAATTCGCTTTTAAATTAATGGCTTTCACGCTTTCCGGTGCTTGGTAAACGTAATAAGTGTCAAAACTTTCATAACTACCTGTAACGGTATTGTACCAACCTTCAAAAATATAATTTTCTTTTACAAAGGCTTGAAGAACTATTTCGTATCCACCGCCCTCTAATTTGGTCACGAAATATCTAGTAGCGGTAGTGTCATTCTCCAAATTGTTTGTAATGTTAACGCTAATTTCTTTATTTATTTCTGTCCATGAGGCTTTGTAATAATACCCATATTTTTCAAAATCTTCGGCACTTAGAGTGAACATCAATTGATTACCAATGTCTTCGATTTTCTGATTGTTTTCGTTGTACCAACCATTAAAATAGTAATCACCATACCAAGCTAAACCATCTTTTTCAAAATAACTGTCAGAAGCTACTCTAACCGTATAATAAGTTTTGCCATCAACTCCTACGTGTCCTTTGATTTCTACATCACCAACCGATTCTACTATTATTATCGAATCGAGTTTTTTCCATCTTGCTTCAAAATCAAAATAATCGAAGTTCGCAACTTGTTCAACTTCTCCCGTAACGTCATTCTCAACACTCAACGTTCGGTAGTATCCACCATCCTCGTTAGGTGTTAGAATTATATTGAATTTGTCCTTAAACGTGACTAGTTTATTGTCCGTATACCAACCTAAAAATTGATAACCGTCATAAGTTGCAGACAATTCAAAGTTAATTTTTATATAGTCAACCGTATCTACAGCAGTAATGGAATATTTTCCTGCACCATCAATGTTGGACTTAATTCTATAGTGTCCATTTTCTCCATTTAGCATCTTCCACTGTGCCGTATACTTTTCGCCTACACACTCACGACCCGTGTTATATACTAAATCAGAACTGCTTATATTGCCGTCTTTATCTACCCATCCACAGAAAACATAACTCTCTTTGGGTTCTGCAACTAAAGTTATTTTACCCTTATTAGCCAAGTAATATATTTTACCAGCGTTAGTGTCACTGTTGACTAATTCTACAGTTTTGTAATAACCCTCAGTCGAAGTATAATCATACCAAACTGCGTAATAATATTTGTTTCCCTCTATTTGATTTACGTTTATACGATAGTACGTAGTGAATCCATCTTTTGACAAAAACTTGTTTTTCTCATCATAAACGAACTCCCTATAATCATTTTTAATGGCAAGTGCATTCGCTTTTTCGGATATTTCTTTCTTTTTATCTTGCGTTGTATCAAATATACCGTAAAAATCATATCCTTTGGCATCTGTATTGTCAAATTCGTTCTTTGTAGTTGTAACTACTAAAACACAATATTCCTCAAAATTACCTTCACTCTCACCTACTTTGTATGCACATATGCCTGCCTTTCCTGCATTCTTCGGTTTATCAAAATATCCCGCCTGTATAACGTAATCATCGGTAATACTCGTGTAATACGCATAATACTCGCTTTCTGCCGTTGCAACTAATACGCTAGTGCTTAAATCGTAAGAAATCCAATTCCCTTTTGAATCATACCATCCATCAAAACGGTATCCAACGTTAATCGTCGCCGTTAAATTCAAACGTAGATTACCATCGCGCGACGTTATGGACGTAATTTTTTGATCGCCAACGTCAGTTGCCATATCAGAACGAACGTAATAAGATTTATCCTTCGAAAACCTTAAATCTTCAGTCAATACGTATCCACCGTTAACGTATTCGTAATACATACCTTTTGAAACAATAGTATCTGCGTCAACCGCTTGCTTACTATACACAAATTGCTTAGTTGTATAGACGTTATCCACAGCCTTCCATGCCGCATACAAATTTCTAACTTTTTCAGTTATAGTAATGTCATAACTGAAAGAATTCGTAAGGAGATTTTTATTACCATCTACATCTTCATACCATCCAAGCCAAACGTATCCGTTATAACTCTCTGCAACCAACGATAATTTATCTCCTATGGAATTTCCGTCAAAAACAGCTTCCTCTCCGTATGTAGATGCGTATTTTTGTCCATGATTATTAATACAATAACTGATAGCCCCGGCATCATAATTATTTGCGGAAACTTTAACAGGCGTGTCTACGTAATTAGCTACGTAGTTAACAACCGCTTGTGGAACGTAAAATTCATCTACGTAATTATCAGAAATTGTTATTCCTACAAAAGTGAATCCTGTTTTTACGTTAACATCAAAATCAAACTCTGCACCTACGACGTTGTCTTTTACAACAGGTCTTACGCTTCCATTATTCTCTGCTGAATCTACGCTTATAAGGTATTCGGTTGTTAGCCACTTACCATTAATTTCTAAATCACCAGCAGGCATTGTCAAATTAGTTGCAAACTGTTGTTCCGCGTTCGTTTTGACGTTTTCACTATTAAACCAACCTACAAAAGTATATTTTTGGTTATTTATTGCTTCAACAAAAACATTATTACCTGCACTCACGTATTGCGGTGCTGAAAAAATGTCCATCGACTGTCCGTCGGCGTCTATCTCCAAATCTGATACGTTGACGTCGTCTAAAAACGTATTAACTACTACCGAATATTTTTTCCATTCAGCATCAACGTCAAGATCAGTATTTATGGTAAATACGGTAGAAACGTCACTCTTATCCTCAGCCTCTACGCCTTCCCAACCAATGAACGTATGTTCTTTACAATTGCAAACGATTTGAATATCAGCACTATCTCCAAAATTGATATTTCCATTAGACACATACGTAATGTTATCGCTTATCGTTGCTTTAACGTCATCCTTGTCTCCTAATCCATGCCAAACGTTAATTATTTTCCATCTCTCAACAATCGTTACGTCGCTAATTACGTTGTCATATACGTAATGTCTATCTTGCGACAATTTTATATTGCCTAAATACCAACCATCAAAAGCATATATTTGGCATTTTTCGTCGTCAATTACAAAGCCATATTCATCATACGCTTCGGTGCTAACGGTAGGATCATATTTTTTATGTGCGTCAAAAGCGCAACTTTGTCCATATACTGCACCAGTTGAAGTTTGCTCTACGATATTTCCGTCAACTTCCGTTAACGTTCTTATTGCATATTGAATATCTTTCCATTTCGCAATAAAAGTAACGTCCCGTCCAAAATGCCATACCGCTATAGAAACAGCGTTAGCACCCGTTACTTGTTCACCACTCTCGGTATACCAACCAATGAAACTACTACCTGCTTTTATGGGCGAAGGTAAGATATAATTTTCGCCAAACGTAACTTGAATGGTAGAATTAGAAACAACTCCACCGTTAGCATCAAGTTTTGCCGAATAACTATTCACTACCGTGTATGCATAAATGGACATATCGCTGTTAACGATGGTACCATTTTTACCAAAAACAAAATCTTTATCTTCTATGGTCTTCCATTTTACCGTATGACCAGTAACGGTAAGATCATATGCTTCATACAAAGTATCTCCATCGTCAACACCCATCGTTCCTAGCTTTTCACCATTCAAACCAATAAAAGTAACGACGTATTGCATTTGTCTATAAACGTTAAACTTGTACGAATATAGAACGTTCTTACCGTTATCGTAAATTTCCATAAAGAACACGTTGTCGCCATGTTCTAGAGAAAAAGCCGCTTCGTTAAGATTACCTACAGGCATAGAACACTCTTCGTCGTAGAAAAACGCAAATTCGTAATTGCTATGTTCGAGCGTTATCTTTTTGCTTAAATCTATATTTGCAGTCGCAGAGCCTACGTTATAAGTTATCTCATTAGACGAAAAACTAAAATTATCATCGTCGATAAACACTGGATTAGAAAGTTCCCATCCAGCATAAAGATTTACGTTACTTGTTACTACGTCTTTGCTAAAATCCCATTTGTTGAATAATTCTTTCGTCTCGTACCAACCAATAAAATCATAACCTTTTCTTGTGGGAGCACTTACTTTTGAATCAGGTTTTACGGTGTTGCCACTTGCAATGCCGCTTATTGAATAGTTAGAAGTTACGCCATCGTTAAATATGAACGTAACGGTGAATTTTACCGTGTCGGTTTGAGTGTTATCAGGAAGCACGTTAATATTACCGTCTCCACTTGCAGCTGGCTCGCACGCAACGAAAACCAAAGCAAAAAGAGCTACCACCAATATCAATAACGTTAACCTAACAACCACGTTCTTTTTCATAAATGCCTCCGATAACTTATAGTAAGTCTTTTAATATTTTATATTAAAAAAAACAAGTTGTCAAGGTGGAAACCGAAACAACTTGCTCAATAACGTAGTAATATTAGATTTTTTAGTCTTCAGTGGCTATTCTTTTCAATTCTTCAAGATTGTTGATGTTGATTACATCCTTCCTAAAATCAAAAATCCCTTCCTCTCTCATAGCAATCATTTCCCTACTCATGCTAGGACGACTTACGTTGAGATAACGCGCCATACCATTTCTATCAACGCCCAATTTAACAGTTAGCTCATTTTGCTCTAAATATTTCTCGTATATAAACCTCGCTATTTTTTTGCGCATTCCTTTTATGGTAATAAAACCATTACTACACTTCAAATCACTTATTGTTTGACAAAGATGCGCAACCAAGTTTTCTACTAATTTTTTATGAGCAACACAAGATTTTTCACATGTATGCAAAAGAGTGCTTGCGTCTATATATAACAAAACTGAATCAGTGGCAGAGGTAATAAATGTGTCAGACTTGTTCGAAGAAAAGCAATATGGGAATCCATACATATCGCCATCTACTTTTGAGCTTACTACAGCGCGTTCACCGCTCTGTTTTACAGTGAACTCCACTAGGTTACCTTCCAGTATAATGCATACGTCTTTTATTTCCTCATTAGGACGCAAAATTATATCTCTAGACGATTTCTTTTCTATTCTTGCGCTTAAACAATCAAACAAACCTTCTATCTCTCGGTCTGTAAGATTATAAAACAACGAATTTTTCTTAATTTGCTTAAAAAACTTCATTTTTACACTCTTCTCTATCCATGATTTTGTAGCATATGCTACCGATTATTATACACAATATGTAAAAATTGTCAAGAGCAAAACTTGTCAACTTTTTGTTGAAATTATTCGACTTATTTGTTATAATGAAAAAAAACAAGCGATACGAGGAAAAACAAATGACCTTAAAAGAGAATTTAAAAACCGCATTAGAAGAATTTTTACAATCCAATCTCTTGTCTGCAGATACTGCTATATCGAATCTTCTTCGAGCAACTACCGAAGACAGCGATTTGTGCGCATATATCGAATCAAACGGACATAAGGTTTCATTCGACAAAGATTTTAAAAATTGTTTTCAGTTAAAGCAAGGCTATTCTCAAAATGCCGATGTTTGTATTCCTTTTGTATACGCACTTCTCTACTCTATCGATGTAAAAACTTTTACACTAGAATCGTTCTTAGAGACCGCTTATCCCAACGTCGACATAGATCTATCGTATAGCTATTTTGCTTTTGCTACTGCGACTGCACTGAAGAACAGTTTAGAAAAAATCGAATTTGGTATCCAAGAATTCGACTTTACGAAGCCCGAAGTCGATTGTTCAGATATGTTAACTGCGGTTGATACCGCATTTGAGTATCTCAATATGATATCTAATAACGTATTAAAAAATAAGTTATTGCAGTTAACTTCCACGTTAAAAAATGCTATAATAGATTCCGACAATACTGTAATTATCAATACTTATTTCGAAATTTGTGATATATTCAGAGCTAACCCTGCATCAGAAGATTGTCTTACTTATCTAAAAAAAGAACTCAATATCATCGCATAGAAAAGTAACTAATTTTGGTTTTACGTAAAAACGCCATAAGCTGTTTTTAACTTATGGCGTTTTTCAATTATGCTTTTTTATTGTCAACTCATAAAATGTAATTTTAACTTTTTAAGAGCCTTTCCCCTGTGGCTTACTCTATTTTTTTCTTCATCAGTGGCTTCACCAAAGGTCTTATCTAGCTCATAACTAAAAAATACTGGATCATACCCAAAACCGTTGGTTCCCTTTTTTTCTAAAGTTATTTCTCCTTCAGTAACTCCGTCTACGGCAAGATAATCACCATTTGGATAATACACAACCAATGTGGAAGTAAAATTTGCCTCTCTATTCTCTACTCCTTCTAATGCTAAAAGAAGCTTATCGATATTTTTATCGTCGTTATGCTCGTTGCCAGCATATCTAGCGGAATATACACCGGGTGCCCCGTTTAAATAATCTACTCGTAATCCACTATCGTCTGCTAAACAAATCTTACCTGTTAACTCCGATATTGCTCTAGCTTTTATCAAAGCGTTAGCAAAGAACGTGTCACCAGTTTCTTCAACGTCAACGTCTACTCCAACTTCTTTCATAGAGAAAACCCCGTCGAAAAAGTCGCCGAGGATTTCTTTAATTTCCTTTACCTTATGCACGTTATTAGATGCAATTATTAGTTCCATATATCTTTTATTTCTCTATTGGATAAATAACTTCTTTCTTAGTAGGACGCTTCTTCAAGAATGAGAATATAAACTTACCCATTCCTCTAAACGGATAGGTGTTACAACGCATAATAAGACCGTCAACGCTCGCCTTAGGTACGATACCGTTAGTCATAGAATACATGTTACGTAGCGGTAAATCAAGTGCGCCTTGGCGTAGCATCTTCTTCATTGCATCAGGGCTACCTTTAGGACCAATCAACGGTGCTGCGGTACTAACCAACCATCTAAAGAATCTACCAAAACTACACATGCCTAAATCACCTATACTTAAGGTTTCGTCAACTTCACCTTTTTGATAAGGTCTATTTTCAACAAGCTCGCGACCTAATAAGTTAACAAAATCCTTTTCGGGGATTTCAGCAAAATGAGTAGGATCAGCATAATAGGAAGTAGGATCAACTTCCGGAATGTTTTCTGTAATACCCTCTACTTCTACTACCGCAGATAGTCTAATATCTCTACTGCTTGCACCTACCAAGATTTCGAATGCTCCGCTTTCTACAGACCAATCTTTCAATAGAACGTTATAGAAAGCAAAACTTCTCTTATCTAGTTCTATACTGATTTCTTTCGATTCGCCAGCCTTTAAGAATACTTTTTCAAATCCCTTCAAAGCTTTTTCTTCACGATAAATCGTACTCTCTACGTCCTTAACGTATACTTGTGCAACTTCTGCACCATCTACTTCACCAACGTTAGTTACGGTGAAAGTAACGGTTAGCTCATCGTCTGCGTTAATTTGGCTAGAACTTAGTTTTAGGTTACTATATTCGAACTTTGTGTAACTCAAACCATAACCAAACGGATAAAGGACGTCCTTTTTAGCCTTATCATAGTAACGATATCCTACGTAAATACCTTCTCTATATTCAACTGTACGCGGGCCCATTCCAAAGTATAGATATGCAGGATTATCCTTGCCTGTCAACGGGAAAGTTTCTGCAAGTTTTCCACTGGGATTAACTTTACCATAAAGTAAATTATAGCACGCCTTACCACCTGCTTCACCGCATAGATACATATTAAGAATAGCTTTTACGTCTTGCGCCCAAGGTAATTCCATAGGTGAGCCACCTGCAAGTACGACTACTACGTTTTTGTTTACCTTCAAGATTTCGTTAACTAGTACGTTGTGTGCTTCGGGAATTTCTATATGAGATCTATCAAAGCCTTCACTCTCGTAAATATCGGTAAGTCCTATGAATAGTATGACAGTATCTTTAGTCTTAGCGACGTTAACCGCCTTTTCTATAGCCGCCATATCTGGTGCCTCGTCTCTTTCAGAATATCCGTCCGCATAAGCATATTCAATTTTGTTTGAATCCAAATAATCAACGAAGGACATAAGCTTAGTAGGATTGATACGACTACTACCCGTTCCTTGATAACGCATAGTTTTTGCCATGTTACCTATAACGGCAATTGAATTGCCTTCTTTCATCGGTAACACACCATCATTCTTCAATAGAACCGCACCATTTTGAGCTACTTCACATGCGAGTTCAAAGTTGTCGTCATAGTTAACTACCTTGCCTGCGTTCTTTTCTCTATTTTCAACACACATAAATACAATGCGAAGAATTCTTTCGACTACTTTGTCGAGCTCTTCCATTGACAACTCGCCTTTTTCAACGGCAGCCTTGATCCAACCATCTCTTTCTCCGTTGCTCGTAGGCATTTCTACGTCCATGCCGCTTCTTACGCCTTGAACTCTATCATTCGTTGCACCCCAGTCGGAAATAACAATTCCTAGATATCCAAATTCTTGGCGAAGAATATCATCTAATAGATATTTGTTATCCGCTGCATAAATTCCGTTGATTCTATTATAAGAACACATGATGGTGTAAGGTTGTGCTTCTTTGACGGTCTTTTCAAATGCGGGTAAATAAATTTCTCTCAACGTTCTTTCGTCCAACTCACTACTTGAAGTCATACGTTTGTATTCTTGAGAGTTAACGGCATAATGTTTTAATGAAGTGCCAATATTTTCGCTTTGCACTCCGTTGACGTATGCGGCACCAAGTTCGCCAGCTAGATACGGATCTTCACTCATGTATTCGAAGTTACGTCCACAACGAGGATCGCGCTTAATGTTGATACCAGGTCCAAGAACGATATCAACGTCTTGATCAATACATTCCATCGCTATAGCTTTACCCATTCTTCCAGCTAAGTTCCTATCCCAAGAACTTGCTAGCGTAACCGCTGTAGGGAAACAAGTTGCAGGTATGCTTTCTTGCATAACGTTAGCAACGTCAGGATTAGCCTTTTCTCTTCTTAATCCATGCGGACCATCACTCATCGTTATTGCGGGTATACCTAATCTTTTTATGGGAGTAGTATTCCAATTCGTTACACCGGAACACATAGCACACTTTTCTTCAAGCGTCATTTTTTGTACTAATTCTTTAACGTTAATCATCTTGCTTCTCCTATTTATTTGTGTATATAGTAAAACTATTATTAATAATAGTAACATACATATTACGTTTTGACAAGGGGTAATCTATTGTTTTTAGCACGTTATTTAGTAAAAACTTTTACATAAATATATGCGCTCGGAAGCGCATTTTTTATGAAAACATACGTTAAAAAATCACATTATTGGGTTGCTAATATAATGCCGAATATCTATTTAGGGTTTCCATTTATAGCAATTTTGCACCCTAAAATTCTAATATCGTTTCCATTACAAGTCGTATAGCTTTTTCAGTTTTACCACCTTCTATTAGTTCGATAATAAAAGGTATTTTGTCAGGTTTCAATACAAAAATACCATAAGCAAGTTCAACGTTTTCTTCCGAGTTCATACCATGACTCGACAATGCAATTAGCAGTTCTCTTAAATAGTCTTTATCGGTTTTTAACACTTCCTTAGCAGTTTCTTCATTCGTTGCCGTCATAGAATTTAGCTCTATATTTTCATTTTCTTCCGAAATTATTTCTTCTTTTTGTTCGCTATATTCTATTCCTTTTACACATAGGTAATACGCCTTTTTCATCTCCAATGACGGCTCAAATTTTTCATATGCGTTTTCATCAAATTCACCCATGGGATAACCAAGATGGTTAATAACAATTGCAACTATTGCAAGCTCTTTATAAAACTCTTCATCTGTAAGGTTCTCAAATTCTTCCCTGCTGTTAGGTCTTGCGCTGTCGTTATTTTCGTTATAAATCGTACTATCTTCAATAACGATTTCGTTATGCATAAATCCTGCGATTTGTACGAACGTACCGCACATTTCTTCTTCGCTCATAAATGCACAAACGATTAGATCTGCTATTCTTCCTTGGTAAGAAGCATCTTTTATAAATAAATCAGCGTCAATATTTTCGTGTATGACGTGCTCAGATATTAGCGAAATAACTTTTCTAAAATACTTATCTGCATCTGTTATTTTGTCAAGTTCTTGATACGTAAGGCTATCTAACTTACGTTCTATCTCACGCTTATCTAATCTTTTGAATGCCGCAAGTGCGTAACTTTGTATTTTCCTATCTAAACTATCAAATAATTGCATTGTTTTCCTTTTGGTAACTGTAAGTTGATTTACTATATTATAAAAAAATAGGGTATCCCCTATTTCTTTAACAATTCTGATTCTTTGTTGATTAACGCGTCTAGGATTGATACCTGACTGATAATTAACTTAACTATCTTGTCAAGATCACTGTTTACCGAATAGTCTCCGCGACAAATGTAATTAACTCTCTCTTCTTCAAATAAAGGATAAACTTTGTCTTTCTTTCCCTTTGGATAAATAGCTATGGACTTACCGCCTTTTTCTTTTACCAACGTCATACATGGTATATCCGTTAATCCGTCTCCAATGTAAATCATGTTTCTAAACGGTACGCGTCTAGCATTTGTTCTTGTATTAACGCCAACGTCATCGTGAGAGTTAAGTGCGCCTTTTGATACACGGAATACAAATTGTGTCTTTGACGTATAGTTGATTGCGATTTTGGGCCAAGTTGCTATACCTTCATTGTCAAACAAAAATTCGCAAGCATAGATTTCTTTGAATTCTTTTGCTATTGCAGTACCTTCTATTATCTCTTTTGTTCCGCTTGACAAAATATAGTGTTCTACCTTAACACCAAGTTCTTCGCCATATGCGTTAATGCGCTTAAACCATCCGGGAACGCCTTCGTAAAATTTAACGTCTTTACCGAGTTTATTAAGGTATTCTTTTGTAAGTGGAATATCCTTTTCTTTGCATTTTTCTATCATCATATACATATATGACAATATCTTTTCCATACCGGTAGTTTGCGCCAATTCGCCCGTTGAACCCCAGAATTCATCGCTAGTCATTCCTAACGCGGGGATAAAGCCAAAATTCTGCATATCGTCCGTCGCTAGCGTTTTATCAAAGTCGTACAAAATTGCTACTATTGGTTGTTTTTTTGCCATAATTATCACCTCATTTTTTCTATTTTACCATAATATTCCAAAAATGTAAATACTACTTACAAAACATTACAAAAAAATAGGTTTTTTGTCGATTATCTTTAAGAAATGCCTTAACGAAAACCTTTGCTCTACGCTAAATCATCTAAAATATACCTGCCACCTAACGGTGCTTCTTGCTTATGTCTAATCCGTATTATCGTGTTAGAGATAAATTCTGTATTTTGATATTTTATCGTGGCTTTATCCGGTCTATCAAACGTTATGATATTAAAAATTATATTTCCGTCTTCATCAACGGAACCATCGGAATAGACGAAAATATAATCATACCCATCTTTATTTTGTTTGAATTCTTCTAATTCTTGAGCGGGTTCAAAATAATAAGTCGTGAATGCTCCAACGAAATTATTATGTTCTTCTCCTCTTGTCCCTAAATAAGCAAAATGTTTTGACTTTATATATTCATAGAAAGTATCAACGTAATCTTTGTATCGTTCATACTCCCAATTGACGTAAATATTCTCATCGTTAACTTTTAAAAATTCTGAACCTTCAATAATAGGAAAGTCTGAAACCAAACATAAATCAAGTGTTTCTTTACTAAACCAAGTATCCTTTTCGTAATTATTGACGTCTAAATTTATCTTACAAGATACTAGAAGAAAAACTAAAACAAACGCCACTGTTATTACTAAGACCTTTTTCATATTTTACTTCTTCTCCATATTTAACTCACAAAAACATCGGAAAAATTGTTTTCTCCTACGATTAAATAGTAACTAAATAAGTTGTCTTCTTTGGTGTAAAATATATTCTCACTATGAATATAAATTCTGCCAATCTCCGTCTCTATATATCCTAAATTTTCGTTTTCGGGGATAGTTTCGTGTGGATAATCGATAAATTCTAATTGGGATAAACCGTCAAACTCCCCAATATATACGTTTTGCATCGTATATGCTTCATAAGTGTCTCCGTAAGTTATATAACTATGTGCTTCCAAACTAGGATTTTCTAAAACAACATATTCACCTATGAATTTATAGTGCTTTTGATTCGTGTGAATATAACCGTTAGATATTCTTATATCGTACTGACTATCATTAGTTATTATTGAATAATGAACGTATCCACCGCCATCAATTTGCCAATCGTTGCTTTTTTCTTCGTAAACTGTCATTTCTAACAAAGCTAAAAGGCTAGTAATATCTTCTACGTCCGTACTATATTTGACGGTAGTTAAATTACCAGGGGCAACGCCTATATAGCCTTGCTCACATCTAACTTTTTTAACGTCACCTAAACTAATATCAGAAATATTAAGAACGTTACGCACGTCAATATAATCAATAGTCTCCGTTTCTATTCTAATAACAACATCTTCGTACGGCATAATGAAACTATAATACCAATAATTGTCATCACTTATATTTTCGTCTTTTTCAATTCTTTTATCGTTTACATAAATTGCTATGTCCGCGTCCATAAGCACGTTAGTCTTAATTGTCACTGGAGACGGCGCGGAATATACTTCTAAAAGATTTTCCGCTAGAAGATTGGTTTCTCCTGTAACTGTAACGTTGAATGCATAACCTATATCAATATGTTGTTTTTCAATTGTGCCGCACGCTAAACAACGAAAATATTCGTCACTTCCACCACCTGGTATATATAAAGGCTCATCTTCCCACGTATGAATACCATTTCTACAATAAAAATCAACGCCTTCTTCAATATGATTAAAGACTATCTTTGTAGGAAAATCATATTGTTCTTCTTGAGAAATAATTTCAAAAGTACACGTTAGATTAGCCGAAAGAGTTGTCGTGTTGGCCGTAAATATTTTCTCGTATCCTGAAGTTTTGACTTCCACAATTCCACTTCTGGTATCCCATTCTAGTAGTATATCGTGTGACGCTCCTTCAGCATCAAAGTAAATGCCTTCCGCTTTGCCGTGTCCTGCTTCTGCAGGGAACCAAAACATTATATGGGTATCTTCACTCGCCCAATATTTAGGTTTTACTTTGCCAGGATAATTAGTTCCAAGACAAGCAACTAAACTAAACGAAAATACGATTATTAGAATTAATATCAGTGCTTTTTTCATAATCATCCCCTTTATTTTCTTTATACACGCAGTGCGGTTTCTAGTGCAATATATAATTTGGCTAAATCGTGATTTGCTTTATGTAGTCCTTCTATCTCATACCCACTTGCTTCTAATACGTCGCCCGCTTCAAGAAAATCGTATAATTCAAAGCTATAAAAATCACAAGTTGCTTGCACGCCTGCAAGTTCCATTTCCACCGCTATACATCCTTCTTCTTTGCGTTTTGTCACTAACCCTACCGTTTCTCTAATCATTGAATCAGTTGTCCAAACTTTTCCTAGCACGTAAGGCACGTTAAGTTCTTCAAAAATATTAGCGAGCTTATAACAATTCTTAATCGTGATATAATCTGACGGCTCGGCAAAATAATAAGAACATCCTTCTCCTCTATAGCTTTCCGTAGGTACAATAAATTTGCCATCCGTCTTTTCTCTATCCAAACTCCCGCACGAACCGAACATTATGAATTTAGTCGCACCCGTTAACCAATTTGCCTCACCACACATAGCGGAAGCAACCGCCGAACCTATGCCCGTCAAATAAAATGCAACGTCTTTACCCTTATAATTCATTTTGTAGATATCAACGTTGCCGTTGCATACCCGTACCGTACCTATAATTTCGCACTGATGAGTTTTTAACAAATGAGTATGTATTTCTTTGGAAAAAATTATTAAACACGTGTCCACGATATGTTTTTGAGCACCGTAAAAATCTTCCGGCTTCATTATAGGTTTTGTCTTTACGTCATAACAATCGGTTATCATACTGTTTCTTCCATCCTTTTATTTCTAATTGTACAACATACGTGTGCTCATTACAATACCTTTTTGCGAAATACCTAGCAAAAAACAAACGGACGGCAATATTGCCATCCGTTACTCATTTGTGTGTAAATACCTATTTTGATACAATTTGCGTACACCCCTTAAAAGTGCGTACACCTTGTAAAATTTGCGTACACCTTGTAAAATTTGCGTACAGATAATTAAAATGCGTACAGGTAAACTGACCGACAAATTGGAATTTGTCGTTATAAATCGATATTGATTTCGTATTGATTATCAATGAGTATGTAATTCGCATTATGCTTTTGTGCAAGGGAAAGAACTTCAGCATTATCTGCCAATATACTCTGCATTGTACACCATTCATCATCCACACGATTTTCAATGGCATTTGCATAATTCTTTATGTCAGCAAAGTGGTTTTTGATATATTTCTCACTCATTACAAGGCAGAAATATTTGATGTTTTCAAGATACTCAGAGTCAAAGTCCTTTTGCCAATCGAACGGAATATAGCAACCTTCAATAATTAAGTTCTGCTTGTTTTCAATAGCAGTTTTTATCATTTCACAAACAATTGGCCACAAGTATTCGGTTAATTCATTATCATCCATAGGGGTAAGTTCTGTGTTGCCACTACGAATTAATCCCATTTTAAGATGGTCGATTGAGAAATATGGGTATTTATATTTTTCGAGCAACCTTTGAGCAAGTACGGTTTTACCTGTGTGCGATGCTCCTGTAATTAAAACAATCATTATCTTACCTAAAAATTCTTATTTATTGGTTAGTTTCTTTATAAAATCAGTTAATTGTCCGCTATCGTCTATAAAATCACAGAAAATCATAGGTTTTGCGCCGTCGTAAGGAATAGCGTATTCAGCATTCGGCAAGAGCGCTTTTGCTTTTTCGGTGGACTTAATTAGCAATCTATCGTCATAAATACCACCAAATAAAACGCCGTTTTCATATAGTAAATATTCACCCATCATCTTTTTATAGGTGATATCAGGGTCATTTATTTGACCTAAAACAAAGTCTAAATATTCTTTCGTACTTGCCATAATTTATTTCTCTACTAGTTTGGCAATTATCTTT
>JAZSMH010000068.1:0-34258 GCA_045535785.1 Clostridia bacterium
ACGCACTTCCGTCTATGGTGAATTCTTCGTCAATAACTATTTGCTTGCAAAGTGCATAAGCAACTTCACCGCTAGCGAATTGTTCTGCCGTTCTTCCGCCGTGTTCGTTAGCGGTAGCATTTAAATAATAATTATTCTCAATAATTGACGACGTATCATTGTCTTCCAATAAAACTACTCCACCGTAAATCAGCGTCGATTGATACTCGGCAGGAATGATAATCTCTCCAGCGTTATAACAATTGCCTACTAATGAAGTATTAATATTAGCAATACCGCTTATTGCCATCATTTCCGCATTGTTCACATCAAAATTCTCATCGAAGGTAACTTCTATATTTCCTACGTTGTAGGAATTAACTATTGTTGTAGTCATTGCAAATCCTGCGATACCGGCAACAACGTCTCCGATAGAACAAGAATTAATTTCGATATCACCGGCGTTATAGCATCTTTCTATAGTTACTCTTGAGCTTGACGATCCAATAATACCGCCGACAGCTTCATCATAATTTGCATCAACCGTAATATTACCCGTATTGGTGCAATCGCTTATTCGGTTGTAAACTCCGAATCCGACAACACCGCCGACAGCCGGGAATATACTTTGAACGATAATATTGCCTTTGTTATGACAATTAGTTATTTCAACCAAGCCATCGCTATCATTGCCACCTATGATACCGCCGACATTTATATATTCCGAGCTATTTGCGGTTGCTGTAATGGTACCGTAGTTAACACAGTTTTTAATAACTTCACCTTCATTTACAATAGCAACGATACCACCGAGGAAAATCATAATTGTTTCATCATCCAAACCGTTTTCTACGTAAAGGTTACTACTGTTGGTACAATCTTTGATAGTGCCGTTGCCGTAGTTGATACCAACAACACCACCGCCACCGTATTTTGATACGAGCGTATTGTTTACGCTATGGCAATTCTCTACAATACCGCCGTTATAATGAACGATACTGCTAAACTCGTACCCTTCTAAATAGGAATTTTTAACGGTAAGATTCTTAATGATACCGTAATTTTCGCCTAATAGGCCCCCTACTCCAAATCCACTGTCATAATCGATTAAGTAAAGTCCACTAATAAACTTACCGTTACCGTCGAAGACGTAATCTTCACCTAAACCGAAAATTAATTTCCAAATGCGGAAACTTTCTACTGCGCTTGCATTAAGCGAGCCGTCTTCAAGAAGAACGTTCTCGTTGACAACGATATCGTTCATAAGGAATACGTTGCCGTCGATATATTCACCGTAATCAGAGGGGAACCAATATAGATGTCCTACTTTACTTACTTCGTACGCGCCGTCGGGCGTGCCATCGCCGTTGATATCGCGGTTTTCGTTATAGTAAGGTGCTTCAATACCGTCACAAAGCGTGCAGAAGCCGTCTTTGTCAAAATCGTGACTGTCTTGAGCGTCCGCAGTCCAATAATCTTCCGTTGATATCATAGTGCAAGTAGCACAGTCGTACCAATACGTTGCGCCAGTAACGCAGTCAGTGCCCTCTTCTTTTAGGTGGGCTTCGTCTTCTATTTGTTCGGTAAAGGAGTGGTCTTTTTGCGCTTCCATTTCGTAATCGCAAGCGTCACACAATTTAGCCGAAGTACAAGTTGCTTCATCTACGGAAGAGTGAGGTAAGGTAGTGTCGTATTCGTCACAGTTAGCACACTTGTGCGCGTGACCGCTTTCGCCCATAGATACGTAAGGCGTATTAAAGTCGTGACCGAGCGCATTGACGAGTACTCTATTACATACCGTACAATGTTGCGCTTCGGTACAGGTTGCTTCATCTCCCGCTACGTGCGCGGTAGCAGTAACGGTAATACCTACTTGATACGTATGATAATTATTGGTATCAGCGGGAGTAAATACAGCTAATACGGTATAATCGCGTGCTTCGTCAAAGTATACGTTCTCGCTAAACGCCCAATTACTAGGTAGCGTTACGTCTTTTTGGCTTGAATGGTCTATACAGATAGTAAGACCTGTAGGCACGCTATAATCGGGAGCAAGGTTACCTGCTTTTTTATCAAAATAAACCCAATAAGATCTGGTTATTGCGTTATAAACGGCAGTTTCTGAAGCGGTTACGCTATATTGTACGGAACCTGCGCTATTAGCGGTAATTACGTTGCCGTCGATGGTTGCATCGCCTTGTAACAAAGCGTAACTTAACTCTCCGCTTGATTGAATTACGTTAATCGCATATTCTTCCGCAAAGGAAGATACGAAGGCCATTTCTTCATCTTCAACAGTGAGAGTTTGTGTTCCCTTACGTAGTTCTATTTCAAAATCTTCGCTATAACTTAAATAATTGTTCGATTCCTCTTGCGTTACCGTCAAAGTGAACGTTCCGCCCGCTTGAGTAACGTTAGAAATAACGCCGTCGCTATATTCAAACGCTACACCGCTTAAATTGGATACTGCGGATACGTTGGTATCGCTTTCTCCCGTCGTAGTAATAGTCAATTCTTCATTTATTACAATATCTCCGTCTCTATAGTGCAAACTAGGTTTTGATACCGTAATATCGGGCGTTGCTTTACTAATGGTGACCTTAATATTGTAGTAGCATTTTTTCGTTTCGCCACCGTACGTAGCGCTAATTACCACCCAATAGTAATAACCGTCGTCGCCGTTCAAACCTTGCGAGCAATCTACGAATGCGTAGGTGCTACTTTCGTTAACTAACGTTGCGTTATTATCAAAATCAAAGGTATAAGCCAACCACGGGGGTATACTTGTATCTAATTGATACCACTTATAGGTATATTCTACCCCTTCGCTTAGTTCGTGTTCTCCCGTTACCGTTACGTTACGCGCTACTCCGTCGTAGGTAAAGGTAAGTTCTTCACCGTGAGTGCTGGTGTAAGTGGGATATTTAAGTTCGTACGTCATAACGAAGCACTCGCCGTCATCGTCCGCGGTAAAGGTGTATGAGCCACCGTCAATATAAGTAGCATCGGTTAGACTGTGTACCCATCCTTTGAAGTTATATCCCGTCTTATCATGGCCTTCGTTATCCATCAAATAGATTTGTTGTCCTACGTAACCTACAAGATCGATTTCTTCCGATTCGGTAATGTACTTCATATTTACCTTGTCGCGTACGTAATAGGTAAATGATAATTCTTCGCCTGCGGTTGTGAACGTAGCAGTGCAAGATTCACCGCTAGGGGTGGTTTCCGCCGTGCTAAATCCGGTAAGCGCGCTTGCTTCAATGGTTATGATTTCGCTATTGCCGTCGCTATAAAGAACGCTAACGTCAAAAGGTATGAATTCTTCCGAAGGTCCGTACCATTGAACGAGTTTTTCGGTAGGTATAGTTACCGACTCAACGGCGCATCTCGTCCATTGTGCGGTAAAGGTGATTACGTCGGTTTCTCCATTAAACGTGAATTGATCGCCGGTATTCAACGTTGAATCATTGTATAACCAACCACCAAAATCATAAGTTGCTTGGGTAGCCTTGTGGGTATCCTCGAAGGTAATGCTTTGATCCTTTTCCCAAATTGTCGATTCTAACTCGGTAAGCGATGCATTCTTTTCGCCACCGTTTGCATCGAATGCAAGGTCGTAAATAGGAACGTATACCGATGAAGATACTTGACTGCTTACACCGGTACTGTAATATGCTTTTACCTTTTCAAGTGCGGTACAGCTACTGAATGAGTTGCTACCTACCGTAGTTTTTGCATAAATAGTAACGTCCGTTAACGCGCTACAACCCGACAATATACTACCGTCAATAGAAGTAACGGTAGAAGGTATAACTAATTCCGTAAGGGAAGCACATTGACGGAATGCCATTTGACCTATGGTGGTGATACCTTGATGTAAGTTAATTGACGAAAGGCTACTACATTGATTGAACGCTTGATAATTGATAGTAGTTAACGTATCGGGTAGCTTTACTTCTCTAAGATAAGTACATTCTGAAAAAGCACAATCGCCAAGTTCGGTTATCGGCGCATAAATATAAGCATATACCAAATAATCGTTCTGTCTGAATAGGTTAGTACCCATTGATTGAACGGTTGCAGGAATGGTAATCATATTAAATCCCGTTTTTCTGAACGCACCGTCACCGATAGTCGTTACACTTGACGGAATACTTAAATTTCTAAAACTATTTGCGCCAAAGAATGCAAAATCGTCAATCGTGGTAATACCTTGAGGTAACTCTATATTGGTTAAATACGTACAATCTTCGAAAGCGTACGCGCCTATTGCCTTTACCGAATAAGTTATCTCGTCGTATTGAATACTACCGGGTATTATTACACTGGTAGACGCCGTCAAAGCATTCCCCGACACTTCTACTGTGTAATTGTTTTCTTCATTAGTAAGTACCTTGTAGACGATATTTTGATAAGTAAAGGTATCGCCTACTTCAAGTGGATCAAGGTCGTAATAAATTTTTACAACGGTATTACGCTTGGGGCTAACTACTTGTTGCTCGAATGCTTGCATCGTATATCCGTCGTAGGTGTTGTTAGCAACAGCTTCGGTAGTTTCGTAAGGAAAGGCGGATAAGGTTTCCGTATCTTCTTCTACCGCGCTATATCCTTCAGAACCGATATTTTGTAAGTAGTATTCTACGCTATAAGGTGCGGAAGAATAGCAAGTAATTGAATAATCTTCACAATAGTCAACCGTCGTACTATTAGCATAAGCGTATACCGTAGTGTTTGCCGGAAATACCCTCGTGCCCGATGTGTAAGTAACATCAGCACCATAAACCGTTACGTAGTCAAGATTGGTACATTCAGCGAACGCCCCTACCTCTATTTCCGTAACGGTTTCGGGAATGATAACTTCCGTTAGTCCCGTACAACCGTAGTAAGCCTCTTGGGGTATCGTAGTCAATCCACTATTGAAGGTAATAGTCTCGAGCGCGCTACAATTTTTGAACGCTTGAAGATCCATACGATTTACACCGGGCATGGTTATGTTCTTAAGAGAAGTACAACCATTAAACGCGCCTTGAGGAAGCCAGGTTATACTTGACGGAAGAGTGATTTCTTCTAGCGCAGTACATCCATTAAACGGAAACATACCATCAAATTGAACGCCTTCGGGTATATTAATATCCGCAAGCGCACTGCACTGGGAAAAGGCACGAATACCTATCTTCAAAAGTCCATCAGGTAATTTTACACTCTCTAATGCCAAACATCTGTAAAAAGTATCACTGTTAATGGCGGTTATTTTACTGGGAATCTCTATTTCTTTAAGACTTCTGCAAGAATCAAATGCCTCAACGCCTAGGTATTCCAAATTATCTGAGAGCGTAATGCGTTGCAAACTACTTTCTTGAAAGGCGTGTCCCATAATATTTACAACGCTATCGGGAATATCGATTTCCGTTAAACCACAGTTATAGAACGCGCTAATGCCTATTTTGGTTATAGTATTAGGGAGCTCTATGCTTCTTAAATAATTGCAGTCATAAAAAGCATTATCGCTCTCGCTATCTTCCGACATACCGCCTATTTCGGTAACAGTGTACGTATAGTCTCCATTGGTAACGGTAGAGGGGATAACTACGTCGGTCCTTTGCGTCAACGTATTACCTGATACTTCTACAGTATAATTATTTTCTTCCTCGGTAAGTACTTGATATATGATATTGTCTATCGTGAACAGGTCGTCCACCGCCGCATCTGCTACGATGGACGTACTATTCACTCCAAATATCACCAAGGAAAGACACACTATCGTAAAAATAAACAATATCGGTATTGATTTTTTTATTCCTTGTTTCATTTTTTGTTATCTCCTTTTTATATGGCTCTGCACCGTAAGGTTATTACGGTGCTTTTTTGTGTTTTTCTTCGATTTTTTACGTTTTATTCAACTGTATCTTCTGTTACCGCAACTTCTACTTGTTCTTCGGTTGCGGCGACTTCCGCTTGTTCTTCTTCTATAATAGGCTCTTCTACCTCGGTAACTTGCGGTTCGCTTTCTTGCTCTAAAGGTTGTTTTACAACGATTTCTCCACCGCATTCGGAGCAGAATTTGTTCTTGCCGTTATAATTTTTACCGCATTTTGAACAAACGTACTCTTCTTTGACGACGACTTTACGCTCTATCTCGCCACCGCATTGAGAGCAAAACTTATCCTTTGATTTTGCTTTCTTACCGCATTTTGAGCATACGTAAGTCACCGTTTCTAGGTTTTCTCCGGCGGGGAATTTTTTTCCTAACAAAATATACCCTGCGATTGCTCCGCCTATGAATATGATAGCAAGGAATACGCCTGCCGAAAATCTTATGCCCGACGATGCCGTATAGCCGTAAGAATTGTTGGTTTCGGTATTGGTTGCCGTCAACACGATAAGGAATATAAGCAATAGTACGTTAAGTCCGCCTAAGCCGTAAAGTCCGAATTCGCCTATCTTCTTCATATCTAACTTGCCTACCTTGTCGGGGAATTGCTCGAATATTCCAAAAGCTTTTAATAGTCCTAGTACGCCGTAAGCAAGTAAAGCAATACCTAATATGAGTATAAATATTTGAATTAGCGCGCTCATTACACCGCCGAAGCCAAACTCCCACAATTTCATTACGTTGTATCCGCTAATTCCTGCCGAGCTCGAGCCCGTACCGCCGTATTGACCGTAATCGTAAGAGTAGAACGATGCAACGTATGGAATTGCTAACAAAATAAAGTTAAGCACTCCAATTCCTGCACAGAATACGTAAATAAGGTTATTTTTAATCTTGTCTAGCATATTTTTCCTCCTTTGTTTAATACCAATTCTCGGTTTGAACTCTGACGGATACGTATTTTGCTTCTTCCTCGTATTGTACTATTACGTAAATACCGTCTTTTTCGTATGCTTTGTAATAGGGTGAGCTTTCATTGGTCGTACGGGTAAAGCCTGCGTTAATTAATTGGGTGCCGTAAGCGTCCGCATCGCTAGCGTCAGCGCCGTAATATTCAAATTCTACGCCCCAATATTCTTTTACCGTACCAGTAGCCGTTCCCGTTTGATAATTATAGGGTAGTTCGGTATAGTCCTCGTCATCTTCGTCGTAACACATAAGGTCGGTAACACTCCACATAACGTATCCTGCTTGCATAAGCGGTACGCCTTCTACCACTTTAGGTAATTGATAATGAACGGGCATTGCGTAAATGGTGAAGTTAACCGTTCCGTCACCTTCGAATTCGTAAGTTTCGGAATTGTAAGAACCGCCTTCATAATAACTCATATATGCGTACAAATCGTCGCTATATGCGTGGAAATCACCCATAAACTTGCTTCCACCGTTTCTTTCGTCATGGCACGCGAAATTTTCTTCAAAGTCTGCCACGAGAGTGTTAAAGGTATCCATTGTTCCTTCAAACATTATCATATAGTATTCCCACGGCTTTGTTTCACCATCGTAATCGTCACCGAAATCTACGGTAAGATTGCCCGGGGGATTGCTTGCTAACTTTTTGTCAAGTTTGCCAACGTATTCCATTCTATCTACGTCGGTTACGCTAGACGGTTTTTGCGGAATTTTGCTAGGTAGTACCGAACTATCCCAAATGCCGTCAAGTTCTGCGCCCCACCTGCTGGTATCCCATTGAGCTTTGTAGGGGCTGTTAGCGAATACGCTTTTGTAAATATACTGTTCGGGATCGGTGGGATCGTAATCTTCGTCGGGTATTACCACGTTATTTCCGCCACCGCCGTTGCCGTTGTTGTTGCTAATACCGTTATCGTTGTTATTGCCCGAATTGTCGGTATCGTTATCTCCGCAGGCAACTAAGGTAAACATCATAAGTATACCTATAATTAGCGCTATCAGTTTTTTCATAATCATTTCCTCCTTTTCTTTAGACTATTGAGGCAAATCGATGCCAAAACTGGTTACCGTAGTGTCGTAAGAAGTAACTTCGTAAGTTATGTCAGTATCGTTTACAACTTGAACAACCTTAAATACCAATCCAGTCGTTGCGTCTCTATATACGGTCTCGGTTATTGTATAATCACCAAAACTGGTGTCTTCGAACAATACGTCAACAGTCTTTCCTAAAATGGTATCGGTGCCCGTCTTTTCAAAATCAACGTCCGATTTATTTACGATAAAGTCAAATACGTTGCTTTCTATATCTTCTCTATCCGCTTCGGTATTGCTGCCTTTGGTCCATTCAGTGGTATAGTTATCTCTATAGTAGCAATCCCATACGTTGCCGTTCTTTTTGAAATAAGTGTATTCGATTATGCCGTACATCTCGAAAGATTGGAAATAATCGTCACCGATTTTTATAGCAACGTAATTAAAACTGCTGTCCGTATACTCTACTTTCAAGTTAGTGGGCAAATTGTAGACGGGCTCCACAACGGGTGGGGTATATTCATCATCCTCGTCTTCGTAGTCGTTGTCGTTACCACCGCTATTATCTATTTCTTCACCAAGTTCTTTGGGCATACGGGTTAAAATTATTATCGCCTTATTGCCATCTTGTTCTACTTCTATACTATATTGATAGTCACCAACGTTCTTTAGACCGTGCGAGTAACCGGCACTAGCAACTGCGTTTTCGTATGCTTCCGCTTCATTCTCATTCGTGCCATAGACTACAATATTGTACGCCTTAATTTGCTTAGCAAGTTCTACAATGCGTTTTGCTTCGTTAAGTTGTGCTTTGGTTTCCGCATCAAGGAAGCCTTCCATCGGTCCTAATTGAGATATTATTTGTTCATATTGATCGAACATACCGCTTATTTCAGACACTACGTTGGCAATATCGTAACTGGTACCACCGTTATAAGTAGGTACACCCGCGCCGTCGAAGCCCGCAATATTGAGCGCACTCCAAGAAGAATACTCTCCCGAATTTTTTTCGAGATTAACATAAACGTTCATTCCGTTTACCATTTGATAGGTTTCGGGATTATAGCATAGCGAGACCGTTATCGATACGTGAATTACGTCGCCGTTAGAAAGCGTCTTATCGTACGTGTCGTCGTTTAATACGTAGCCGTCGTCGGTAAGTACTTCCGCATATGCGACTGCATCCTCGTTGTTAGCACCAAAAACGCTAACTTGAACGGATTTTAAATACCCTACGTCGCCGTTGACGTAATAAAATCCATCCGCATTGCCCGTGTATTGAGGAACGCTTACTCCGATTACCGATTGAATATTAGCCGACGGCCATTCCGCGGTACTACCCATTATATTGGAGTCGCCCATATTTCCACCATTATTACCGCCTTGCTCATAAACTTCTAAAAAGAGGTCTCCGCCCTTGAAGTTATGACCCATCAATGAAAAATCTGCGGTTATGTAATAGGTTTCTGCAATTACGGTTTTGTCACCCGACTCAGCAAAAGCGAAAAGTCCGTCCAAACTAAAGCCTCCACCACTTACCGTCTTCGACGCTGTATAGGATTTCATGAATCCACCCTCTTCGGTGGTTTTTTCCGCGCTTTGCCCACCGTAAGAATCAAAGCCTTGTTCTTTTAGCCAAGCAATAGTATTATCTAAGCTTTGCTCATCCGAACCTGTCCATTTCATCGTAATACTGCCACCGTCTACTACGTTGGTCTCTAAAGTCCCGTTAACCTGTGCGTCAAACTCACCCGTGAAGCCCAAGCTCTTCCAATCTTGTGCACCCGGTGTTTCACCGCCGCCAAGTCCACCGTCACAAGCAACCAAAAGTAGCATCATTATAGCCACCATTAATACCGTTATGACCGTAATTTTCTTTTTCATTATCTTTTACCCTCCTAAAAATTTTTATTTGGTATAGTTCTTCGTTTTAATATTTTTGTTTTTCTTTCCGTGTTCACAAGCACAGTCCACGCATAAATCTTCATCCTCTTCCAACGAGAAACATTCATCGCAAACGATATTGCCGCAAGAATTACATTCGTTGAATTTTAGCCTCGCTTCTAAATTCGCTCGCTCAAACGCGATATCGTGTTCTACTCTCCACATTATTTCTTTCGCCTTTTTTTCATCGTCGGTAAGTTGTTCATGAAATTTATGCTCAAAGTAATAAGGTCTACTCGTCAATTTTTTACCACACCTATCACAATAAAATTCAAATTTGAAAAACTTATCGGTAGACCTATCTATAATTTTTTTGGTTATGGTTTTTTGCATTTATTTTCTCTCCTTGTCAAGATTAAGTCTGCCGACTTCTTATCTTACACGCCTATATCCTAACAAAATTATATACAAGAATCTATCGAAAGCATATTACCCGTTCGGGTACTTTGGGTGTAAAAACGGGTAGTTCTTTTATTCTCAAACGGTATATTCACCCTTCTTCGCCCTTTTTTGCATAAAAAAATCCGACTTTGCAGTCGGACTTTCTTTGTGTTTTTTGTTTTTAAGCTTTACTTAAATAGTGCAAAGAGTTCACTTCTGGAACTTACGTTGAGTTTTGTGTAAATGCCAGAGATGTTCTTCTTGACGGTATTTTCGCTAATATAAAGTATGGTTGCTATTTCGTTACGTTGTTTACCCTGCAAGAGTAATTCTAGCACTTCCTTTTCTCTAGGCGAAAGCATACTGGTGTCGGGAGAATTAGTGTTCTCTACTATTTGCTCGCTAATATGTTGACTTACCTCGGTAGGTAGAGTTTCACCAGGTACTTTACTTGCTTTTTTGTTACGCAAATAAATGCCTAATGCTACGCCTGCACCTATTACTACCAAGCCACCTATTACGCCTAAAATTACGTAAAGCGTGGGGAAATCTTTGGTGTAATAAGCATAGTACGTTACGTCGTTAGCCGTCTTAAAGGTTGCTCCTTGTTCTATTTTTTCACCTTTGCCCTCTAACTCCGTGAACCAACCTGCAAAGGTATAGCCGTATCTTTCTTGCGGTGTGGGTAAACTAAGTGCGGTATCGTACACTTGATCAACGCTCTCTTTCGCCTCGCCGAAGTTATAGGTTACTTTGTACGTATTAGCGGAAAACGTTGCGTAAAAATCTATGCTTTCCGTTTTGTTACCCACAATAAAATATTTATCTTCTTCGTAGTCAAAATCTCCGCTAAACGTCCACTTAACAAGGGTATATCCGGGCTTATTTACCGTGGGGAAGGAAGGTAGTTTACCTGCGGGCAAAGTAACGGTGCTGTCGCATTCGCTATCAACGAAGAATTTGTAAACCACGTCGCGGTTGTTCGCGCCTACGGTGAAAGTTCCGTGATAATTCATATCGCCAAGTTTTTCTTTTATGAATTCGGTAGAAACGACGGGCGCGTTAATGATATTGCCCTCTACGTCGTACCATTCGCTAGGCGCGGTGTTACCGAAATAGTTATAGCCGTTTTGTTCGGCCGGTAATTCTATTTCCGTAGCTTCGTCGGTTGCGTAAATTTCGTCAACTACTATATTTCCGTAATATTTTAGATAAGAAATATCGAAGAAATCGGTATACCACGAGAACCATAACCATCTATCTTCGCCATAGCCTTTATATTCGCTCATTTTCGTCTTGCAAACGTTATTGGCAATGGTGCAGAAAAGAATATTAACTTCGCGCGTGCTATAATCAAGTAGCGGTGAGTAATCGGTAAAAATTGCACTCATAGCGTTCTCGGCATAGTTATTTTTAATCTCGGTATTGCCTATGGTTGCGTCGGTTACGCCGTTAAAATAGATTGCTCCGCCAAGTCCTTGGTTGCTCGCCAATCCTAAAGTGCTATTCTTGCTCTCAGTTTCGGGAATTACTTCATTCTCGGCAATTAGGCAGTCCGCAATATCCACTCTGGACGTAACAACGCCTATACCGCCACCGCACGAAGCTTTGTTGTCGATAATTTTGCAATCACGAATGGTAAACAACGCGTCCTCGGCACAACCGATTGCGCCACCGATTATTTGATCCGACCAATATCTTTCGCCACCGTAAAAATAGTTAGCGATATTTTTTTCAAAATTGCAACCGTTAAAATTAGCAATAGATTGTTTTACGTAAACTGCACCGCCACCGACTGCATTTTGCACGAAGCCCGATTTATTTTCGGTGAACTTACTGTCGATTACGTTAATCGTAACGTTCTTATCGTGTCCTTCAACGTATACCGCGCCACCACCGTAAAGGGCAGCGTTGTTGGAAAATAAACATTCAATGATGTTGAGTTCCAGTTTGTAAGGCACGTTATCGCCGTGTTCCGCTTCAAGCGACGGAGTCAACGAGTAATCATCGTAAAATGCACGAATTGCAGGACCGTAAGTATGCATATAGTTATTGAATTCGCAATTTTTGAAAGTCGCGTTAGCGCTTCCCCTACATTCGATAGCGTATTGATTTTTTAGTGGGTAGTTACCTATCAATTCGTCTTGACTGTCGTAAGAAAGTTGCCAATCGGCGTCCGTCAAAACGCTAGTATCGAGTTTTTCATCAAAAATAACGTTCTCAAAAGTATACGTAGTGGTTTCGCCTGCGCTTTTCGTACCGTTAAGAATGAACGTCGCACCTGTAAGTACCGCCTTTCCGTCCGCTTTACCGCTTTTTATGACGATGCTCTTTTCTATCTTGATTTTTTCCGCTTCATTGACGGCACCGGTAGCAGAAATATTAAAATCTACGTCGCCTACCGTAAGCACGTCTCCGTCGCTCGCATCGTTAAGCGCACTGATGAATTCACTGCGAGTAGTAATAAGCGCCTGCTCGGCATCGGCAACCGCACCGACCTCCGCACCGACCGCCGCACTCGTCGCAAAAATCAAGCACAAAAGTAGTAAAAACGAAAAAATATGTATAAACTTATTTTTTATTCTCATCACTGTTTTCCTCCAAGTCCGATAAATCTATACCGTTTTTCTTGCACCAAATTATGAACTTGCCTATGGCTCTCGCCTGCGGCTTGCGATTTTCGCGCTCCCAACGGCTGACGGTTGAATAGGAAACGCCCACCGCATCGGCAAATTCCTGTTGACTTAGTAACTTCTCGGCTCTTATGTATCTTACCTTCTGTGACAGAGTCATGCGTTTTCCTCCATTATGTTTCTTAATATGTCATATTGTAGCATATTTTGTCAAAAAATTCAATAAAAAACAGACTTCTTTGAAAAGAAATTTGTCTTTCTTTAAAATTTTTTACATTAAATTATCGCAAAATATTTCAAAGCGTCTTTGATTGCTTCTACCATTTCAGTTGTCGGATGTGAACGCGGACGCTTTAATTCTTCCACTGCGTTCGGCGCGTCATACATAGGTAAACCTAAATCTCGTTTCACTTCGGCAATGTAAGCCGTATGCGCCTTGAAACCATACTTTTCTTCAATATACGCTTAAATATCCTTATATGTCGTTTTCTTTTTAGGGGCACGCTCTAATGCGCGCTTTTCTATATCTTTAAGAGAAACCTACCCTTCTTCTTCGCCAAACTCTACGTTTACGCTGATATGTCCGTCAGGCTTTTTGTGGGAAAGACAAACAAGCGTCTCGACGTGGGTCAAGACTCCAAAAGGTCTCAAACCGGTCGAAAAAAGGGGGTGGAAACTCCAAAAGGTATATTTTATAGGTGGAAATCATCATTTGTCACTGTTTTTATGACTTTGATAGTTGAATTTGTCAATCAAACTCGGGTTTCATATACCAACATCATACCATTGTAATTAAATACACCGATATCGTCATCTTTTAAGGTAAAAGTCCCATATGAATTATCGGCAAAATCAACTTTGATATTGGTATCATCAATAGCAGTCCAAGTGAATTCATACGTTATGCCGTCAAATTCAAATTTCCCCGTACCGTCATTATAAATGTACATCAATGAATAGTCTATTGTAATAATACCTGTTTCGGTTTTGTCGTACAATACGGTTTCTTTACCATCTATGATACAAGAGCGGAAGAATCCGTAAAACATAACCCCTTCCGTAGCAGGAAAATCAACTATATTCTCTTTTAGAGCATAGCTTTCGTCATAATGTAGCTTTATATGGGCGTTGCAAGATACGTCCTTGCCGTCATATTTAATAGTTTTTGAATCGATGGTGGACACGATTATTTCGTTAAAAACTATTCCATCCGATTCGTCGGTATCGTTGGAATAAACGAAGATATATTCTTTAGAGTACATTTGGTAATAACATTCACCAAACGAATCAACATCCCTAAAATAATATGTTGCAAACGCTCCTGCAAGCGATGACTTTTGATGCCCTCTTGTGCCCAAGTACTCATAGTCCTGTGCCACAAGATACTCATAAACGGCTCTTGCATACTCTCTAACTTCCTCGCTTGTAGCTTGAAATTCAATGTAGTTGAAGGTAAGACTATCGTCAGTCCCCTCGGAATAAGTATAATAATAATCGCTATCGCTAAGCTTTGGCAAATTGGGAACAGCACATTTCTCTAATATTTCATCCGAAAACCACTCGTTTTTCACGGTTGACGAACTGCACGATGCAAGACAGAATAAACATAAAACTATCGTCAAGCATAAAGCTAATAACTTTTTCATTTGACTTACCTCCTAAACACTAATAACAACTTATTTTACGGAATCCTATTAATTGGTGCACGGAAACATATCAACTGCATAATACTTTGTGACACTTGTGTTTTTTAAGAAAATTAGGTGATTCTCGTTTGCAAATTGCCATTTTTATACGATATGTTATACCAAACAGATGTAAATTGAAGTTTCGAGTTTCGCTCAAAATTATTATTCGTCCTTATACGTTTTCCTTTGCGGTGGTGATGGATTTTACAAGCATACGGCGAATAACACCACATTCTTGCAAAAGCTCTTTGGCTATTTGCTCACTAATTGCATTTGAGCCGACAAGCATTTCGATCCAATACTCTGTTTCACCACATTCTTTGAGTGCAATATGAAATTTGTTTATAAAGTCAGCTTTGCTTGCGGCATAATTTGCTTCGTGGATATTTGCTCCGATAGAGGTCGCACTTCTGACAATTTGATTAACAAGCACACCTCTGCCTTTGCGAGTATCTACCTCATCGCAGACAGCGATTATACGTAAAGCAAGTGCTTTTGCTCTTGTTCGCAATTCTGAATCTTTCATAGTTTTCTCCTTTTTGGTGTTTGGTGAAGTCAGATTGGGTGAAGTTACTCGCTCTCGCTCGTAGTGAAGTTGTTCGCTACACTCACAGTGAAGTTTTGCTCGTTTTACTCACAAAGTGAAGTTAAGTTTGCCCCACTTCGCCGTCAGGCGAAACTTCACTCACGTAGTGAACTTCACTGCCGAAGGCAACTTCACTTGCCTTGGGCAAACTTAGTTGTCGAAACTATTGTTTGCGAAGACAAACAAAAGTTTCGACGTGTTTGGTATTCGGAAACATATCGTATGGGGTGACATACTCGATATTATAGTTGTTGTCTATACAAAGGCGATTAAGGTCGCGTGTTAAGGTTGCGGGGTTGCAGCTGATATAAAAAATCGTATGTGGTGTAGATATATTTTTGATTGCGTTGATTACTCTTTCGTCACAACCTTTACGCGGTGGGTCGAGAATAATATAGGGTTTGTCCGCGCCTAAGGTTAATGCGTAATCTATAGCCTTACCTATTTCTTTACTTGCATCGCCGTTAACGTTGGTAACGTACTCTTCTACACCGTTATTCTTAGCAAGTAAAATTCCGTCTTCGGTGGCTTCTTTTACTATTTCTATATTGTATACTCTTACGCCGTTTTTTGCCAAAACCGCACCTAGTGCGCCTACGCCTGCGTAAGCGTCGATAGCGACTTTTTTACCGCTTGCGTTGGTTATTTCTTCCACTACCCTACTATAAATTTTGTCCCTAACGTCGTCGTTAAGTTGCAAAAAGGAATATGGATTGAGAGTGAGTTTTATTCCGAGAATATCTACTATGAATTCGCGTTGTTTAATTATCTTGACGCTTTCACCCATTATTACGTTATCGTGAGATTTTTTCTTGCTAATATATAGGCTAAAATTCTCCCCTATCGCTTCCGTTATCATATTGATAAGGGCTTTTACGTTGGGTAAATCCGCGTTGTTAGTAACCACCGTTATACAATATTGATTGTCTACGTGCCTTACTACAAGGTGGCGTAAAATTCCCTTCTTCGTGCCTTCGTCATACGCGCTTACGTTATACTTATTGGCGTATTCAACAAAGCAAAGGATAAGTTTTTCTACCCATTCACCGTGTAAAAAACACTTGGTTATCGACACTATTTTGTGCGTGCCCGTCTTAAAAAAGCCCATTGCCACTTTGCCGTTAACGGTGCCGAAAGGCAGTTGAATTTTGTTCCTATATCCTAATATATCCTTGGACGGCACAACGTCGTCGATAGTAACGTCTAGATTGGTATTCTTCTTAAAAAGGTTGGCAACGTGGTTTTTCTTAATCTCAAGTTGCTTATTATAGTCGATATGTAGACAGTCGCACCCACCACACCTAGTGAAGCGGTTACAAAGGGGTTTTACTCTGTCACTTGACGGCTCGATTACTTCAACGAGATTGGCAAAAACTAAATTCTTCTTAACGTAAGTTATTTTTGCCTTCACCGTTTCGCCTTTAACGGTATACGGCACGAAAAACACGAATTCGTCTATTCTTGCTATACCTTCGCACTCCATACCGTAATCGGTTATTGTCAAAGTCACTATATCGTCTTGCTTAAATCTTGCCATAATATTCTCCTTGTTGCTTCCCCGCCTTTTATTATACAATAAAGGTGCAAAAGTAACAAGTATGCTTTACCTAAAAACGCATAGATGTAAATAATATTATAGAAAACAACTATATGCGTTTGCGTAAAAAATGAAATTTATGTACAATATAGGTATGAAAACGTATGACGTAATGATAACTTGCGCTTCGGGTGTAGAAGGCATATTAAAAAAGGAATTGCGCGGGCTTGGTTTTTTCGATACCAAAGCGGTGGACGGCAAAATAACTTTGACGGCAACTTCTACCGATATTGCGCGTTTTAACATGTTTCTTAACACCGCAGAGCGTGTTTTTATCGTGTTAAAATCTTTCTACGCGGATACTTTTGATATGCTTTACGACGGTATAAAAAGCATACCTTTTGGCGATATTTTGCCCTATAACGCAAGGATAATAGTCAATGGAAAGAGTAAAAAAAGCAAACTTTTTGCGCTAAGCAGTTGTCAAAGCATCATAAAAAAAGCGATCGTTAGCACACTTGTAGACCGCTATCACCGTCATATTTTCCCCGAAACGGGCGAAACTTATCGTTTTGAATTCTTCATAAACGACGACAACGTAACCTTTGCCTTAGATACTTCGGGCAGTGGCTTGCACAAGCGCGGATATCGCGATCTAGTAAGCGAAGCACCCATAAAAGAAACTCTCGCTTCCGCTATGCTCTTGCTTAGTGATTTTTCTTCCGATAGAGCATTTATCGATCCTTTCTGCGGAAGTGGTACGATAGCAATAGAAGCAACTCGACTTGCACTCAACATTGCACCCGGCAAACTTCGCGATTTTGACTACAAGAAGTGGGATTTTTTCGATAGTAACGCTTGCGTTATTGCCCTTCAAGAAGCGTTAGACAAAGAAACTCTCGATAAAAAGTTGCGTTTCTCCGCGTTCGATATTGACAAAAACGCGATTTCGCTTACAATGCGCCACGCAAAACGCGCGGGGCTCGACAAATATCTTCATATTCAAACACAGGACGTCAAAGATTTACGCTCTAGATATGCAGGCGGTACTATCGTCACTAACCCGCCTTACGGTGAAAGGTTGTTAGAAAAAAAAGACGCCGAAAAACTCTACTCTACTCTCGGCACGGTGTGGAAAAATCTCGACGATTGGAGCATATTCGTAATCACCGCGTGCGATACTTTTGAGAAAGCTTTCGGCAAAAAGAGCGACAAGAATAGAAAGTTCTTTAACGCAAATCTTACTTGCCACTACTATCAATTCTTTAAGAACTCCGCTAAAGAAATTGTAGAAAAAGCCATATCAAAAAATAATAACGACCTTGTTTAGAATATTGACAAAATTTTTTCATAAGGTTATAATAATTACAACAATAAAAAATACATAAGGAGAGTATCTATTCATGGCATACGTAATTAATGACAATTGTATTAGTTGTGGTTGCTGTGCAGACGTTTGTCCCGTTAACGCTATCAGCGAAGGCGCAGACAAGTACGTTATCGACGCAGACGCTTGCTTAAGTTGTGGTAGCTGTGCAGACACCTGCCCTAATGAAGCAATCATCGAAGAATAATTACTTTATTCGCAAGCAAAAAAAATACCGTCCGCATTAACGGACGGTGTTTTTTTATCAATTCTTTTATTTTTCTAATAACTTACACCCATCGAAGACAAGAATATCAAGTTCTGTTTTTTCGTTAAGAATATTGACTTCGCGTAAGTTAATGCAGTCGCTAAACGCGTATCTTGCAATAAATTCTACACTATTAGGAATGGTTATTTTTTCTAAATTACAACAATCACCGAAGGCATTCTCGCCGATATAGACTAAACCTTCGTTGAATATTATTTCGCGTAAATTCTCGCATCTATAAAACGCGCCTTCGCTTATACGTTGCACGCTTTTGGGTATAACTACCCTTTCTACCGTGGGTTTACACAAAAAGGCTTCTGTGCCTATTCCCTTTATTCCATCGGGAATAACCACGCATTTTTCTTGCCCGTGATAGCGTACGACTTCGCCTTCTCTTATCAAGTACATTATGCAAAAATAGGCTCGAACATAACGATTTTTACCTTATACCCTACGCGGGAAAGGTACTTGTTGAACTTCTCTTCCGCTCTTTTTATAGCGTCTGCATCAGTGTCCGCGCTTACGTCTATTATTTTCATAATAGTGCGTTGTTTCGGTGTTGTTACAGTACAATAAACTTTATATTTCATACGTTATCCTCACATATTTTTTATCCACAATTTTTGCGCTAGCAAATACATCATTGTTGACTGCTAGTCAACTACATCATTACGAGCAAACGCGAAGTAACATCATTTTTTGACGTTAGTCAAAATACATCATTTCGACTGCAGGTCGATGCTTTAGCCGTTAAGAACTTCATACGCAATACTCGGATAGTCGGTTATTATTGCATCGGCGCCGTTATCGGACAATTCTTTTACGTAGTCGGCATCGTTTATCGTCCAATATTGCGTTGCTAGTCCGTAGCTATGTGCGTAATCTATTATTTCTTTCGTACCGAAGTTATAAATAAACGCTTTGTAAGGTATTTGCAAAACCTTATATTCTACTTCGCCTAAATCCGCACCGTATAAGAAAGATAAATAAAAACCTAGCACTTCCATTATGCTTGCCGAGCGCGTGAGTTTACCCTTATATTCTTCGTCAAAATATTTGGTTATATCGTTATTAAAAGTGCCTACGATAGTTCTATCTACGATACCGTATTTTACCATCGTTTCGTACATTTTGTCGGTAGCGATTTTTCCATTCTCACCGCTATCTTTTATCTCTATTATATAGTTCATACTGCCGTCGGGACGAGCAACTTTTTCTATATAGTCAAGTATTGCCGAAAAAGATAATATCTTGACGTCTTCGGGGATATCGTCACCGCGTAAGCCTTTATACGGCGTTAGTCCCGTGTTGGGATCGACGAAGTTTTCACCCATGTTAAGAGTAAGAATTTCGTTATAAGTAAGGTCACTTGCTTTTACGTTCTTTCTACCGAACTTTTCTCTTACGTCCGACGTCCTATCAAGAGTATCGTCGTGAAGCAAAATTAGTTCTCCGTCTTTGGTTACGTGCAAGTCGAATTCTAGTATATCCACCTTGTAATCGGTGCTTTCTAGACAAAGTTTGAACGCCGACAAGGTTTGTTCGGGTGCTTCACCGCCACCCGCTCTATGTGCGGATATGTACGCTCTATCTACTATATACCTATTATTTTCCATACCTACGTCACCGCCTGCTCTAGGACTTCCTGCCGTAAGCGGTAGTATTACTAAATTGAGTATTAGTAGTGCCCCTATTACACCAATAATAGAGAACACTACTATTTTTTTCGTAATCGACCACGATTTTCTTGCTTTTTTCATATTACATGCGTTGTCTTTTCTTGAATTTCTTAACCTTACTTGCGTGTGCGCCTACGATAATTAGTATTACCAAAGATACGAAACATCCGCCTACGATTCCATAAGTTAGAGTTTGATTAGTGTCAAGTTCAGGTAGATTAATATTGATTCCTGCTTTAGTAATTGCTATTTCGTCAACTACTACGCTTTGACCGTCTACTATCGTGTAAGTTACGATACTTAATTCTTTACCTTTTACGTTAACCGTTGCATAAACGGGCGTTTCGGTAAGTTCAAGTTTGCCGTCAGCGAAGTATTTTTCTAGTCCTTTGGGTGCTTCAGTACGTTGTTTTAGGTATACCTCTTCGCTATAAATGTAGTCGTAGAACTTATCACCAATGGTGCCTAGGTTGATATAAAGCACACCGTCGGGATTCTTTGCTTTGCCGTCCTTGTAGCTTACTTCTACGGGCTTGCCGTCCGCACCGATATATTCGCTAACCGAGTAGGTATGGTCGTGACCTTGTAATACTACATCTACACCGTAATCAGCAAATATAGGCGTAAGTTGTTGTCTTAACGCAATAACGTCTTTATCAAAAGCGTGACTTCCTGCGGTATACAAACCCTTATGTAAAGCAACGATAGTCCACTTAGCGTCGTTATTCTCTAAATCTGCAATTAGCCAATCAAGTTGTGCTTTGCTCAATTTCTTCTCGCTATCAAGGTCGTTGGTGTCTACGATAACGAAGTGCGTGTTGCCGTAATTGTAAGAATAATAATATCCGCAGTCGTTAACTACCGCACCGTCGGGTATTGCTACGATATCGCTGAGTGAATAATTTTCGTCTTCGTGATTACCCGCTAAAGTTACTAGAGTGTTGTTTTGCCAAACCTTGTATTGTTCGTCTAACCACCAAGAATATTGATAAATGCTCTTGCCGTTATCAACGTTGTCACCGCAGTTAATGATAAATTCGGTGCCGTCCTTAACCGCTTCTTCAACGTAATGTGCGCTGTTGGTGTAGTTACTCTTAACCGAGCCTTGAATATCGGTGATAGCGGTGAAAGTGAATTCGTCGTCGCCGTCCGCGGTAGCGAAAGTAGATACTTTCGTCCAGCCGTATTCGTCGTTACCTAATCTATAATAATAGGTGGTAGCGGGCTTAAGGTCGGTAAGTTTTATATCGTACTTGTTATAAACCTTGTATCTATGAGTTAGGTTAAAATAAAGTATACCAAGGTCGATAGTGGGTAGTTCTTTTTCTACGTTAACGCCGTTTGCCTTAACTACGGTAGCATCGGACATATCGATATTGGTAGAATATTTGATATAACTATCGGGTACGGAATATTCGTATTCGCCCTTATCGTTCTTATCGAATTCGTTAGTGGGAATAGACGTAAACCATTGGAATTTCTTTTCGGTAGTAGCGTCACCTGCAAAGGATACCGTCACCATACTAGGAATAAGTCCGTTTTCTTTGGTGGGCGTTACGCTCAAATTGTCACTGCCGTCAGCTTTACGGTAATAGGTATATCCAAGGTATGCTCTCTTTGCATCGTATTGCTTGGTATATACTCTATAGTTAGCGATAGGCTTTGCGATAAATTCGTTCATATAATCAACGTCTTCTATCCACTCTGCGCCATCTTCAAAATCGTCGTGAGCAAGGTCTTCTATTATCATACCTGCGTATTCGCCTAAGTTACGGCAGAACGCGTCGGTGACGTATTTAGAAAGTAAAGCATCGTCAAGTACTTGATATAGACTACCAGACTCAAAGTACATGCCAAGGTATTCCATAACCATATCTACGATAGAACCGATGTTACCGAGAGAAGCAAGTAAGGGTTTTGCAATAGTAGCAATCGTCTTTAACGTTCTATCTTCAATTTCGCTAGGATCTTTAGTAAGTACATCCTCTAATATCTTGGATACGTCCTTCAATATGTTGGTAAGGGATGAATGACCGTCGTTATCTACTTCTTTACAGCAGTATTCGGTAAGAACCATTCTTACAATGCCGTCTACACCGCTATCGTATTTGGTGCTATTGTATGAATTTACGATATCGAAGCCTTCACCTAATGATAATTCGGCGGTTTTACTATCAAATCTAATAGGTGCATCAAATATAAGTTGTAGTTGCGGAACTAGTCCACCAACTAGCGTGTCGATAAGGAAGTTAACGAAAGTGCCGTCGTAAAGTCTATCGATAAGGGGTTGAACTTCTTCTCTTATTTCTTTATTGCTTACGCCCGTAAGGTGCGCGCCGTATACGACTACTAAGATTTCGTCAATGGTCATCTTTTCGTCAAGTTCGCCGTAGCCAAAGTCGTAGTTAAGTAGATAATCAACTAAATCTTGCGCGTAGTCCGTTAGGTGATAGCCCGATTTCGGTTTTCTGCTCAAACTGAACGATTTACCGTCGGAAGCAGGGATAAGTTGATAAAGGTCAAGTTCTTCTAGTCCGTCGATAAGAGAAAGAACGAGATTCTTAGTATATCTCCAATCTAGTTTTTCAACGAAACCTCTTAGCATATCGTATAGTCCGTCACCAATGTAACCGCCTATCATACCCGTTATCATATTAGATAAACCGTCTACTAAGAAGTCGACTACGCCTACGTTCTCTCCGTCAAGGTTAACTAACGTTTTCTTAACGAGCATCATACCTTCGTAGCCGTCGAATAGGTAGGTTCTATCAAAATTAGCATCGTAATTAGGAACGAAAAGTTCGTCAATAACGCTTCCTACACCTTGATCACCTAGTACTACGTCACCTGATTTTACGTCGCTTTCTAATACGTATTGATCGTAATTAAATACGTTGTTTTCGTTGTATTTTAAGTAATGAGTGGTAGCCGTCATGTTTTCTGCATAGGTACCTTGCTTATCATTGACGTTCCAAACTTGAGTGAAAGTATGAGTTTTGTAAGAAGAGCCGTAAGAAACAAGCGAACCTGCTTCGCTATCGTAGAATACGTTACCTCTAGGCGAAACGTGGTCTACTATATCGTTACTATGTTGGTGTCCGCTAAATCCGTACTTGATACCCGCTTCCGCTAGCGCGTTAACGGTATCTTCCCAGTTATCTAAGACGAAAAGGCTGATTACGTCGTCTTCCATCTCAAAGTGGGGTACCATATTGTAATGGCAGTTAACGAGAACGAGATTATCCTTCTTTACGTCGTCTTTGGTTTCTTCAAGCATCCAACGAAGCATAGCCTTGGTAACTAGTCCGCCCGTGGTTTCGTGATATCCGCCCGAACTTATTTCCGCTTCGGTGCCGTTCTCCATACCTACGTATTCTCTTGCATTGCCGTCGATACCTAGTACGGTTACGCCGTTAAGTTCTGCAACGTACGAGCATGCGCCTATTCTTGCAGGTTCTGCAATCGCTTCAAAGTCGTATCTTCTATCTTCATAAAGCGCTTGTTGTTCGTCGGTAGGCTTGATTACGTCAAAACCGGTATATTCAACGGTGCCGTCGGAGAGCGTCACTCTCTTAGTATCGTCGTCGTACCAATGTTTGCTTTCGTAGAAGAAATTAACCTTGCAACCGTCCGCCATTCCACATTCAGCTTCGTGATTACCTAATTTTCTTCCGTCGCAGTTACAATATCCGAAGTCCGAATATAAACTAAACACGTCCTTAGAAGTAGCCGTACGAACGGAACGAGAAGAATAAGAACGAATTAGATTTTCCTTTTCTTCGTCACTACCGCACGCGTCTATCTCTTCTTGCGAAGGCATGTAAGAAATAGAGTGTTGGTTATAAAGGTCGTGGTTACCGGGCATTACGAATATTTGGAAGGAAGAAAAATCTCTCTCCGTATCCGTACGGTTACGCATTTTTGCGGTGAATTGTTTCAATACTTCCGCTACGTAAACGTGCGCTTCGTACTCGCCGTTGCTGGTAAGGTCGCCCGATACAAGCATTACGGTAGGTGCGTTATCGCCCATGTCGTACACTTCTTTGAGTGCAGTTTCGAACACCGCTTCACTTTGCACCAATAATTTCGTGCTACCTAGTGCCGACACCTTTCCCGAAGAATAAGGATTGCTATAATGTACGGGATAAATGTGCGTATCCGATATGTGTGCTACGTTGGTTACAACGGTAGTCTCCGCATTTTCTGCATTAGCCACCGCACCAGTAGCCGCTATACCGCACAACAATGCTATTGCAATAAAAATTATTGCAATAATCATTAGCGTTCTACTTTTCAAAACCGATGATTTCATACTTAACTCTCCCGCGCGTATTTTACGCGCAATTATATAAGAATACATTTTATTATAAAGCATAAGTATACCGCGTGTCAAGAACTAACTATCTTGTTATTTTTTAGCGATTTTGTCAAATTTTGATAAAAAATTATTTTTCAGTTTTTGCTTGTTTTTGCTAATTTTTGATAAAATTGAAGTTGTTATTTTTTTGTAATTTTCGTTATTTTTTGATAAATTTTTACAAAAGATAATTTTCGGCTTATTTTCATAGAAAATATTGGTATTTTGCCATACTAGCCGATAGATAGCTTTTTATTTATTAATAAAACCATTGACGGAAGGGAAAAATTCTTGTATAATGATAATCGAACGCGTTCTTAACGCGTCTAACAAAGCAAAAAAATATTTACCACAATAAAAATGGAGGTTCTCAATGAGTAAGAAAATGACAATCGACGGGAATACCGCTGCAGCTCACGTTGCGTATGCGTTTAGCGAAGTAGCAGCTATATATCCTATCACTCCTTCTTCTCCTATGGCGGAAAATGCAGACGAATGGTCCGCGCAAGGTAGAAAGAATATGTTCGGTCAACAACTTCGTATGGCAGAAATGCAATCCGAAGCAGGCGCTGCAGGTGCCGTTCACGGTGCACTTTGCGCAGGCGCTTTGACCACCACCTTCACCGCATCACAAGGTTTGCTCCTTATGATCCCCAACATGTACAAAATCGCCGGCGAACTTATGCCCTGCGTATTCCACGTATCCGCTAGAGCTCTAGCAGCTCACGCGCTTAACATTTTTGGCGACCACGCAGACGTTATGGCTTGCCGTCAAACCGGTTTCGCTATGGTATGTAGTAACTCCGTTCAAGAAGTTATGGACCTTGCTCTCGTTAGCCACCTTGCTACGCTTAAGTCTAAGGTACCTTTCTTACATTTCTTCGACGGTTTCCGTACTAGCCACGAAGTAAGCAAGATCGAAGCTATCGACTACGAAGATATGAAAAAATTAGTTGATATGAGCGATATCGCAGACTTCAAGAGCCGTGCACTTAACCCCGAACATCCTATCCAAAAGGGTACCGCTCAAAACGGAGATATCTATTTCCAAAACAGAGAAGCTTGCAATCCTTACTATGACAAAGTTCCCGCAATCGTTGAAGATTGCATGAAGCAAGTAGAAAGCATCACCGGTAGAAAATACAACCTATTCGATTACTACGGTGCATCCGATGCAGAAAAAGTTATCATCATGATGGGTTCCGGTTGTGAAGCAGCTGAAGAAACCGTTGATTATATCAACGCACGCGGTGGTAAGGTTGGTCTTATCAAAGTTAGACTATATCGTCCTTTCTGCGTAGAAAAACTTATCGAAGCTATCCCCGCTACCGTTAAATACATCAGCGTTCTTGACAGAACCAAAGAACCCGGTGCTATCGGCGAACCTCTATATCTAGACGTTTGCACCGCTCTAAAAGATAAAGATTACGTTATCCTAGGCGGACGTTACGGTATGGGTAGTAAAGAATTTAACCCCACCATGATTTACGGTATTTACGAAAATATGGGTGGCGCTAACAAGAACCACTTCACCGTTGGTATCGTAGACGACGTTACTTTCACTTCTCTACCTATGGACGTATCCATCAACGCAGCTCCCGAAGGAAGCATCTGCTGCAAGTTCTACGGACTAGGCAGTGACGGTACCGTTGGTGCTAACAAGAACTCCATTAAGATAATCGGTGACCATACCGAAAAATACGCACAAGGCTACTTTGCTTACGACAGTAAGAAGAGCGGCGGTATCACCATCTCCCACTTGCGTTTTGGTGACAAGCCCATCAAGAGTAGTTATCTAATCGACCACGCAGACTTCGTTGCATGCCATTGTCCTAGCTATATCTATCGTTATGATATGCTAAGCGATATCAAAGAAGGCGGTACCTTCCTACTCAATAGTATTTGGACGCCTGAAGAAATGGATAAAGAACTTCCTGCATCCGTTAAGAACGCTATCGCTAAAAAACACCTTAAGTTCTACACTCTAGACGGTAACAAAGTTATCGCTTCTATCGGCGCAACCAAGGGTGTTAACACCGTAATGCAAGCTGCATTCTTCAAACTAACCGAAGTTATTCCTTACGCTGATGCAGAAACCTACATGAAGCAAGCTATCAAGAAGACCTATGGTAAGAAGGGTGACGCAGTAGTTAACATGAACTACGCAGCAGTTGACGGCGCTATCGCTAACCTAATGGAAGTTAAATATCCCGAAAGTTGGGCAACCACTACCGAAGGCGCTCCCATGGTAGAAGTTAAGGGTACCGATTACTTCAAGAAAACCGTTAACCCCGTACTTTGCCAACAAGGTGATTCTCTACCCGTAAGCGCATTCTCCGCAGACGGCGTTGTTCCCGTAGGCACCACCAAGTATGAAAAACGTGGTATCGCAGTAAAAGTTCCCGTATGGGTAAAACAAAACTGTATTCAATGTAACCAATGCTCGCTCGTTTGTCCTCACGCAGCAATACGTCCCGTATTGAAGACCGAAGAACAACTAGCAGGCGCACCCGCAAGTTTCGACGTAAAAGACGCTACCGGCTTCAAGGGTTACAAGTACAGAATCCAAGTTAGTCCTTACGATTGTACCGGTTGCGGTTCTTGCGCAAACGTATGTCCTTCTAAGGAAAAAGCTCTCGTTATGGTTCCCGTTGCTCAAGCAATCGAACAAGACGCAGCTAACTGGGAATATGCAGAAGCTCTTCCCGAGAACGATAAGATCTACAAAGAAGATAGCCCCAAGGGTAGCCAATTCAACAAGCCTCTATTCGAGTTCAGTGGCGCATGTGCAGGCTGTGGCGAAACTCCTTACGTAAAACTAGTTACCCAATTGTTCGGTGACAGAATGATCGTTGCTAACGCAACCGGTTGCTCTTCCATCTACGGCGGTAGCGCTCCTACCTGTCCTTACACCGTTAACGATAAAGGTCACGGTCCCGCTTGGGCTAACTCCCTATTCGAAGACAACGCAGAATTCGGTTATGGTATGAACCTAGCAGTTAGCCAACGTAGAGCAAAACTAGAAGAAGATATGCGCTCTATCCTAGATAGCGTTAACGAAGTTACCAACGCAGCATTCTTAGAATGGATCGCAGGCAAAGACAATACCGACGCTAGCAAGAAAGCATCCGAAAAGGTTCTTGCAGCTATCGCTAACGAAACCGCTTGTCCCGAAGTTATCGAAAGCATTAAGCAAAACGCAGACTGCCTAGTTAAGAAGTCCGTATGGATCTTCGGTGGTGACGGTTGGGCATACGATATCGGTTACGGCGGCGTAGATCACGTACTCGCTATGAACGAAGACGTAAATATTCTAGTTCTTGATACCGAAGTATACAGTAACACCGGTGGCCAAGCTAGTAAAGCAACTCCTACCGGTAGCGTAGCTAAATTCGCTGCAAGCGGTAAGAAGACCAAGAAGAAAGACCTCGGTATGATGGCTATGAGTTACGGTTACGTATACGTTGCTCAAATTAGCTTAGGCGCTAACATGGCTCAAGCAGTTAAGGCTATCAAAGAAGCAGAAAACTACAACGGACCTTCCATCGTAATCTGCTACGCTCCTTGTATCAACCACGCTATCAACATGGGTAACTCCATTGCAGAAATGAAGAAAGCTGTAGATTGCGGATATTGGTCACTATATCGTTACAATCCCGCTCTTGCTGACGAAGGTAAGAATCCGTTCTCACTAGACAGCAAAGATCCTACCGCTGATTATAAGGCATTCTTGCTAAGCGAAACTCGTTACGCTTCACTAAAGAAGCAATTCCCTGCTCAAGCAGAACAACTATTCGATATCAACGAAAAAGAAGCTGCAGAACGTAGAGAAAAATATAAGACTCTCGCTAATCAAGACTAGTGGTGGCGACCACGGCGCAGTTGATCGTTCAGGCGACGACTGTTAAATAAGTGATTTAGGCGTGTTATGGTTTATCCCTGGCACGCCTAAAAAAATACCTATGTCACTCCGCATATAATTTTTATGAACGTTACGTCTAGTGATATTTCTTTTACAATATTTACCCCGCGACTAATTTTGCGTAAATTCACTATGCAAGATGCTTCTGATATGTTGCAAAATTGGCTTAACGACCAGTCGGTTCAGAGCATGCTTGAGTATCCTGTCTACTCTACTTTAAGTGACGTAAAAAATCTTATCTCTACTTGGCTAAAACGCCACGAAGAAGAGTCTATTTATAGATGGGCTATCATCGAAAAATCAAGCAATTCTTGCATTGGAATGATCGGATATTGTCGTGTATTTCATTATTGTAAAACTGCAGAATTAGAGTGTTGTCTTGGAAGAAAATATTGGGGCAGTCATTATGCAAATGAAGCGCTTGAAGCGGTAATCAATTTTACGTTTAACCATACTATTTTTAACAAATTAGAGGCATATCACGTTTTATCCAACAAAAAATCAGAAAGTGTTTTACAAAAATCTTCCATGAAACTCACAGACAACATACAACGCCACATAGAACAGGGGGAAACACCCACCGATAAAAAGTGCTATGCAATAACAAAAGAAGAATTCTTTCAAAACAATTAATAATTTTATCCATTCCCCTTTTATAAATTCTAATTATACATATTAAATTATCAAAAGTTTAACGTGGAACATTGTAATACGCATACTCGTGTGTTATAATATTGGTATGAAATATTTGATATTGTCTGATTTTCATGGGAATATATCCGCTTATAAAAAATTGCCTGCGATTGCAGATAAGATAAAGCCCGACGGCATAATTTTTCTTGGAGATAATTGCGATGGTAACGGTGCATATCCCGTCAACAACGTATTAGATAAGATATTCTATCCGTTACAAACGGTTGTCGGCAACTGCGACCATTATTCTATCGTAAATAGCCTTAACGTAGGAATACTAGGCAATAGCGAAACGCGTGAAGATAACGGCAAAACGCTATTTTTTACACACGGGCATTTATACAATAATTACAGTCTACCGCCCGTGTTAAAGGAAGGTGATATATTCTTCTACGGTCACTATCACTTCCCCGATATATCGATAAATCACGGTGTTTATTGCGTATGCGTAGGCAGTATGGGTAGACCGAGAGCGGGCAGTGATCAATCGTATTGTGTGTACGAAAATGGCATAATTCGCTTGATTTCTGCCGAAAAAGACACGGTTTTGGTAGAAATAGATACTAATAAAAATTAAATTGTAGGTGCAACGTTTATGAAACTAGTTACTTTTGTATGCCACGGTAATATATGTCGCTCCCCTATGGCGGAGTGCATATTCAATCATTTGATAGAAAAGCGCAAGCTTACGCACAAATACTACTCTATCTCGCGCGCAACTAGCCGTGAAGAAATAGGTAGTCCTATCTATCCGCCTGCGCGTAGAATTCTTGATAAATATAATGTCTCTTACTCAAATAGACAAGCCAAGCAACTAACCTATCAAGAATATAAAGATAGCCATATCGTGCTATGTATGGACGAAAGGAATATTATCAATATTTATCGTCTTATAGGCGGTGCGGATACCGATAAGAAAATACACAAATTACTCGATTTTTGCGGTGGTGGTAACGTCGCAGATCCTTGGTATACGGGCGATTTTAACGTAACCTACGACGATATTTTGCGTGGTTGTAACGCTCTAATCGATTATTTGGAAAAAGAATAGTCTATTATTAGTCGCGACGCGCTCCCCTATTCATGCAATTTTGCAAACAAAAAAGCGGTATATTTTTACCGCTTTTCTTAATTTTTAAGGCAAAATCGTGAATGAAATGGCAAAATCAAAGGGTTTTACTTTTTCCGAAAAAATGCATCCAAAGAAAAAATTATTGTTTCACGTGGAACGTTTTGCTGTCTTTTTTATCAATTCCTGCATATTTTTCATTTTTTCGACTTTTTTATAAATTTCCACAAAAAAAGAGCGACTTTTTGTAAGTCGCCCCCATTTTATTATCGTCTATTATTAAGCTTTATAGTAGTTCGCAGAATACTTCCGCTAGCTCGGTAGGATTATCTACGTTGCCGCCTTCTACTAGCATTGCGTGCGCAAAGATTACCTTTGATATCTTAGCGAGTTTATCCTTGTCGGTTTCTAAATATCCTTTTAACTTCTCATAGATAGAGTGGTTAGCGTTGATTTCTAGCACCTTGATAGCTTTTGCGTTGCCCGTCATATCGGAAGCGGAATTGAGCACTTTTTCCATTTCCATACTTAATTCACCTTTCGTGCTAATGCTTGCAGGGTGAGATTTTAATCCCGTAGTGATAACTACTGCGCTAACTTGATCCTTTAACGTCTCTTTGATAAAGTCCGTCAATTCTTTGTTCTCTACTTCGTTTTCTTTCGTAGTGTCGTCGTAGGACGTAATCGACTTGAATTCCTTACCGTTATAATCGTGAAGAACTTTCATAATGAATTCGTCAACGTCTTCGGTAAGACAAATAATATCATAGCCGTCGTCGAGTATCTTCTCGCATCTAGGCAATGCCTTAATACCCTCTACCGTCATTCCTGCCGCATAATAGAAGAATTTTTGACTTTCGGGCATTTTTTGAACATATTCGGCAAGAGTTATCATTTTGTCATCCTTAATCGAATGGAACATAAGTAGATCTTGTAGTACGTCTTTCTTTTCGCCCCAATTTTCGTAAATTCCGTACTTAATTTGGCGCGCAAAACCTTTATAGAACTTCTCGTAGTTCTCTCTGTCGGTGCCCTGCATTGCAATAAGTTCATTCTTTACCTTCTTTTCTATATTGTTAGCAATGAAGCGAAGTTGCGCGTCGCGTTGAATTGTTTCACGGGAAACGTTAAGGGTGAGTTGGCTATCAACCAAGCCTTTAACAAAGCCAAAATAGTCGGGTAATAGGTCCTTACAACAGTCGGTAATCAACACGCCGTCGGTGTATAATTTTAGACCTTTTTCGAAGTTTTTGCTATAAAAATCATACGGCGGATGGGAAGGTATGAAAAGAAGTGCCTTATAGTCCACCTTACCTTCTACCGATACGTTGATAACGCGAGCGGGCTTCTCAAAATCATGGAAATTCTCCATATAGAAGCTGTTGTATTCTTCTTCGGATATTTCGTTCTTGTTCTTTTTCCACAAAGGTACCATGCTGTTGAGAGTTTCTATCTCGCTTACGCTCTCTTGTTCGCCACCCGTTTCTACGAATTTTTGCATTTCCATTTTGATAGGATAGCGGATATAGTCGGAATATTTCTTAACAAGTCCTTTTATATGGTATTCGTCAAGGAATTTCGTATAATCTTCTTCTTCGGTATCGTCGCGCAAATACATTACTATGCTAGTACCGTGACCGTCTTTTTGCGTTTTCTTAATCTCATAACCGTCACTGCCGTTACTAGACCATACGTAAGCATCTTCACTGCCGTATGCTTTACTGAATACTTCCACCTTTTCACTTACCATGAAAGCGGAATAAAAACCAACGCCAAATTGTCCAATTATGTTGATTTCTTCGTTGTTTTCGTTGTTTTTCTTGAATTCTTGCGAGCCACTGCGCGCGATTACACCGAGATTTTCGTCCAATTCTTTTTCGGTCATGCCGATTCCGTTGTCGCTTATAGTAAGGATACGCGCCTTTTTGTCCGCTTCGATTTTTATTTCAAAATCTTCCCTTGCTAGTCCGCTTATGCCGTCGGTGAGCGTCTTATAGTATAGTTTATCTATAGCGTCGGACGCGTTGCTTAGTAATTCTCTAACGAATATCTCTTTGTGCGTATAAATAGAATTAATCATCAAATCAAGTATCTTTTGTGATTCTGTTTTGAATTTTTTCATAATTCCTCCGTCAATTTTTTACAAAATTAGCAGTCAGTATGTTTGAGTGCTAAAAATATTATATCACAGTTACCCTATTTTGCAAGTAATTTTTGCTAACAATTTATTTCTTTCCCTATTTTAAGGATAAATTCAACTTATAATAAAGATAAATTATGAATAAACTAATATTATGTTAAAATTCTTGTCGATAATTGCCATAGTAGTCATCGTGCTAGCGGTCTTTTTTGCCGTTGCGTACCTATGTAGTCAGGCGCTTCAAAAGGAAAGCATACTTATAGACGTCAATAAGGGGCTAAATATAAAAGTCGCCCATATAAGCGACCTACATTTTCCACATAACGGGATATCAACGGACGAAATAAGCGATATTCTTAACGAGAATAAGCCCGACGTTATCGTCCTTACGGGTGATATAGTTGACGGCAGTGTTGATAGACAAAATATTGACAAAATCGGAACTTTTTTCAAAAATATCGCCCAAATTTCCCCTTGCTACGCGGTTATCGGCAATCACGAAATAGGGCTTGACGACCTTGATTACTACGTAGACTTTACAAAAAAGTGCGGAATAAACGTTCTTCTTAACGACACGGTTTTCTTTTATAAGAATGGCAAGCGCGTTGCACTGTGCGGACTGTCCGACGCCTACAAATATAACTCGGAAGTGGTCAATAATTACAACCAAATAAACAATACCGATCTAAAAATCTTACTCGCCCACCGCCCCGAACTTATATCCCAATACCTTACGTCTAGTAAGCAACCTGACGTTATTTTTTGCGGTCACGCGCACGGCGGTTTCTTTCGCATAGGAAAACTCGCTCTCTATTCCCCTAATCAAGGACTTTTCCCAAAATACACATCGGGTTTATATCCCGTAGAAAACTCGTATTTAGTCGTCAGTCGCGGTTTAGGCAACAGCGGAATAGATTACCGCGGATTTAACAAATATCACCTTATTTTCGCTAATATTCAATAAAAAAACGGCATTTGCGCCGTTCTTTTGTCTTTTCGTAATTTTTTAAAAATCAAATATACTTATAAAGACGGATACATCTCCGATTGACGGAATTTCGCTTCACGCGCCGTTTCGGGAGCATCGCCTTCCCCTCTTTTTACAAGCGAAACCCTATCAACGTATTCAAAACTAGACGAATGAGAAGCGCAGTAACCTAATCTCATAGATTGCGCGATACTTCCATCGAAAGAGAATGCTCTCGTATACTTATCGTTTCCCTTCGTTACAACGAACACAACGCCAACGATTTTGCCGTCCACCATCAACATATATTCTGAATTTTCTCTTGGGTTGATTTCTCTATATTTACGTCTTACGGTGTATCTAGACGACGGCGTAACCCTTTCGTCGTCGCTATCGTCGTAACTGCTTACAGAAGTTTCTTCTAGGGCGAGTAAATACGGCTCTAACTCTTTGCACACTTTGTCAAAGTATTCTCCGTCTATTGGAGCGAGTTTGTTCACCACTCTCAAATAACCGTCCTCGTATATTCCTTTCCTAACGTATACGTCTGCCATTGTTTTCCCCCTTTATGGTACGAATTTGCTATAAAATCATTATATCAAAAAGACAAACAAAATTCAAGTAGGGTTACGTTGATAAATAAAAAACTCGACCTTGTTTTAGTCGAGTTTTGCGTATTTTTAATCAAAAGCCCTTGTAAATACTCTATAAAGGCATTATTTTTTATTTTTTTGTGAAAGCTCGGTTATGCTACCGTCGGGATTGACTATTTTCGTATTGTCAAGTTGACCTTTTAGCGAGCCCACTACGCTATCGATGTATTTTCTACGCAATACTGCTTGCTCTGCTTTTTCTTCTTCGGTAAGTCCTTCGCTTCTTGATTTCCTTGCTAAGAAGTTAATTCTATCTAATTCTTGTTGGTTCATATCTATGCTTCCTTTATATCGTTATAGACGATACGCAGAACGTCTAATTTTGGGTAAAAAAAATCAACCTCAAGGGTTGTTACAAAGAATTTAAGGTACCTTCAAGAACAGAAAGATAAGTGTAATAACTAATGTCGTATATTAATTTATACTCTCGGCCTAACCGTTAGAGTAATCGTTAGTGTTATTCCTAACGACCTCGACTAAGTGCAAGTATTACTTGCTCCTTAAAAGGAGGTGATCC
>JAZSMH010000004.1:0-1537 GCA_045535785.1 Clostridia bacterium
TACGAAAAACTAGAAGCAGGTTCGTTAGGAACAAGAACTAACAACAACTATATCGCATTGAACAGTGGTATTTACAACGTTTATTACAAAGTATCGGCAGACGCTATTTATATAGAAAAAGCAAGAACCAACGTACCTAGCGTAGTATACGATATGTTCAACGAAGATATTATGCGTAACTTTATACATCTACCTAATGCAATTATGCCGAAAGAAGGCGTAATAGATATAGCATATTATAGACAAATAAGTCTAATACTTGCTTACGGATGGCTAGATTACAACGTAATAAGCGATTTATTCATTCCGAAGTCTTACGACGCTACAACCGAAGAAGATTTTTATTACGGTACGTACACGTATGATAGCGATTACCAAATTTATGCAGTAGTAGATGCCGAATATAACCTTATTTTGGTATCAAAGAATGGTCAAATAAAAGTGAGGAAAGGAGCATGAGCAAAAAGTATAATATATTGATTATGGCGTTTAGCATAATATTCGTTATGCTATGTGCTCTTGCTTTACTTCCTACCGATAGAATGACGGCAAATGCAGAAATCAATTATAATGCAGAAATAACGGTATCTAATCTAAGTGGTGGCGGATATGAGTATGGCAATAATTCGTCAACTGCACAAGCGGATACTTTGCAAGAAATATTCGATGCCGTAGCGGGCAACACTTCCACGTCAATTAACGCGGTTATTAATTTTAATAACGTAACGACTTCGGACAAAGTAGTTTTGGAATATTCAAAGAAAACCGTTATAAAAGGTAAAGTAATTTTTGACGGCGAAGTTGAAGACAGTTTTTTGACGGTAAAAAGCGGTGTTTTTGAAATATACGGTGCGCTAATAACTTCTTACAAATCAAATATAGTAAAAGTTATGGAAGGTGCGGAGTTCATACTCTCTACGGGTGGCATTTTAGAAATAACAGGTGAAGCAAGCGGAATGATTCTCGCAGCAATATACAATTATGGAAAGACTACTATAGAAGCAGGTATTATCAAATATTTGAGTACGGCATATGGTAACGCCGGCGCTTGTATAACGCAAATAGGCGAGAATAGTCAACTTGTAGTCAACGAGAGTGCGGAAGGCGCCGTATTGATGACGGGAAAAAGTGTCTTGCGAATAATAAGTGGTCAGGCAACGATTAACGGTGGTACGTATTCCGCTACTTCGGTAGATTCATCGGAAAACGGAAGCGCGTTGAAAATTTTGGAAAATGCAAAAGTCACCATATCGGGTGGAGAATTCTCCAGTGTTAGTTTGGATAAAGTTATTTTGCTTGCAGGTAACGTAAATTCTTCGTTCTCGTACAATGGTGGCAAAGTAAAGGGTAAAATTAGGTTATCTTCGTCTGCAGAGACAGCAGGCACTAGAGCGGTAGTTAATAATAGAACGATATATCCAACGCAATACGGTAACGTATATCTGTATAGCGAAGAAGAATATATGACACCCGCTAACGCAAAACTCGGATTTTTTGGACTTAACGGGTATTATAGCGTTGGTTGGAACGACGTTAG
>JAZSMH010000007.1:0-61166 GCA_045535785.1 Clostridia bacterium
CACTTTTGAATCTTGAAACAGGTGAAATATATGCAGAATATACGACCGATGGCGGTCACTTAACATCCGCAGGATACGAGGTGCTTACAAATACGATAACTCCCGCACTCGAACAACTATTAGGTAGATAACTGCGCTTAATAGCATTACCGTCGTAAACCTTGGTACGTAAGTATAATTTGCTTATAACTACGAAATTAGCGGTAAATAAGCGTTATTTCTATCAATGGGTAATTACTTATTAAAGTTGATTGTTATCCGCCTTAAAAGCTAAACTATGAAGCGATACAAATAAAAATGAGCCCGAAACTTGGGCTCATTTTTTTGTTTATTAATAATTGTTTTAACTAAAACGTCAAGGTGAGTGATTTAATTCTAACTTGGTTAGTTCCTTTAACATCGAGCGCTATACACTTGTATTCACCATTCAAACTTAACTCATAATTATTATAACTCGAAGTAGTAGTTATTTCTCCAACCTTTGTCCAGTTTGTAAATTGAGAATCTGTGGGATCGTTTGTTGCATATACTACAATAGCATCTGCTTTGTAGCCTGCATTTACAGAAATACTGCTTACTGCTTGTTTTGAATGTATGATGGCATAACCATTGTACGTTGAACTTGAATAAAGTCTTAATTCGCTTGTGAAATGTGCCTGAGTCGTATATATCGTAGTATTATCGTCAAGTACGTGCTCTTCATTCTCTGCATATTGGGTACCTGCGGTGTAATTAGAAAAAGTATACGTACGCGGATCTAATGAAACTGCAAGAGATTTGCCACAATCGCAACTGCCGGTTCCGTTATCAACGTGCGCTACTCCAGTTGCTATATCGTAATTACATACGGTACAGTAAGTGTCGTGAGTGCTTCCGTCATTGTTCTTGTAACCAACAGTATGGTCTTCCGTGCCGATAACTCCACACTTGTCACACTTAACGTCGTGTTTGGTGCTATCTGTAGCATTTACTTCGTAGGTGGGAGTAGTATGTTCTTCATAATCTGCTACCCCACCACAATCGTTACATATTACGTTATGCCAATTCTCAACGGGATCTTTTACGTAGGATACGTCCGCAGTGTTGTGCGTAGCTGTTTCGGTATGGTTACATACCGAACAAGTATGATCGTGATAATCACTATTTTCGGTATTAACAGTCCAATCGCCATAGGTGTGTTCTTCTGTTTCTACACCCAAGCACAAGGTACATATACGGCTATGCTTGTCGTCATCATCTGCACTCCATTCATCCCAATCGTGTTCACAACTGGTCGAATTGCCACATACGTCGCAAAGTTCGTCGCCATTTTCGTCAACACAAGTAACTTTTTCCGTAACGGTTTGTTCTATAGTAACAACGCCACAAGCGTCACACTTTTGACCTTCGGTAAGGCCAGTGTCTTGACAAGTTGCCGCAACCGCTTCTACAACGACTAAATTCTCGTGGTTTTCGGGGTTTATAGCAACGATTACGTTGTCAATTACGTTGCCTTCAACTTCTGCATCGTGGTTTACTCCGCAAACTGAACAAGTCCAATGCTCTATATTACCTTCGGTTTTACAAGTGGAAGCTACTGCTGCTACGTAAGTCATAGTATGACCAGTTGCGTCAACGTAATCCCAATTATAGGTACCGCAAGTACAAGTGTATACGGTGTAACCTTGTTCTGTACAAGTGGGTGCTACAACTTCGCCTGCAACTGCGTTTTCGTGTTCGCATTCTACTTTACTAACGTATTGAATGCTATTAATCATACAACGAGCACCACCGCTTACGGTTGTGAAAGAAACGGTTTTCGTGCTTGTAGTATCAACTACAATTTTGTCATATGCACCATCGTTTGAACTGTTTTCTAAGGTATAACTTGTTCCATTAACGGTTATTTTCGTGGTATTTGCCTTATATTTTGCTACGTTAATGATAACAGTCGTTACGTCATTCGGCACTTCAAAAGTAAACGTTCCTACAACGGAAGACGTACCTAATTTAAGAGCCGAATTACCCATTTGGTCGCGTGCTCCACTATAAACTTTTGATGCTCCACTGAATGAGAACGTGTAGCCGTTATTTGTTTCACTATACGTAGTCTTTTCGTTACCATCATTATGGCTAGCAGAACCGTTAGCTCCGAATTCAAAGGTTGCTACAACGTCGTTCTTGCTAATTGCGGGGCAGTTAGTGCAAGTGCCGTCAACGTAGTTGTGGTCGGCTTTTTCGGTAGGTTCGGTCTTGGTGTGCGTGCTATCGTACGTACAAGTGAATGTCATTTCGCCTGCTTGTGTGCAAGTTGCGGGAACAGTAACTTTGCCTTCATCCCAAGCGTGAGCGGTTTCGTCAATGGGAAGTTCTTCGAGATAATCATGTCCGCAAGCGGTACAATCGTATTCTGCTAAGCCTTCATCTACACAAGTAGCTGCAACTATGTCTACTTCTTCGTAAGTATGGTCTACGGTTTCTATAACGTCACCGCAAAGACCGCAAAGTACGTTGTGCTTGGTGTTGTCTTCAGTATTTAATTCGTAAGTAAATTCCGTAGTGCTATGAGCTGTTTCGTCAACAGGAAGCTCTTCGAGATAATCGTGTCCGCAAGCGGTACAATCGTATTCTACTAAGCCTTCGTCTACACAAGTAGCCGCAACTCTGTCTACTTCTTCGTAATTGTGGTCTTCCGTTCCTACTACTGCGTTACAGATACCGCAAAGTACGTTGTGCTTGGTATTGTCTTCTGCGTTTACTGAATAGTTAAATTGAGTATCGCTGTGTCCATTAGCAGGGATTTCTTCGGATTTTTCATCACCGCACTCGGAACAGGTATAATCTAAAGAGCCTGCATCGTCACAGTCAGGTGAAGTATAGCCAGTTTCTACGTAATTATGTTCGGAAGTAGCTACGACACCGTTACAAAGACCGCAAACCTTGTCGTGTTTGGTGTTGTCTTCAGTATTAACTACGTAACTAAATTCTGCGTGTTCAGCAACGTCGATTTCTTGATCACATACGTTGCAAATCACATAGTGCGCAGTTTCGTCACCATAAGTATAGCTTAGGTCGGTAGTACTATGACCAGTAGCTTCGATATCTTCATATTTTACGTGTCCACAATATTCTGAACAGGTATATTCGATCGTTCCACCATCAGTACAAGAAGGTTCCAAACAATCGGTTTGTACGTACACGTGTGCTACGGTTTCTACAACGCCGTTGCAAAGTCCGCAAACCTTATCGTGCTTGGTTTCATCTTCGGTGTTAACGCTATAAGTGAAGTTAGCGTGTACGCAAGTTAATGAACTGCCACAAACGTCACAAATATCGTCTTCGTCTTCGTCTACACAATCAAGTTTATCCGTTACGGTTTGAGGTATAGTATAGAAACCGCAATCAAGACATCTTTGACCTTCGGTAAGACCAGTGCTTTGGCAAGTTGCTGCAACTGCGTCTACAGTAACCAACTCTCCGTGGTTATTTGGATCAAAATCAAGGGTTACGTTAAGGATTTCTTCGCCGCCTTCTTGGCTAACGAAATTCTTACCACAAGTCGAGCAAGCCCAATACTCTACGTTACCATAAACAACACAAGTAGATTCTACTGCTTCGTGGAAAGTGGTATCGTGAGCTGCAAGTTCGCCATATTCTGCTCCGCATTCGGTACATACTGCTAAAGCAATACAAGTTGCGGTGCCACCAACGTGGTCGCCTACTTCTCTCGTTGCGCTACATACGTTACAGTCTGCATCGCAAGCATTGTCATATTCGTGACTGCATACTTCGGGTTGTTCGGGATCGGTGGGATCTTCAGTAGAACCGCTAGCGGTGGTGTAAACAATCTCGATAGAAGCAATACGAACTTGGGTAGTTCCACTAGTGGTGAGAACTGTCGTGCTTCCGTCAATTGCGTAAATATTATCTGTTGCCGTAATGGTGTTAGTACCATCGGTAACAACAATAGTACCGCCATTAGATGCAGCTAAAGTAACTTTTACGCTTACGATTTTGTAGCCGTCTACAACGGAAATCGTCATATAACAGCCAGTAGTACTAGCATAAAGGCGTATGGTACCATCTTTGTTAAGACCAACGTGATTGCCGCCTAATTTGGTAGAAACAACGTTAAATATAGTAGCGTCAAGACCAATTAATGCAGCATCGTTATTACCAGTCATATTGGTTGTAGTCGTGCCAGTATATACAGCAGTTACGGTAACTTCGTTTGCTGCGCTTTCCATATCGGTGCCGCATCTATCGCAAACACCGTTGTTGTCTTCTTCGTCGGTATGTCCGAGCGCTTCGCCGTTAACTTCACCGCAAACGGTACAAACTGCTGCATTATAGCAATCTGCATCGGTGAAGGTAGAACATACGTGAGCGTTAACCAAAGTAGTGGTTCCGCCTTGAGCAACTTGATTAGTTCCGTTATAGTCGGTAACGGTACCTACTACGCTTACTTCGTCACCAATACCAACTTGATCACCGCCTGCACGGAAAACGAGAATAGTGTCGGTACCGTCGGTTAGGTAGTAAGCCATATTATTGAATTGGGTACTCCATGCTTCGTAGATACCGCTTACGGTACCGCTAAGGCTTACGCTAGCGCCTTCGCTACCTGCAAGAGCGCCTGCAATGGTAGTGATAACTTCGGGTTGTTCGGGCTCTTCAGGTTCTTCTTCGGATACGGGAGTCATGCTTACGTAAATACTATAATTGTCAGTTTCGGTAAGAACAACGGTATCTGCACCATAGTCGTCACTGAATGCTAAATTCATATCGTTAGCACTGAACAATACGTCGCCATATTCGTCGATAGTGAACTCGGTTACGGTATATTCGGTACCACCGATAGAAAGAACGATGCTAGTTTCGGTAATAACTGCCTTATATTCTACTTCGTTCTTGGTTGCGCCCCAAGTTCCTACGTAAGAAGTAGGAATGGTTGCGGGTTCTTCAGGATCTTCGGGTTCTTGTGATGCAACCCTCAACGTTACGTATAGGCTATAACTGTCTATTTCGATAAGGAAAATTTGACCTTCTTCATAACCTGCGCTTAATGCTAAACTCATATCGTTAGCACTAAATAATACGTCGCCGTATTCTGCATCGATTTCAAATTCAGTTACGGTATAATCAGTGCTATCGATAGAAAGAACGATAGTATCTACTGTAACCACAACTTTATATTCAACTAAATCTTTCGTTCCGCTCCAGGTTCCAATAAAGGATTCAGGCATAGTTGCGGGAGCTTCAGGTTCTTCTTCGCCACCGCTTGTAACCTTATCCATAGTAAGATTAGCACCAGTATAGCCATCGCTATCGACGCTTTGCACTAACAATGTGCCATCACTTTGAAGAGTACACGTCCAATCATAATAAACTGCACTAAAGGTTGCTACGTTATCTGCTATGGTATATGCAACAGTTTCATTTTCATTGTATCTTGCTCCATATACTGTAACATTACCTTGTCCGTCAAAAGTTAAAGTATATTGATAATAATTTGCAGAAGTGTCTTCATTTGTCCAAGATCCTGCGAATACATCAAGCTCGGGTTCTTCCGGTTCTTCTTCAATAACCTTATCCATGGTAAGATTAGCACCAGTATAGCCATCGCTATCGACACTTTGCACTTGTAACGTACCGTCACTTTGAAGAGTACACGTCCAATCATAATAAACTGCACTAAAAGTTGCTACGTTATCTGCTATGGTATATGCAACAGTTTCATTTTCATCGTATCTTGCTCCATATACTGTAACATTGCCTTGTCCGTCAAAAGTTAAAGTATATTGATAATAATTTGCAGAAGTGTCTTCATTTGTCCAAGATCCTGCGAATGCATCGAGCTCGGGTTCTTCAGTTCCTGCCTTGGTCATAATATATGAATCATAACTAGCGGTGGAGCCATAGTAAGGACATTCGTCATAGCCCCAAAAAATTTGGAATTCGTCAGCACCTACGTTAAATACATAAATCATATGTCCGGGCGCCCAAGAATCTTCTTCAATAACTAGATTGGTAACCTCGGTTCCATTAACGGTAATGATGGTATCCGTTACTACTATGGTATCACTATTTTCAGTACTCCAAGTACCGATAAGTGCTTCTTCGATAGTGGTTATAGTGGGTTTATCTTCAGATACGAAAGCATATTCTACGCTAATGGTAGCATATTCGGTGTAACCGTCCATATCTAATCCCGTACGGCAGCTATGGCTTACGGTGATACCGTTCTCGCTAATAACAACGGTAAAGTCGGTACGATTGGTATTTTCTGCTGCATCATAAGCACAGTCGTCAATAGCATTGAAGATAAGTGCGGAACCATCCCAGTTGTTAGCGGGACGATAAGAAAGACCGCCTTTATCTAACCAAAGAATTTCATATTCTTCGTAAATATAGATGCTGTTGCCGTCCTCATCTTCAAAGTATCCAAAGAATACACTAAGATCAGCGGTAACTTCGTAAGTTTCTAACACAAGAACTAAACCATCGGTTTCGAAAGCTTTACCTTCGTGGGTGATAATAAAGGTTTTGTTTACAGAATAATTACAGTCAGCGATAGTTAAAGTGTCTTCGCTAACGGTATAAGTACCTTCGTATACGGAAGTGGAATAAGAACCGATGTATTTGTAGGTTGCTCCACCAAAACCGTCAAGGATTACTTTGTATTGGCTCTTATATTCGTTGTTTTGAATATAATCATAAGTACCAGCATATGCATCTGCGGTTACTTGAGTATAAACGTATTCAGCATTAGCGGTAAATCCACCCACACCAGCAACGATAACGATACCTTTTGCATTAACGCTATAGGTAAATTGAGCGGGATCAGCACCATCTGCAACTAGAGTTGCATTGCCAAAGCCGTCAAGAGTCATTTCGCCATATTCACCGGTATAAACGCCCTTTTCACTTCCTGCATAAATGAAGTCGCCGTCAACGAACATGATATCAACGGTAACGTCACCATAGGTCATAGTGGTAATAACGCCGTCTTCAATAACGTCGCTTGCGATAGTAGCGAATACTACTTCGTCGTCTTCGTTCTCATAAGTGAATAGATATGCATCGTTTACAGTGAATTGATAGATATATTCACCAGTGTCACTATTGTACCAAGCATCGAAAGCAGTGCTACCTTTTACGTAAATAGTGCTTTCTACGTACATGTGTCCAGCTTCGTCAAAAGTAACTTCTTTAGATTCAAAAGAAGAATATTCACTTCTCTTGTAGTCGAGTTTGTAAGTTCCTTCAGTTTCGGTTTCATAAATGATACCATAAACGGGAGCAGAACCATTAACTAAGCTAATAACGCCATTGTCAAGTACGGTGAAGTTATAACTATTGTCATATCTATAATATCCAGCAAGACCGGTAGCGGTGACTTTCGTTAGAACGCTAGATTCAGTTGCCATTTCTTCATAGGTATCGTCCCAATAGGTGTGTTCAGCCTTAACGGTATTAGTAACTACGTCGTAAGTAAGTGAATACTCGTCAACGTATCTGCTTTCCATTTCTACTTCTAGTGCGCCGGTAGTGGTATTGAAAGTATAATCAATATCAACGTTAGCGCCCATATCAACGGTACCTTCTGCTACGGTAACAAGAACCTTATCTTCAGCGTTAACCCAGCTACCTTCGTACATGCTTTCGTAAATGAAGTTTGCCGCAAAGGTAACGTCAGCGGTAACTGCTACGTCAACTTCAGCCTTAACGCCATTGTTGTACCAACCAACGAATACGCCGTTAGTAGCTACTGCTGCTTCGGGAATATCGGTTTCTGCCAAAACTGCATTTTCTGCAATGGCAACGTAAACGGTAGAAACAACGTCTTCACTATTTACAAAGTTAACTATATATGCACTCTTCGTCCAAGCTGCTACGTAAGTAGCGTCACCAGTAACTACTGCTTCTTCGTCAAATGCTACTTCGCCATTGAACCAACCGTCAAAGGTATAACCAGCTTTTTCGGGATCGCTAGGTAGTTCTTCAGCATCGATAACTTGATCAACAATAGCAGTAATGGCCTTAACCGTTTCGTCTCCGTTCTTGAAGATAATGGTAGCGGTTATGGGTTCGGGTTCTACAGGTGTATTCTCCGTCCAACTTGCTACGTAAGTAACGTCTGCATTAACTACTGCGTTAGCATCGAATGCTACTTCGCCGTTGAACCAACCGTTGAAGGTATATCCTTCTTTTACGGGGTTAGCAGGAATATCAGCCGTTGCTATCTTAGTGCCTTCTTTTACGGTAGCGGTCTTAACTACGGTGTCGCCATCTTTGAAGGTTACTATGTAATTCATGGGTTCATCCGGAGCTTCAGGGGTGTTTTCCGTCCAAGATGCTACGTAAGTTACGTCTGCTACGATTGCTGCGGTCTTGTCGAATGCTACTTCGCCATTGAACCAACCATTGAAGGTAAATCCTTCTTTGGTAAGATCAACAGGAAGATCGGCTTCTGCTATTACTTGTCCTTCTTCAACAGTTATTTCTTTTACAACGGTATCTCCGTCCATAAATTTCACAACGTAAGTAGTAGGTTCACAAGCAACAAAAACCGTCATTAACAACGTAACGAGCAATAGAGCAGATACTAAGCTCTTAAAAACTCTCTTCTTTGTCATTGTAAATTTTCTCCTTATACTTTTTTTATCTTGCGATAAGATTTTTTGTTATTCGTTAATTATAACTCTTATACTTTTTCAATGTCAAATATTTTATCGTCATGCATAAAATATTGCATTATTTTTTTTAAAACTAGAATTTATATTGCATAAAATATAAAATTATGCATTTATATATGTGTTTTTATGCAATAAATATACGTGACATTATTCTATCTTAGTAAGTTGATTACAAGTGAAGGTATATTGATCGTATTCATCTTGCGTATAAATAACCTCTACCGTAAAATAATCACCGTCTTCATTATATACAAGAGTAACGTCATAAGAGTCGGTGGAACCAGTTATGGTCTTGGTATCATTATTGTACGTTGCGCTCATTGCGGTTTGTACGTAAGTAATAGTTCCAGCCGATTCTATAACTATTTTTCTTGTTTCGTTCGTACCATAGCCAACGAATGTTCCTTGCCACGTTCCGCAAAGCATAGTAGGAATTACTTCGGTAACTGCGCCACCCAAAGTAAGGGTAACGCTTTCATTTCCGTAAGTAATAACTTTAGTTTCTATATTGAACGTATGTGCAACGGCACCTAGTTCAAAAGTGACTAATTTGTCACCATCGTAGACAGCTGAGAAAGGTTGACCTTTGTAAGTACCGGTTAAATCGGATTTTAGGTTAAGAACAACCGCCATTCCGCCACTTTCTTGTCCATTGTAACTACCGGTTGCACTATTAGGAAGTACGGGCGGAGTCATAACTCCAGTGTAACCGTCTACTGTGAATACCGCTTCGTCAAGGTATCCAAAATCTTTGCTATAAGCCATAGCTTTGTCATAATAGAATACTACTTCTGCTTCTTGAACTTCGTTGAATTTCGTATAAATACCAGTTGCGGTAACGGTCATGTCGGAAAACTTAGTATTCGTCCAAACAAAGGTGTATTTTTGCTCGCTATCGCTAAAGTAATGAAGTGCAGCGTGTCCGTATCCGTCAATCATAAACTTATAATACTTTTCTACGGTATAAGATTCACCTTCGTCGTCATACTTATCGTAAGACTTATACCATACGCCTTGATATCCATCCGCTTCTATTACCGTTATTGCATTATCAGCATCTTGAGCTGCTTTATAATCAAAACCGATAAAAGTATCGTCTTCAAACAATACTACGATTAGATTATCGTCATACATATAGTACACACCACTCTTTGTACCACTTACGTTGCCAATACCGTCTAGAATAACGGTGTTGTCTCCTTCTTGATAGGTCCCTTCTTCGTCGCCTATTACTCTAATAAAGTAACCTTCTCCGTAATAATCGTCGTTAGTTGCTACAATACGATAATCAACGCCATCGATGGTGATTCTTTCGCCATCACTATAAGAAGTTGCAACGATAACCGCATCTTTTTGATATTCGCCATCTTTTACGAAATATGATTTTTCACCATTAGTTACGTAAAGTACGGTAGTTTCGCTACCCGCTAGCATAGCAATTTGTTTGCCGTCGCTTTCGGGAGTAATGATAATATTAAATCTTACAGACGTGCCACGATTTAAGTAACCATACATGATATCGCTAGTACTATCATAATTAAACGTACTAATATAACCTTCTAGTGATACTTTGATAATCGTATCGTTGGTGAATGCATTATAAGAACCAAGCGTTGTACTCATTTGACTTCTATATTCGAACGTGCCGTTAGCATTAAATACTACGGTGTACGTATCATAACTAGGATGCTTGTCGTCGTAAGATAACGAAGGCATAGCAAAAGTGTAGGTGCCTACAAAAGGCTTATCCGAATAATCGGGAGTGCCGTATTTTGAGAATACAACGTTGTTCATATCGGTGGTTTTGCCATCAATACCAGTTGCGTTAACGGTAAGGGTTAGATTTGCGTTAACCGTGATAGTAATTTCACTATAATAATCGGTAAGTTTGCCACCGGTAACGGTAACTACGTCGTCTTCTAGCGAATACGTACCGCTTATCGTTTGTCCTTTGTTAAGTTCGGACTTATGTAGAGAAATACCGGTATCTCCACTGAAAGTCAAAATATCGCCGTTATCTGCAAAATACTCACCAAAAATCTTTAGATCACTCTTAATGAATTCGTAGCTAACACTACCAGACATACCTGCGTCAAGAATAAAGGTAAGTTTGCCGTCTTTATCGAATTGACCGCTTACGGTGCCTATATTGTTATAAAGTTCGAATATGATGTGTTCACCGTCGAAGATAAATTCTCCATTGGTTGCGTTGCTATTAACCCATTGCAAAGTTCCGTCTTCCATGAATACGATAATGCCTGCATCTTTTGTTTCGTATAGCGTACCCGTTCCGGTATAAACTCCAAGTATTCCACTTACGTCTTGCCAACGCGCCGTCAAAGACATGTCTTTAACCACGGGAACGTAGAATCTATAAGGAACGTCGCTTTCGTGCTCCCAACTATAGAAAAGTATGCCGTCACCTTTGTGTGCAAGTGATTCTTGAGTACCTATAATAGCATAAGTACCTTCTACTTTCTTTTCAACGGTTTTTACCACTTCGCCATCACTATAATAGCTCAACGTATAAACTTTGCCGTTGTTGTCAACTTTTGCATTGGGGATTGCCTTATTGTTATCGTCAAAAGACATAACTCCGCTTTCCCAATTGAGATTCTCTACAACCCAATCTTCGGTGAACGCAAAATCGGTTGCTTTTGCCGTACCAACGGTATTTTTCACGTCGTACGTAGAAATATTATCGGTATAATAGCAGTTAAGCACTGCAAGACCTGCGGTATAATAAAGTTCATAATCATCTTCCGTTGCAAATCCCGCAATACCACCTACGTAAGTCTTATACGTAGAAGTAGAACTTGCTCTAACGCCCTTTATTCTACCCGTTGAATAACTATCCATAATGGTGTTGTCACCATAAGAATAACCTACGATACCACCAACGTAAGTTGCACCACTAGTAGCGGTAGCGGTTACGTTAGCGTGATTTACGCAGTTAATGATACTTACGTAAGAAGAGCTTAGGTATGCAGCGATACCGCCAACCCATTTTCCACCGTAAACTTTTCCGTTAGCAACGGAATTAACGATTGCAACCGCGCCGTTGTAATTCGATACGTATCCGAATAATCCACCGTTAATAACTTCGCCTAAATAACATTTTTCACCATCGTCGTATTCACCGATTTTGGTTTCAATATCAACGTAGCAATTTTCTGCATAACCTATGTAAGCAACTTCACTATCGTTAATTTCCCATGCACCGGCAATACCACCAATATAAGCGGGATTGTTAGGTAAAAGACGAGTTTCCATAATACCGGTAACTTTTATATTCGTAAAGTTAGTTAGACTTGCATAGCCAACTAATCCGCCGTAATAAGCACCAATATTAGTGTTGTCTGCGCCTGCTTCTATTTCGTAATAAATGTCTTCTAACGTTAAATCATAAATATTAGCTCTATCGGTTACACCAAAGAAACCTACGTAGTATATAGATGAACGTAAGTTCTTCATAAGCGAAAGGTTGCTTATTTTGTGACCGTTTCCGTTAAAATTACCCGAAAAACCATAAATGGTTTCTTCATTTTCTTCACCTTCGTTAAGTACTACTACTTGACCTGCCGAAACGTAAGAAACTCCACTCATGTCGATATCTGCGCCAAGTTTGAAGTGGGATTTGTAATAAGTTTCGTTACCTTCTTCTTCGGGATGATTAACCCTATCTGCAAAATCAACGAGTTCTTCCGCGGTATCTATAATATAGGGATGTTCTGCCGTTCCGTCTTCCGTCGGTACAACGGGCTTATCGGGCTCATCGGGAGTGTCTGGGGTATCGGGGTTGTCGGGCGTATCGGGGTTGTCGGGCGTATCGGGAACAACTTCCTCCCATTTAGCCGTTAACGTTAAATTTTCAGTCACGGGTAAACTAAAATCAAATGTCGTTCCGTCTGCTTTTAACCAACATTCAAAAGTATAACCTTCACGAACGGGGTTCATGGGTTCAATAATTACGCTACCACTTTTTACCGTTTGGGGTTGAATTGACACGCTCTCACCCGCAAACGTAACGGTAACTGTAGTTGGTTTATCTTCGTCGCAAGCAACTACCATAGTTGCCGTTATTGCGACGAGTAGTACCATTATAATAACTAATAATTTTTTTCTCATTTTTTTCTCCATTAATCAGTAACTTCTACCAAATAAACGGTGATTTCTTCTTCTGACGTGTATGCAACTGCGCCTTCGGTTTCTTCAAAATACATTGCATATACCTTTACTAAAACGTCTTCTTCTCCCGATCTATCGAGTTCGTAGATATAAAATACGCCTTCTTCTTGCATATAAACGTAGGTGTACTCTACTTCTTCGGTTTCACCTTCGAACTCTTCGGTGACGGTAATAATTGCCGTAGGATAGATATATTCAGCGCCTAAGCTGTTACCATCAAGAGTAAGAGTTGTTCCGTCTGCAGCCTTATATTCGCCAGCAAGTCCGTCGGTAACGGAAACTACGGTAATAACTTGGAACATTTCGTCCATAATTACTGCATTGTTTTCGTCAAGGTATCCGAGATAATATAGGAATTCAGTTCCATAATAAATTGCTACGTAGGTAGGATCGATATAATAGATTTCTACGTCCATAGTACCTAAAATACCCTTACCTTCGCCTGCAATATTTAAAATACCGTCAATCTTAATGATACTATCTTCCGAAAGAACGTATTCTTTGCCAACTAGTACGTGATATAGACCAAGTTCTACGTCTTCTAAACCATTGCCACTAATAATTACTTGACCATCTTCGGTGAAAGTAACTGTATAAACTGCAAGAGATTCTTTGCTTAAAGTAGCAACTAAGTTAAGACCGTCTTCTGCTAAATTGTAATCATATACTGTTTCTACTCCGTCTATAGTAAGCGTTGCTTTACCAAGTCCAACGTTACTCTTACCATTGAAGGTTAAAATCATATCTTCTGTTTGATAATCGTAGTAACAAGTTTCGTCAGGTAACATGTATTCTACTCCGTTAACGGTAATACTGTCACCATTAAAGGTAGCGGTATATTCTACGTCTTTATACGTGAATTTTGCACTAACGGTAGCTTTATCGTAATAGTAACGTACGCTTTCGCTATTGCCTTCTGCATCGTAAATGGTAACGTAACCTTCTGCAACCCAAACGCCCCTGGACCATTCCATATTGATATCGTAAGCGCCTAAGCCGTTGAATTCTAACGTCATACCGTTAGATGCGTTCCAAGTACCTTCGTAAGGATCGTAGTAGCACATGTTGTAATCGTCTACTAAGGCACCCGATTCATAGGTATATACAGCCAACATTATGAGTTCTGAACCATCGTCACCCGTAGCAATGTTGAACATGCCGTATAGCGTAGTGCCATAGTACATGTTAACCATCATGTCACCGTCTATTTCTTCTGCAAAATAAGTAAAGTCAACGCCGTTGCTGTCGTAGCCGTAGCCGTAACCGTCTTTACCAATACCATAAAGCATCATCCAATATTCAAGAGCGGTTTCTTCCCAGAAGCCAATAAAGCTTCCTTCTTTACCCATTACCGTCTCGGTACCATTTTCGTTGAATATCAATAATCCGCTTTCATCGAATTGTGCGGTTACGTTCTCGAAAGAAAGAACTCCGTCTTCGATTACGTATGAATAAGTGCTATCCTTATAAGTAGCGTTACCTTTACCGTCGAACGTTACGGTGAATTTTCTATTATAATCGGATTCCCAAGTACCGCAGAATTCATCAAATCTAGTAACAGAAATAACGAAATCGCCACTTTGCATAGTTTGATAATCTTCTGAAATGCTAGCAAATATAGTATCGTTACCCATATTTATGGTTACGGTACGTTCGGTACAAGCATAAGTAAATTCGGTTCCGTCGCTGATTGAACCAGTTCCGTCTGCAAAGAAAGTATACACGCTATCATCGGAAGCGTACCACTTGCCCATAGCATTGTTCTTAATGTATGCGGTTATTTCAAAGTTTTCTTCTTTGCTGAAGAATAAATTATCATAAATAACAAGGTTGTCGCCGTCTTTTTCTGCGTAATAATCAGTTATGAACGAATAACCATCTTGTTCTTCATAATATAGATAAGCAAAGTAGCCGTCTCTAATTAACAAATCTTTTCCGTTATATACGTAAACGTAGTCTGCAACGATACCGTCGGATAACATAGTCATTTTTCCATTATCGTCAAAGACAAGTTGTGCTTCGAATTCTCCAATAACTGCGTGATATTCGCCTGCAATGTTTGAATAATCGGCAAAACCTACGTAAACGGTCATATCTTGTGTAAGTAGCATAGCGGAAGGTATTCTTTGAGTGCGTTCACTATCAAAGAAGTATCCGTAAGATATTTCACCATTGTCTGCGGTGAAGTTGTTCATTCCGCTACCATCATATATCCAATAGATAGGTGCATAGTAGCCTTCGATAGTTACGTCGTCATAGCTTTGAGTAAGATCTTCGCCGTCAACACCCATCATGGTGATATCCGTGCCAAAATCAAAACGAACTGCTATAGACATTTCGTAAGAACCTTCTTCGTAGGGTACGATTTTGTCGTCAACTACTTTCCATTCACTTTCGTACCAACCTAATAAGGATACTACGTCTGCAAGTTTGGTAAGATCGTAAGTAACTTCTCCTTCCGTTACCTTGCCGTCTTCTGCATAGTAAGAACCAACTATTGCGCCTTGGCGAGAATCTATAGTATTGTAACCACTTTCATAATTGATACCGGCAATATTATCTCTTACGTAATCGGTGCTAACACCTTTTACGTCAACTTTTGCAGTAGAATAGCTATAAGTAATAGCGGTTTCGTTATAGGTTGCACCAGAAATACCACCTGCACTAGCAACTTCTTTGGTGTTGTTAGCACTGATAGAACCCGTAGAATAGCAGTTAGCAACTGAGCTCTTTTCTCTCATGAAGCCAACTATTCCGCCTGCCATCGTGATTTTACCACTGATAGTGCCGTTATAAGCGGAGTTATATACGTATGCGGAAGAAGAATCGGATGATCCTAAAGTTGCACCTGCGATTCCACCTACGGTGTAAAGAGGTTGATCGCCTGCTCCGATAATATCTCCGTTAACGGTACAGTAAGAAATAGTACCGGTATAATCGGTAGAATATCCTTGTACGAATCCACAGATACCACCTACGTAGATTACGTACGTATCGGAATCTAAACTGTTGATAATCTTTATCGTACCGGTGTAGTTACAGTTGATTATGTCACCGCTAATGGTGTAACCAACGATACCACCTACGATATAATTGAGTTCGCTAGACGTTTCTACAACGATATCGGTGTTAACGTTCAAATTCTTTACAACGCCGCCTTCAGCAATATAACCGAAAAATCCTACTACACCACTTCTGTAATCGAGTACAAAATTGCTAATAGTATGACCATTTCCGTTAAATTCGCCTTGGAAATAGGTGTATTCACCACCGATAGGTTGAATCTTCTCACCTTTCATATCTAAATCCGCGTCTAACTTAATGTACGCATCGTAATAATCGTATTCACCTGCGTTGATAGACTCTGTTATGGTCTTCAAGTTAGAAGGAGTCTTAATGATAAAAGGATCTTCTTCCGTACCTTCACCAGTAATAGGAGTAGTATCTAAATCTACGTTATCAACGGTAACGGTGACCGCAGCTTCTACTACGAAAGAATAATATCCGTCTTCACCTAGTTCTATCTCTTTGTTACCTGCCATAAAAGTAGGCTCGCCTACGTAATAGGGAGAAACAACAGCCTTGAATTTAATGGTGTCGCCAACTTTTACGTTACGGGGAGTAGCTCCGTCAAAAACGTAAGTTACGCAATCGCCGTTATCCCAACGAATACGCACGGTAGCGGGTTCTTCGGGCTTATCAGTAGGTTCGTCGCTAGGTTTGTCGGTAGGATCGTCGCTAGGTTCTTCTACTTCTTCCCAAACTGCTTCTAGTACTAAGTCTGCAGTAACGGGCGTTGTAAAATCATACGCGGTAGTTTCGCCTGATTTAGCCCAAAACTTAAATACAAAGCCGTCTTTTGTGGGTGAATTAGGTTGAACTGCACACGCATCCTTCAATACTTCGTTAACAACGTCCGCTGCGCCGTTATTGTACTTATACGTAACGTTAAAGGTTGTGTCCCCTTCTTCTTTTTCGCATGCGGTAAGTACTAACGACGTCATAAGCGCGATGCAAATAACAACCATCAATACTGTACTTAATTTCTTCATAATAGTCCTTTTCATAAATACCTCCGAACTGCTTTTTCGGTTTATTTTTAGTCTTGATTAAACAAGTGACAAGCAACGCAATGTCCGTTGCCATAATCTTTGAATTTAGGTTCGATTTCTTTACATACGTCCATGCATTTGCTACATCTAGTATGGAATTTACATCCTTTAGGCGGATTAGCGGGTGAAGGAATATCACCTTCTAGTATGATACGTTTAATTTTCGTATCGGGATCGGGTATAGGTACCGCCGAGAATAATGCTTGCGTATATGGATGCATAGGATTAGAGAAAAGGTCTTCCTTCTTGCCGTATTCAACCATGTTGCCTAAATACATAACGCCTACTTCATCGGATATATGCTCTACTACCGACAAGTCGTGCGAAATGAATATATACGCTAGGTTATCGGAATCTTGCAAATCCTTAAATAGGTTAATTACTTGCGCTTGTATAGATACGTCTAATGCAGAAACGGGTTCGTCACAAATAACTAGTTTGGGTTTTAACGCAAGCGCCTTTGCAATACAGATACGTTGTCTTTGACCACCTGAAAATTCGTGCGGAAAACGTTCGAAGTAGTGAGGTTGTAGTCCACACTTCTTCATAATGTCAACGATATAGTCCTTATAATCGCTCTTGGGAACGATTTTATGTACCTTAACCGCTTCTCCTACTATTTCACCTACCGTAAGTCTAGGTGATAGTGAAGAATACGGATCTTGGAATATCATTTGAAAATTAGGACGAAGTTTTCTTAATTGTTCGCCTTTAAGTTTCTCTATATGTTGACCGTCGAAAATAATTTCTCCATCTGTAGGTTCGTAAAGACGAAGAATGGTACGGCCTAGAGTGGTCTTTCCGCAGCCCGATTCACCAACTATACCTACGGTTTTGCCTTGTTTTAATTTTAAGTCAACGCCGTCAACAGCTTTTAGATAAACGGTCTTCTTCTTGTCAAAACTCTTTTTAATGGGGAAATATTCCTTTAAGTTATTGACGCGTAGTAGATATTCGTTGTCACCGTTTGAGATGATTGCCTTTTCTTCAGGGGTAACAGAGGTTATTATGCCGTCATTTATAACCAAACCATTGGTTTCTTTTTTAGGTATAATTTTTTCTTTCACTTTATTTACAAAATCAGTTATTTTTTCCTTCATTGTTTACTCCTTGTAGTCATCCTTATCAAGAAGGTGACATGCTACGAAATGCGTGGGTGATACTTGTATCATTTCGGGATAATCTTGATTGCATTTTTCACACTTCTGACTACATCTATCTTTAAAGTAACACGTTGACAACATATTTATAGGATTAGGCACGTTACCAGGTATACTATAAAGTCTATCTACTTTCTTACCGACTACGGGTTTACTCTTTTGTAAACCGATAGTATAAGGATGCAAAGGATTCTTAAAAATCTCCTGTACCGTACCCTTTTCTACTACCCTACCTGCGTACATAACTACAACGTAGTCAACCATTTCTGCAATAACGCCTAGGTCGTGGGTAATAAGCATAATGCTACCGCTTATTTTGTCCTTAACGTCGCGTAGAAGGTCGAGTATTTGTGCCTGAATAGTTACGTCTAGTGCCGTCGTGGGTTCGTCCGCTATAATTAACTTTGGGTTACAGCAAAGTGCCATTGCTATCATAACACGTTGGCGCATGCCTCCCGATAATTGGTGAGGATAGGACTTATATACGTGCTCGGGCATAGCAATACCAACTAATTTTAGCATTTCTATACTCTTCTCTTTTGCCATTTCTTTGTCCGCGCCGTCTACGTGCAATAGCGTTACCTCATCGAGTTGTTTACCAATAGTAAATACGGGATTTAAACTAGTCATAGGTTCTTGGAAGATCATAGCAATTTCTCTTCCTCTTATGCTAGACATCTCGGATATAGGCATTTTTGCAACGTCGTAGGTTTCTTCGTGTTCTTCGAACACTTTTTTGTATCTAGGTTTACCACGCTTGTTAAGGGCTTGTACCATTACTGGCTCACCGTTTTCGTCGGTCACTAAATTGCCGTTTTCATCGCGTTGTTGTACCATAAGAGGTTCCGTACCTACCGCTTTCCTTACGGTTGAACGAAAACGAATGCTACCGCTTACTATTTGTCCCATAGGGCCTTGAACAAGTTGCATTAACGAGAGACTGGTAACGGACTTACCACAACCAGATTCGCCTACTACGCCTACGGTTGAACCTTGCGGAATATCAAAAGAAACACCGTTAACTGCTTTCACTACACCGTTGTCTGTGAAGAAATACGTATGTAGATCTTCAAACTCCACAACGTTCTTTTCATCTCTCATTTGCGTAAGATAATCTTCACGCTTATAAGAAGCGCGCTTTTTTTGCAACGCACGAATAGTGCGAGTGTTTTCCTTCGCAATATCCCTTGATTCTTTTGCGGTTATATAATGTTGATTCTTCGTATCAGTATTCTTTGCCATTGTCTACCTCCTTGCCTTCGGATCGAACGCATCACGAAGTCCGTCGCCTACGAAGTTAAACGCAAGTACTGCGAGCACGATACAAATACCCGGTGATATCCACAAATTAGGATAAAGTCTTAACGCCGTATTATTGGCAGCTGCGTTAATCATATTTCCCCACGTAGCATATTCGGCAGGAAGACCTATTCCTAGATATCCCAACGTAGCTTCCGTTAGAATTATTCCACCTAGTCCGAGCGTCATAGACACAATGAGTTGTGGCATAACGTTAGGAATAAGATGCTTGAATATTTTCCTTGTAATGGGTAATCCACTTGCCTCCGCGCTTATCATAAAATCTTGCTCTCTAAGTGAAAGGATTTGTCCTCTAACTAGACGCGCGGTGCCTGCCCATCCAAATAACGTAAGCATGGCCATCATTGTATAAAGCTTGGTAGGACCAGCTACGTCTTGAGCATCAAGAGCAACACCAACTATCATCAACATCGGCATTGTAGGTACACAGTTAAATATATCTACCACTCTCATTATAACTTGGTCTATCCATTTACCAAAGTATCCAGCTATTCCACCTAGAATTATACCAATAATGGTTTCTAGAATAACTACAACAAAACCTACGGTAAGAGATATTCTACCACCGTACATAAGTCTTGAGAATACGTCGAAACCTTTATCATCGGTGCCTAGCCAATGCACGTCGGAGGGTTTTAGATAGTTACTTGGTTCTGAATAAGTAACTATGTATACGGGTTCGTCACCGTACGTAGGTGCCGATACCTCTGTGCTATATTCTTCTTTTACAGTACGGCTTTCGTCAGCTTCTTTTTCACCCCAAACAAATGGTAAAAAGTCAAAAAGAGGACCTACGAATGAGAATAAGAATAGTATAAGCAATATAATTAATCCCGTCATAGAAAGCTTGCTACGGAAAAATCTCTTGAGTACCAAGCGACCGGGACTTAGCGTTCTACCAGTAACCTCTTCAAGGCTTAATTCTTCTTCCGCTTCGGTAACACCTGCCTTATTCTCGTTAACGCTTTCGTCGGTAATGGTTAATTTCTTTTGTTCTTCCATAATTCCCTCCTTACGCTAACTTGACACGCGGATCTACGACTGCGTACATTAGGTCGCTAAGTAGCGTTCCTACTACCGTCAATATCGCGATAAACATATTGTATCCCATAATAAATGGGATGTCTGCTACGATTAACGCATCGTATGCTAATTTTCCTATACCAGGTATGCTAAATACCGTTTCGGTAATCATTGCTCCACCGAACAAACTTGGTAAAATACCAGCCATCATGGTAACTAGCGGTATCATTGTGTTTCTGAATGCGTGTTTGTAAATAACCGTTCTTTCACTCAAGCCTTTTGCTCTTGCCGTACGAACGTAGTCAGCATTAAGCGCTTCTAGCGTATTGGTTCTTGTATAACGCATTAGTGAACCTATTGATAACACTACGAGAACAAACATAGGTAATACCATATGCCACAGCGTATCGCCCATTCTTACTATCCAGCTTGCATCGACTGGTAACGACGCCGAGGCTATACCGCCTACCTCGAACCAACCTAATTCAACTGCAAATACTCTAATAACTAACGCTGCCAAGAAGAAGGTCGGCAAGCTTATACCGATCATTGCGAATACGGTAACCGTGTAGTCGATAACGCCGTATTGATTAACAGCAGCTTTTATTCCCAAGGGTATTGCAATAACGAATTGCAATATAGTAGCAATGAATGCTATTGCAAAAGATATACCCATGTTTTGAACAATAACGTCGGATACAGGCTTCTTGTACTTAAAGCTCATTCCTAAATCGCCTTTGAACATATTGCCTAGCCAATTAAAATATCCAGCTAGCACAGCGCCCGCTTTATTCCAAAACGTAGCTATTTTGTAGCTAACTTGTATATCTACTTGAGTACCATTAGATAAAGTAAGTATTATCTTCCTTATTGTAGTAGTATCGTTAGGAATATCTTCAACTACGTAAGTTCCACTTTCTACAGGTGTCAATACTTCGTCAAGGGTAATCATAGCGTCTTCACCCATTTCTTCATCGGTTACAGCACCCTTTGATTCTACTTTACAAATTTTAAAAGTGCCGTCTTCGTTGACTAGAACACGAGTATTGTTGCTACCGTCGTAAGAACCGACGTACCATTGTTGATAAGTCATTACACCTAGCGTAATATCTACGTTATAGGTATCTTCTTTTGTGTTCTTTGTAAATTCTTTACCTTCAAAACTACTGTTATCGCCTATTTTTAACGTTAAATAAGCATCGGGCATAGATAGTCCGTATAATTCCTTAATACGGTCTACGTCTTCTTGGCGCATAGTGCCTTGCGCTACTGCCGAAGAATACTGGTTATCGACGAAATCGGTAGGCATCATACGCGCTAGCGAATAAATGATTACCGATACGCCCATCAGTATAACAACTGATAACAGCAATCTTTTGGCGATATATTTTAGCATATCCATTATATATACCTGCCTTATCATTCTTCCCTAGTGGGATAACGTGTTCCCACTAGGCAAAGTTAATTTCTTTTGTTTTTGTTTTTATTTGTAGGTTACTTCCCAAATACGTGATAATAATCCATTGTAGGGAGATTGTTTTTCGGGAGGAGTCATAGAACTTTCGTCGAGAACGTTCTTATTGAAAGCCGACATATCTTTTCTTTGGTAGGTGGGCATTTCTACTGCAAGTTCCATAATCTTATCGAGTGCTCTAGCGTATATTTCCTTTCTTTCGTCGGGATCGGTAGTTTCTCTACCCTGATCGATAAGCTCGGACAAGTCGGTAATAATCGCATATTCTTCTTCGTAAGCTTCGGTATCCTTACCTGCTTTAATTTGCTTATATCCCCAGTTGCTGGTTGAACTTGCTTGTGAATCAATATGATATACTTGATACATATCGGGATCGATGGTAGATGACCATGCAGCAGCCCAAATTGCAAGCTTACCTGCGGATAGATCGCTCAATGCGGTTTGAGAAGTAACAACCTTTACGTCAAAACCTACACTATTGAGTATTTCTTGTGCTCTCAAGAACATTGTGTACGCAGGGTGGTCGGTAGATCCGCCTGCGATAGTGAACTTATAGTTGTTTCCGCTTAATCTATCAAGACCAAAGCCTTTTATGTTCTTTTGATATACACCGTCTACCAATTCATAACCTTCTGCTTCAAGCATTGCTTTGATTTCGTAACCAGTGCTATCGTATGCATAGTCGATACCCAAGGTAGTATTCTTATAGGGTTCGTTAACTTCATCGGGATACGCCCAAGACGTTTTAGACATCGGACGATAGATTATTTCAGCTAATCCACCTTTGTAATAGTTTTGAGTGATAGAACTCGTGTTCATCGCCTTCATGATAGCACGTCTTACGGTGATGTTAGGAACGAATCTAGGATTGATACCTACGTAACCGTAACCGCTTGTAGATATTTCTACGTGACCTAAATTAGCGCTATCAACGGCTGCAATATTTTCTTGCGTAGCAGAAGGATCGCCGAAGTCGATATCTCCGTTAGTTAATGCGTTAATGATTTGATCAGATTCAACTACCTTATAGCGAAGATATTTGATTTTTGCATTGTTTAATTCTTCACCTACGGTTTCGAAATAAGTATTGCGTTCGTAATAAATCATGTTGTTGTTGAAGAAATTGTCACCAGTAACCTTACCACCGGTAGCGTTGCTTGCCTTATAGGGGCCTGCGCCTACGGGTAAACCTACTTTTGAAGGAGCGTTAATTACTTCGTTCATGAATTCTATTTTACCAAATTCTAAACCGAATTCATCTACACCATTGAACGCTTCGATATAGTTCTTACCATACCAATTAGTACTTGAATAATAGTGCATGGGAGAAACGGTGAATGCAAAGTTATAGATAGCTTTGGGATCAACGTCGTTAATCTTGATAGAAAGCACGTCGTATTCAGCGTTAAGATCTTTACCGTTAAAAGAAGTTACCTTCTTGGTCGTGATACCGCTAATATTAGGAACAACTTTGTCAGAGGATGCAAAATAGTCGCTCTTTGCTTCTGCTGTAAATCTATCTAAAACTGTGGTAGCGGTAACCCAATATTTAACAACTTGGGTGAAAAGCTCATAATTGGTGTTTTGAACTTTCGTTTCGGGGAAATAGCTATCGTATACAGATTCTATGCAGAAATTCTTGATAGCTTCTTCTCTTGAAAGAGTGGGGTTAGCTTCAATATAAGGAGTTATTTCTTCCTCATAGATTCTGTTAGCTTCGGCAGTATCTAGTCTGTAGTTACCTTCTTCATCCTTATAAGGATATCCAGGTTTCTCGGGATTTTCGAGCAAAAGTTCCGTTCTTCCGCCGTCATTATACAAGAAAATATGCCATACTTCGGTAAATTGCCAATCTTCGTAAGATTCTTTATCAATCGAATTCCAGTCGGAATTAAGCTCTTCCTTAAAAGTCTTAGCTACGAACTCGTAGTCAGCGTTCATATCAGTTTTTTGCGCATCAGTCCATCTATCGGCAGGCTTTTCGTCTGCGCTCGCGCCCTTACCTACTAACGTAACGTAATCAATTAGGTCTTGAATACGAATATTAGCCTCACTAATGAAGCTTTCTTCGAATGCTGAAGTATCAGAAACTGCGCCTTGTCTTTGCATTCTATAATTCTTCAAGCCTACGATGTCGGTAGAATAAATAGTTGCTGAACCAGTGTATGCAGGATCTAGATATACGTATAAGTTGAATAATACGTCTTTTATAGTTAAGTCTACTCCGTCCGAGAATTTGATACCATTCTTGATAAGAAATTCGTACGTCGTATAATCACCTGCATCAGATTCCGTTACGGTATAGTCTTTTGCAACGGTAGGTTCGTTCTCTCCACATACGATGTTACCCTTTTCATCAGTACTAAGCATACCAATTTGGGTTTGTCCAACTATAGTAGAGTCGTATGCTGAAGTAGAGAAAAATGGATTAAAAACGCCGTCGGGAGTGGATATACTCATCGAAAACGGACGTGTTTCCGTATCGTAAGCCGAACCGCCTTCTTCCTCTTCACATGCTATAAGTGCAATTGCTACTGAAGAAATAAGGATACAAGTAAGGATTACTGCGAATAAATTTTTTACCTTCTTCATTGTGCCTCCTTCTTTACTCATCTTGTGAGTTGTCTGCTAAATTTATCAACGTAACACCACTGTAATCACAGTTGGTGATATCTTCGGAGCTTGCTCCGTTAATACCTATGAATTGTTGTATTTCCGTAACCGGACTTTTTGTTATATCATAAGAAAGGGTACCGCTTACCTTAACGTTATTGATTTTTGCGCCCTCTTCAACCTCCCAAGCAAAGAATCCTACGGTATAAGTTCCTTGTATCATTGCCTTGAACGATAGGTTCGCTTCTACGTTGAGGTCATAAACGTTTGCCTTTTCTCTAAGTGTATTGAACAAGCCAAATCCAGAATTTTCGAATCTATTACCCTCCATATCAAGGGTTATCCCAGATATTGTATGGCCGTTACCGTTAAGCGTACCGTTAAAACTACGATTGTTCCATTTTTGTCCAGCAAAATCAAGATCTACGTCCAAATATACGTTAAGGTTGTTGCTTATTCCCGTATTGAAGGTCTTAACGTCTCTTGCTATAATCCAATTACCTTCAATGAATTCGACGTAAACCTCGTCGTCTTCGGCACCAAACGTATAAGGCCAAGAGAATATCTCGTCGCCCGTTGCATTAGCATAATAATAACCGTAAAATGTGGAACCTTCTTTTTGAGGTGCCGTTGTTTCGGACGGTTGTCTACGAACGGTACCAGGTGTTTCGCTCATGGTGTTAATTACGGAGCCGTCTTTCCTATCTATAAACGATAGTACGGGTTTTTTCAATATATTGGCGTATAACGTAACGTTACTATTAACTTTTTTCTCACCTTCAAAATCCCATTTTTCGTCAAGTTCTACTTTGTTCGTTTCACTATCGACTATAGGATTACCATCTGCGTCTAATTTAGGCGTATACCAGCCTTCAATGTAGTAACCAGTAATTTCTGCCAACTTGAAGCTGTCAGAATATCCGGGTTGAATTCCTATAGGAGAATCTTTCTTTACTCCCAAAAATTGGTCTTCGCACTTAGCGTCAATATTACCTACGTTGTACTTAAAAGTAACCAAATAATCGTATTTAATCTCTTTTTCACCGTCACTACAAGCAACTAATGCCGTACACAGCATAGCTAGAGCAACTATTATAATCGTTAATTTTAGATATTTTTTCACTTTTTCACCTATAATGTTTGTTTGTTAGAACGTTTACACGTTATTTTGATTACCGTCTACGTTATCGTTGTTTTTTGCACGTTGAGCGCATTTCTTTTTCTTTAATAACACGATTACAACAACTGCGGCAACAATAAGTAGTGCGCCACCAACAGATGCGCAAACTGCGATAATTACCACATTGTCATTATCGTTGTCTTCTTTTACGTCACCGTCGCCAGGTTGAATACTGGGCTCTTCTTCGCTCGGTGCGTTGGGATCTTCTGCTACGTTAACCATTACCTTCACGCTATACGTAACTCCTCTATCTACGTAAGAAACGGTAACGTATTCGTCATTCACGCTAAGTACGGTTTTGTCTAATGTATAATCGGTAATAAATACTTCGGAATGGTCTTCATAGATAGCCTTAATTACCATACCCGTGGTATCGAAGCTTTCGCCAGCAACGTATCTTATCTTAGTAGGAATAGATGCTAATTGTAGTTCTTTCAATGCAACAGGGAATCCCAATGCCGCCTTCTTATCGCGAAGTGCCTTTTCGTTAGCAATCAAAACTTCATACGCATCTTTTGCTAGATCTAATTGTTCTGCCGTAGTAATTTTGTTATATGCTTTTCTTGCGTTAAATACCGCTGTAGAAACTGCATTCAATTCATCTACCGACGTAGCGGAATTGATTTGCTCTATCGTCATTACGTTGCTAATATTGTTGATAAGCGCAATCGCTTCATGCGTATAATCGTCGGGAAGAATTTCTTCAGTTTTGTTGATTGTTTCAAAGAAACACGTCCAAATAACCGTATCGTAGCCTTTACCATTTTTAGGAATAGTTAAAGTTAGACCAAAGCTAGGAGATACGTAATATTCAGGGTTAAACATATCGGAATATACTCTCTTTGCTACGTAATCATAGAAGTTAGCATAGAATACCGAGCTACCTAGAACCTCTTCGCTGAATACTGAATACATGATATCATCGTAATCAAATTCGTTACAATCTACGTACGACGATAGCAATGCAGGTGCTTGTACGCTATTGAACGTATAGTCCGTTACGGAGCTACCGTAAAATGCATAACTTCCAATCGATTTAACCGTATATGGGAATACAATCTTCTTAAGAACGGTCACATACTCAAATGCACTATCCCTTATTTGTATGGTACCATCCATTACCGTATAAGCATCTCCAGCCTTTGCCGTCGGATATTGTTCAAGAACGTATCCATCCGTTACTCTAGAATACAATACACCGTCAATGGATAAGAAATCTTCGTTGTTTTCTGATACATTAATACTCGTTAAAGTAGATATGTCACTGAATACGCCAACGCCCAAGCTAGGTTCTTTCCTTGTTCTTACCTTAGAAACTCTACCTTTTTCGTCATATTCATTCCAAACGTAATCGTAATCACGACTGTCAAAAGTATCGGGTATAGTAACGGTTGTAAGTTGCGTTCCTGTAAACGCGTAGTCGCCCATATATTCTACCTTGGTCAAAATTACTTCGGTAAGTGCGCTGTCTAAGAATGCGTGCGCGCCTATACTGACGGCGTTAGTTAACGTAGCTGATTCAATCGCGGTACCGACAAAGGCCCCTTCTCCCACGTTAACCACTGAAGATAGATCTACTGACGATAGGTTCTTTGCATATATGAACGCATAATCACCTATATCGGTAACCGAAGAAAGATTAATCGTAGTAATTCCCGTTGCATTAGCAAATGCAAATTCGCCTATTCTCGTAATAGTGTTAGGTAAAGTAACGTTCACTAAAGCTGTACGTTCGGTTTCCGCATAGAAAGCATAATCTCCTATTACCGTTGTGCCGTCGGCAAAAGCAACGTTTGCAAGTTTAGGCGTATTATTAAATACGTTTTTACCCATGACGGTAACTTCACCAAGGCTTACGGACGTGAGCGTAGCAATACTAGCAAAAGCTCTTTCTCCAATTTGAGTTGCTGCTTCTAATTCAATTTCTACTAACTTGGTTGACTCAAAAGCATTATCTCCCACGTATTCAACAACAGGAGCAGACACCGAAGTAAGCCCACTCTTTTGGAAAGCGTTAGTCTCTAGATATTTCGCACTAGGAAGAATAACGTTCTTCAATGCAGTACAGCCTTGCAATGCGTAAGCTCTGACGGTTACCACGTTATCTAGTCCTTCGATAGTCGTAAGTTTGGTACAACCTGCAAAAACACCGATGGGTAATTCCGTAACGTCAGGTAATACTATGGATACGATACCAGAATTAGCAAAAGCATAATTACCTATCTTTTCCACACCCGTCAAATCAAGATTTTTGATAGCTTGAATACCAGCGAAAGCCGCGTTTGCTATCTCTTTAACAGTAGAAAGCACGTTGATTTCACTCTTCGCATAAGGTACCGATATAAGAACAGTCTTTTCCTTATTATATAGAACGCCACTATCAACGGCATAATTAGCGTTATCTTCGTTTACGACAAACTTGCCAAATTGGCTACAACCGCCAAAAGGCGTGGTGTTCCCAAAGTCAATAACTGCACCGTTTGATAAGGTAACGCTACGTAAAGACGTACAACTTGCAAACGCATTTTCACCTATTGAATAATTACCGCTGGGTAGAATAATTGCCGACACTGCGGTATTAGCTAAAGCATACCTTGCTATACCTTCAAACGGTACGGCAGGTTCAAATACAAAATTAGATAGTTGGGTACATCCGTTAAACGCGCCTTCGTTGAGGTACTTTCCGTAATAAGTGAATGATTTAAGCGCGGTACAACCAAAGAACATTTGCTTACCTACGTTAGTGTTTTCTCCTGTGATAACGGTAGAAAGCGCCGTACAATTACGGAAAACGTTAGAGCCTGTAACTCTCAAACACGTAAGGTCTATACTTTGTAAAGATTTGCAACCCTCGAACGCATTATCAAGAACGGTCGTCAATCTATATTGGTTAACTATCTCGCTTAATTGTTCACAATTCTTAAACGCTTTCTTTGCAATCGTAATTGCGCCGTAGTAGTCTTCGTGAACAACTTTGTCGCTGTCAACGAATTTTTGGAATGTGATTTTTTTGAGCTTTTTACAGTTTTCGAACGCACTTTCGCCTATTACGATACATTGGCTAGGTACAACGATTTCTTCAAGGTTAGAACAGCCTTCAAATGCAAATTTAGGTATTTCCGTTAAGGTCGAGGGGAATACTATTTTCTTAACCGTAGTGTTATATTTGAAGCAATCTTCATCTAAGAACATAATGTTTAAGTCTTCGGGAATTTCGCAAATCTCGCCACCATAGTAATCGTATAGCGTGTAACTTACTACGCGGAAATCTTCACCGACTATAACCCTAATACTCTTCGACAAACGGCTGTAGCCTTCCGCCTTAACGTTAACGTAAGCGGTACCTTTAGCTACTGCGGTTACCGTGCCTACAGAATCTACTTTAACTATATTTTCGTTGCTAGTAGTCCAAGTAAATTCTACGTCCTTGAAGTACCACGGAGTGACTGAAGCGCGGAATTTTACCACTTGATTTGGGTTAAGTTCTAACGATGCATCAGAGCTATCGAGGTTAACGATATAGTACGAGTTATTTTCAACAGGTAAAATCGTTATTTTTTCCGGATCAGGAATATCAATCTCTTCACCCGTAACGGTAACGTCAATTTGTGCGTAAATCATCTTTGAATCGCCCGTACCGTTACATAGTTGAACTGTGGCTTTACCTTCCTTGACCGCAAATAACTCTTGTTTTTCAGCGATAACGTACTCGCTACCTTCAACAACGTACCAATTTAGAGATTGTTTGTAAGTAGTATTGGGAGCAACGCTAACGATAGGTTTGTATAATTCGTTAGGTGCAAGAGTTAATTCATAAATACTATAAGGCGTTTTGTCTGCGTCCGTATTCTTTTTCGTTTCTTCCGTGTCAACTATCTTATCGTTGTCTAAATCAATAGTTACACTTTCGGGGAATTCAATAGCCGAGCCTATATCTACAACGTAAGAAGTTTGATTCATCGCGTAGTCTTCTACAGCCAAATAGAATTGACCTGTCTTAACGTAATCTTCATAAACGTCAGTTATTTCAAAAGATATAGTGCTAGCCGTTCCTTTTTCTCCGTATACGGGAATGGGATACTCGGTAAGAAGCGTAAGCACGTTCTCGCCCTTTGCGTATTTTACGTAGCACGGCATAACGTCCATAACGTATTGATTATCAAATACGTCTACATCCATGAAAATGCGGTATTTTTCTTTCTTATTCTCCGTATAAGTTTCGTATCTAATTCTATAATCTAAAATTTGAGGTGCTTCGTAGTCGATAGTAAACTTGAACTCGAAAGTGTTTCTATCAGGATTTTCTCCACCCTCATAATCGAGCTCACCTTTTAGGCTGACGTTGTAGGAAGTATTGTTATTTAAATTCCATTCCTCAGGTTTTATTTCGAGCATAATGATTGCACCGCGATTACTGCCACCAGCAGCATACGCTTTGCTTATATTCTCTTGACGCTCGTAATATATGACGTCACCGCTCAAAGATTCGGTGATTACGATATCCATGTATGCAGCGCCACGCAATAGTCCTGCATATACCATATATAGTTCGTAAATAGTTCTTTGTCCTACGGTATCAAATATAGAAACTGCCGACTTCTCGGTGTCTGGATAAATTTGTACGTCTTCTTCTGCCATCGTGTACACGTACGAACCGAGCGAAAGAATATATTTGTCATCGTAATAGAGTCCCAACGCCTTAGTTGCTACTGCGCTTGCTTTTAATTTATCTTCTTCCGGTATACCTGTATCCATTTCGCTTTCTGCAATTTCGTACTCGCTGTAATCAAATAGAGGTGCATCGTTCCAATCACCGTAAAACGCTAAATAAGGTAAACCGATAGTAACCTTCGTCGTACCCGTTGCAACTAACGATACGAAGCCTTCTACATACATACCGTTAGTGAAGCTCTTCTCTATATATTGACGGCCTTTATCTCCAAGAGTGATTACGACCTTAACGCTAACCGATGACGATGCGGGAACCGTTATCGTTCCCGTAGTAGCCGTGCCGTTAACGTAATAAACGATGGAACTGTCATTAAGCATATAAGCTTTTTCAGCAACCGTTTTGTTATCGGATGCAAGAGTCTCTGTCATTACGTAAGTATTGGGTGAATATGTTTCTGCATTGCCAGAGATATTGTTGATAACGAATTCTAATTCATAAATTCCCACTCTTTGCTTATCATCAAAAAGTTCTAACTTAGTTCTATCTTTTACGTTACCATCCTTATCCTTTACTGTAATATAACTTTCTGTATTGATTGCATCCGCTATACCGGCAAGTCCTGCGCCTTGTTTACGAGGAGAATAAGGATTACCCTCTTCGTTAAGTGCAATAGTCGCGGTACTCATTAGTACCTGGTTTATACGAGCGTTAAGCGCAATACCGGTAAGCGACGGATTAGCCTCTTTCAAATATTGACGCAACAATGCAATAGCACCTGCCATATTGGGTGCAGCCATACTTGTACCACTGTATACGTCGTATCCACCGGGAACAGCACTAGTTATTTCTCCACCGTGTGCACTAATTTCGGGTTTAAGTTGTAAATCGGGCATAGGTCCCCAGCTTGAGAAGTCAGACATAAAAGGACCTGCCTTGTAGCTGTTGCTTACGTTGATTACACCAGTGCTTCTTACCGCATTATCAACGAATACCTTGCCGGCATCCATCGTAATTGAACAAGTAGGTATAGGATCGTCTACTTCACCTAGCGACATCCTAATAGTTGCGGATACGTTGTTATAAATGATACAAGCGTCCGCACCGTTGTCCATAGCATTTTGAACTTTTTCAGCAAAGGTGGTATCTCCACGTTTTACCAATGCTATCGTGCCATCATAACCAGTCTTATCGTTAAGTTCTCTCTTTGCTTGACTCGTATAGTTAGTCGTACGGCCTACACCGCCTATTACGACGTATTTGAATCTCAAATTCTCAGTAAGAGGTTTGCCTGTTTGTTTGTAAAGAAGATCTATAAAATCGTATTCGTTACCGTTTTCGTCCGATGCTTCGGTAATGAATGCTACTTGATTCTCATCGTCGTTAGCCATAACGTAGCTTGACATTTGTCCATTAATAGACGCTACCGACAAAGCTGCAGCATAAGTAGAAGGAGAACCTACGGTACCACTATCAGGATCGGTTGCTAGATTAGTACCGTTGCCGCCACCAAAGCCCGAAGAATAATCGTTACTTGCAGCACAAACTAGGCTGATACCAGCAGCTCTAACTCTTTCGTACACTTCGTTAATCATGACGTCGCTCTTCTCGTCTGCAAAACCTGCGCTAGAACCAAGGCTCATGTTGATTACGTCAACGCCAAGTTCTACACAGTCGCTAACTGCTGCAATTATGTCGATAGTATCAGCACCGCCTAATCCTTCGCTATCTAAATTATCGGTGAATACTTTGCAAATAACCAATTGTGCTTCGGGTGCTACGCCAATGAAAGTCTCGTCCGTCTCTTTGTTAACTACGTAAGAACTCTTGCCACCAACGATACCGGCTACGTGCGTTCCGTGTGTTGAGTAAGACGGATAAACGTCGGGATCGTCATCTGCATAGTCGTATGCGTAAGGCACTTTTGCATTGTAATAAACGTCATCCGCAGTAGCCTTCGCATTAAAACGAGTGCTTTCTTGCATTCTTTCTGCGACGTATTCTTTGTCCCATGCAGGATTAACGGGCATATTAGTAAATGCTTCATGAGAATAGTCAAGACCGGTATCAAGAACGGCTACAACCATTCCCTCTCCCTTGTAGTCGAGATCTGCGGAGTTATAAATACCCGTTGTATAAACGTTAGCGTTGTTGCTCACTGCAACTTTGGGCTCGGAATATGACTCTGAAAAATAAACGCCTTTTACTTCACTCATTGAACTTATAGCGCTATAACCTTCGGCGTTAACTTTAAGCGCAACACCGTTATTTATCGTAGAGTATGAATATTTGAATTGAAAATCCACGTTTTGTTCACTAAGTTTATTTAAAAAACTCTCATGACTAGTAGTAATTTTTTGTTTTGCTCTTTGTCCATCCGTGGTGTCAAGATATTCAGAAAAACTTATGCCGTAATCTTTGCTCAAATACGCATCGTACAAATTACTTCCACCTAGTTCAACTATTACCCAACGCTCACCGTCGAATTTAGCCACGTTCTCTTGAACGAAATCAGCATCAAAATACTGCGAACGCAAGGAATCTACGTCTAGCGTATCAATTTCTTTCAAACTGTTTCCTTGTGGCTTACTATTTACGTTACTAGTGCTGCCAACGGATTCTCCACCCGTCGATAACAAATTGATAACTATAAAAAGCGCTATCACTGCAACCAATACTATCGGCAATATGCCTGTGCTTCGTTTTTCTACTCTCTTATTCATCCGAACCTCCGGCGCGTAACAATTCAACACGCACGATTATTACATTTGACTGCGTCGTTTGCCCAAGTGATTCATACTCGCACATACGCACGCACAGTTATAATTATAGAAATATATTATAGCAAGGTTCGCGCTCGTTTGCAAGAGATTTTCCCTTATAGGATACATTAAAATTACAATTTAAAATTTTTTTTGTCGGTGAAAAAAATTTTTTTTAAACTTATTTTTTTGCAATTTTTGAGATATTTTATCTGTTTTCGTATTAAATCGATATGACTATTCTAGTCTAGATTGTCTTTTTCTACACACAACGAACTTCTACTTTTGGCACGCTAAAGTTATATAAGTTCTGAAAACAAACATAAATCATACGTACATTCATACCAATTTTTGTTGTTATTTTAGAAAACACATGCATTCACATTTTTATTTTTTATTGGGAATTAGAACATTTTTCGTATATGCGACACTTTACAAATATTTTTGGTTAGAGTATGATATAAAGTAACACGTTTTCGTATTACGTGAACATTCGACTACGTTAGATAAAGGAGAAAGATTATGTCTAATAGATTCACCAAGCTACTGCTAGTTTTTTTACTCGTTATCATTGCTCTTTCCGCAATAGCGTGCGAAGAAGAAGCCTTTAACGTGACCGTGGATTTCGATGCAGAACAAGGCACTGTTGATATACCTGCGTTAAGCTATAAAAAAGGTGAATTAGCAAAAATTGTTGTTATTCCTAAGAGTGGCTACACCGTAAGTAAATTCACCGTTAACAACATTGACGTCACACTAGAAAACAACGAATATGAGCTTATTGTAGAAGGTAACGTTGATATAAAAGTTGAATTTGCCCTAATTCCCGAAGCTATACAGCCAATCACTGTCAATCTCGAGTACGATACTGCGCTCGGCAATGTCGCCTTAAGTGCGCCTAATGGTGACAGCTACGTAAAAGGTGAAAGCTTAACTGTAACTGTAAATCCTAGAGAACGTTACGTTGTCGATAGTTTTACTGTAAACGGTACGACTTGTCAACTAGTTGACAACAAATATACCTTCGTTCTTGACGGCGACGTAAACGTTGCTGTTGTTTTTAAGAAAGAAAATATGCCGGATGCTATTTATAACACCCTAAAAGGTCGCGCAATATTTGAAGGCGACTATACCTATGATTATTCGGACGGTGAAGAATATGACAACATTATTCACATTAAAACTGTATTTGGTGTAGATTCAATCAATCAAGTAGAATCCGATCCTACTACTGGGGAGATATTCTATGATGACGTATACGGGAAAGAAAATAGAAAATTAGTGTTAATAACACACACCATTGAGAACACTATAAATAAAATCGCATCGGATAATCTTTTTGACGAATACTACAATCCATTCGACTTGTTGTCAGCAAGTGACCTAACCTACTATGCCGACGGTATATATGAACTAGCAGATGCTTCCAAAGCAAAGTCTGCGGCAAGCGCCCTCACTGGTTGGAACGAATCAATAAAAGAATTCCTTGTCTACGTAGAAGAAAACGAAGCTACGAAAATTAAAATCACCACAAACGAAATCGACACGGGGTACGAAAGTGACACTTACGTATCCACCTACGAATTGTCAATATCCGAACGTGGCACGGCTACGGTTGATCCTTCTCGCTTGCAACCTTGGGAAAGAACAGCAGATCACGCTGCATTAGAGAACGCTCTTATTTTTGCAGAAAACGCAAGTTCTTACGTTATAAGACATCAAGGTCACGAAGTTGGTTACGTTGAACCCGAGGGTGGAGAAACTCGCCCTGGTTACGGCGATACTGATTATAAAAAATACATATCGAGCGATATGGTATATAACGCATATTCTGGCGAAGAAAACGGCTATAAGGTGTTAAACGGCTACGTATATCCCTTTGATTATAATGCTTCAGCTAACGAGGTAGTAATATACGATCCCGTTGACGTCGAAAATATAAGCGCATTGCAAGCTTCTTTTAGAGCATTTACGGTAGAAATATTCCAATATAATGGTAACGGCTCATATACTCTACGCGATAATAATATGGCTGCAGCAGTAGCTCCTTTTGTCGGTGAAGGTGCTAATGAAAAAACTTATTACGCATATGCTACCAATATGGAAATCATAATTAGCGAAGAAAAATTATGTCAAATTAAATTCACTTACGCTACTTACGGCATCACCGAAGAAGTTACTCTTACCTATGATTTTACGACTGAATTTAGTGATGAATCATTAGGTTTGAATTTTGAAAATGCAACAAAAAGTAGCGTTTTGGACTCCTTTATAGGTCAATATAGGGATACAAACGGACATTTTTGCAACGTTGATGAATCAGGTTTCTTGCTAGATGGTGTAGAGATAGAAATTCTTTCTTACGATACCGAAACGGCAACGTTTACTGGACTATGGAACGAACAAGAAGTTTACGTAAAAAAACTAAGCAGTAAGCAACTTCTCATAAGTAACGATTTTGATATCTTTTACACTCTTACTTCTATTGAAGATAACGCAATATCTATTCCTTCTAATTTGCACGGCGTGTGGAGTTTTTACGATGAAGAGACCGATACTACGCATAAATTCTCTATCCAAACTTACGTAGTTAGATACAACGACGAACTTGCAGACGTAGTATCGTATACGGAATCAGAAGGGCTTATCGTTGAACAAAACGGCAATACGATTAACCTTATTTATTACGGCGAAGAAGAAGGCAAAAAATATCTTGACGCTATGGTAATATATGAAGACGGCTCGTACGTGCTCTTCTACCCTGAGTTGATTAGTACTGATACTGGAATAGAAATTCCTGCAGACTACGTAGGTACGTACGTGTCGGACGACGACCTTATTAAAGTGTTAATCACCTATTCTTCCATAACTGTAAACGGTGTTGAATATCAAATTAATTCTTACAGTGCAAATAGCGGATTTAGCGGTGTGCTTAACGAAGAAAGTGAATACTTAATTCAATTCGTTGGATTCGGTGGTGAAATCAACAAGGACAAACTACTCGTAGGTACCGAAGATGCTAACTTCGTACTTAACCGCGTAGAATCACTCAACTCTAATTACCTAGGAACCTGGCAATCTATCGGCAAAGAATACACCGTTATTATTACGGATACCACTATTACTATTAACGATGAAAACGTTGCGTTTACCTTTGGCGAATACGGATATCAATTCGAGATGGAAGAATCACCATACACTAGATACTTATTATATTACGTAAATGCTTACGGCAACGCTATGCTAATGTTATACGACAATCATGATCTAATGTATAACCTATTCGAAGTTCAACCTACCGTTGTACCGCAAACTATGGTGGGCACTTGGGAAGGAACGGAAAACGACGTTCTTTATTCTGTAAAAATTGATAAAGACGGCAACGTAAGCATAAAAATCGGTGACGAAGACTACTCGTCAGTATCGGCAGAATTCGACGGCGTAAACGTATTCGTATTTACCTACAATGCAAAAACCTACTATCTCACCTATAATGAAGATAGTTCTACCCTTAATATCTATGAAGTAGATACCATAGACCTTGACTTAACTATATCTACAACCGTTTCTATCCCCGCAGATTTTGTAGGCACTTGGACGAGCGACGATTCTAGTTGCGTAGTGGTGGTTACCGAAAATAGTCTTGTCGTTACTATTGACGGCACCGAACACGTTATTAACGAAGTTACGGAAGACGATGGAGCTATAACTTTCGCTATTGACGACACGGAATACGTCATTGATAGCCCGTCATCTTACGGTGGAAGTTCTACAATGATAATGACTTCCGACTATACTTGGTATAAATTCTTAGAAAAAACCGAGTAGTCATATTATTAACAAAACTATAAAAAAGCTCTTTCCTAATTTTTGATTTTAGGAAAGAGCTATTTTTTTACGTTCATTAAACGTTAGTCATTACCCCAAAAATTGAAGGTAACGTTTACTTTGGTGGGAATAAGCGGTACGTATCTACCGTATTTTTTCAAACCCTTGGTTGTACCAATATAGGTTAGATCTATTACCTTATAAAATTTTAGCATTTCTTTGGCTATAGCGCGCGTAATTTTGCGTGCTGCAGTTTTTCCACTAGATACTTCGCTTTGCGTCATATCGTAAAGCTCGCGCTGTAGTCCGCTTTCACGAGAATATTCGTTAAAATCTACCCATTTCGAAATTTCATGATTGTTGAATTTTTGGTATTCTTCATAAAAAAGATCACCCGACTTAGGTAGTGCAATTGCTGAAGAATAACGTATATCTTGAAGAAAACTTACTTCTACGTTGATCGCTCCACCATATACGGGAAGCCCTGCAAAATCGCGTTCTAGATACTTATGATATTCATGTCCCGTAACTATATTCCTAACGTCAACACTAGGAAAACAACCGACTAATTTTTCTACCTTTTGTGAGATTTTTTCGGCAAACTCGTACTTGTCTAAAATACATTCAGCCGGCACTCTAAGAAGTCTACCTACCGCTTCTTTGTCAGTATGTATTCTATAGAACTCTCCTATCGTTGATTTGTCTTGACACATACGGAAAAAATATTCTAGATGGTCGGTATATAGTCCATCGCTTTTATAGCCGTATTTAGTTCTTACTTTGCTAAGCGCAGTATTTTCATTTGCTTTGTTATTTGTAGCCGTGGATACAGTTTTCGCGGTTAAATTTGTTCCTGGTGTGGTAGAAGCCGTTCTAATAGTGGTTAGCATTTCACGCTCTTTTCTCTCGCGCTCTAGTCTTTCTTGCTTAGTTCTTTCTTCGTTTTCGCGTTTGATTTTTTCTTGTCTTTCGCGTTCGATACGGTTTCTTTCTGCTTCTAATTCTGCTTTTTTGCGTAAATATGCGCCCCTTGCTTGGTATTCTTTGAACGTGCCGTCGCTCTCGTATAATTCGGTAAAAGTAAATCCAAAGCGTAAATATTCGTCGCGCGCTTTTAGGTTTTCTTCAAGCTTTTCAGGTGCAGTGGTTTTGTATTTTTCAATTATATTATTCGCCCAAAATGGGTGCGTTTTTTGCAAATTATTAAGCTGGATACACGGATATTTCTCCATTAGTTTAATTGCTTTGCGCTCGCGTATTTCTTTTTCTTGTCTTTCTTCGAATTGCTTTAACAAAACGTCGGCTTTTTTGTCGTCGTATCCACGATAGTGTTTCGAAGCAAAATATATTTGAACGTCGGTACCTATACCAAATTCGTAACAACGAGCAAGGTCCAAGTATACCATTTTTTTTAAATCAGCATCAAGCTTTTTGCTAGACAAAAGTTTAAGAATTTCGAACGCTTTTTTCTTATCTACGTTTACGCCGAACTTCTTAGCCAACACTTCGTCAGAATACGCTTTGTACCACGCGTATTGAACGCGGTTATTATTTTTTACCTTATCATTTTTCAAAAGCGCAACGTATCTACCTTCGCAATCGTTAGCAATAGCACCGCAAAAATCAATAATGCTATTAACGCACTCGTCGTCACCCATATTTGCGCCTAAATATACGCAATCTAGCCATTCGCTTTCGTTCTTATCTTTTATATGCTTACAATACGCCTTTATTGCAATAAGATTTCCGCTATTCGCTAATGTTTTTAACCCTTTTTCTTCTTCCGCGGTTATATCCTTCACTTTTAATTTTGCAAGAGCTTCGAATGCTTTATCTTTAATATCTTTGTTACTAGAATTAGCGTATCTAATAACACTACTTATAGTCCACTTCCATTTAGAATTAATTGCTCGGCTAAGGTTACCTTGCTTAGCACACTTTTCTAGCCAATATTCCGCTATGCTTTCATCATATCCGTGGTAATACTTGCTAAGCTCTATCACTGCGCGCGGATGTCCCGCTTCGCCCGCTATTTTTAACGCATTGATTGTTTCTTCTTCCCCGTTGCTATCAAGTGCCTCTTGATATAACTCAACTGCCTTCTGATGTTTAACTTCGGTTTCACCTTTTAACTTGGTGTACTCGGCAACAGTGCCAAGATCCAATGGGCGCGCCCAACTAAGTCGCTTTTCTTCGCGAAAACGATCTCCGTCTTTCTTTGCTTCGAGAATAAACTCTTGAAGTTCTCTTTCTTTGCGTTCCCTTTCTTTACGCTCTTTTTCTTCTCGCTCTCTACGCTGCGCTTCAATTATCGGTGCCCTAAACGCCTTATCTCGCTCTACACGTGCATTCTTTTCGCAACTAAGAGTTGATAAGCTGTTTTTCATTTTATCAGTTAGTCTATTCCTAATTTTTTGAACTTCTTCTAGACGATATTTTTCGACAAGGTCTTTTAATCTATCGTCTATAACAACCTTGTTAAGCTTTGCAATTTCTATCAAAATAATTGCCAACACTCCATCAAGGTCTATTTTTTTCTCCAAAATAAGACGAGCTAATTTTAGGCGCGCTTCGTTGACTTCTTCGGCTTTGTCTGAATCCAATTCCGACCATTCGAGAATAACACGCGCAAGGCTATCAAACAAAATAGTTTCTTTTTCAATGCGTGATTCAGTATACGTAGACTTTACTTCGTATAAGCCACGCTCGATAACGTTAGCGAGTTGTAACAAATTAGAGGGATACGTGCCGTAATTTTGATAACAAATTTTGAGATATTCATACTCTTTTTCCGTACCTGCGTTAAGAGAAGCGAGGTACGTGCAACTTTCTTGCAACCCATACTTCGCGCCTTCTTCGTGCCACTTTATGCATTCGCTAGTATCGCCCATCCCTTCATAGGTAAATGCTAATTCACTGAACGCAGGGATATATCCTAAGGTTGCTGATTTTAGCAAAATCTTTTCTTTTTTCCTATCCTTCTTAGCTAGCTTACCCTTGAAATATAGAGCTCGTGCTTTAGCGTTAGTTTTTGCGTTCTCGTTAACAAAATTTGCGGATTTGGAGTGCTCAAACATGTAAACATGTTCCCCAAACACGTTTTTATTCAAATTGCGCTCGGTAAACATTCCCCAATCTAAACTAGGATCGTAAGTCTGTCTGCGATAGCCTAAAATGGTTAACGATTTTCCCATTAAGGTTCGCACTACGCCACGGCATAACTCCTTTTCATTGACTAAAAAATCGGCATAGCAGTTAAGTATATCCCACTGCCCTTTTAAGATAAGTTCTCTATAAAGATCGTTCGCTACCGTTCTATTCACGGGCACTTCACTATAAGAACAACCGCGTTCAAAAAATATAGGTAAGCTCAAATTCACATCACTATTTAACCATGCGCTAATCCATTCCGCAAGCGGTTGATATCCGTCGCCTATACTTTTAAACATAATCACTCCTTAATAATTGGAAAATCGTATTTGTAAATATACCTACAACTAAAATACATTACCCTATATAATCAAAAAGGCTCCCTTTTACGAAAGCCATAACCAAAGTAAAATACCTACGAAGCCAAAGCCTAATAGAACCACCAAAAGTCTAGGTAGCATAACGGCAAACATAGCGCGTATCATAGCGTTTTGTTCTTTACGCGTAACGTCGCTTTTTACACGCCTTGTGCGCTTATTCTCTCTATTATCATACGCGCGTCTACGATATGCGGGAAGTTCGTCACCATTCATTGGCGCAACGGTCATTCCATTGTCCCAATCGTCGTTAGCTCGGCTTCTTTTTTTAATTTCGTTACTCATTGTCATTAACCTTTTTGCAGTCAAATCATTGACTATCCATTTATTCAAATATAGCACGAACGACGCGCTTTTACAAGTTTTTTTCGCAAATATCTCTTAAGAAACGTTGCTAAGGCCTCAAGACGAGCAGTATACCTACAAAAAAATCGAACTAAAATCGGGCAAATTTGCAAAATTTGCGTAATTTTTTTATTTTAATATCGAACTTGCAGTTGCAAACGAACTCAAATATTGTTATACTAATATTAGATATTAGTAAATCTTATAGTTAGCCCACGCGAAGTTAACACACGTTCGCCGAAGCTATGAACTCGACAACCTACGTTTATCTAACTTACAAGGAGAATAATATGATTAAGCGCTCGTTAATTTTGACACTCACTTTAATATGCGTACTTATCGTTGGCGTTGCACTCGTTGCTTGTTCTGAACGCGCTTGCGAAGAAGGTACTTGCGTATGGGAAGACCAAGAAGTAACGCTAGAACCTACTTGTACAACCGAAGGAAGCGTTCATCAAAGATGTTCCGTATGCTATCAAGAACGCGACAACGTAATTCCTGCACTCGGACACGACTTTCAAGTTGAACCCGGTAGTTACATTGCACCTACTTGCACCGAAAAAGGATACACGGGCACTTCTAGTTGTACTCGCGAAGGTTGTACCGAAATACAAAACGGCACCCCTATTCCTGCCGTTGGTCACAGCTATGGAGAATGGACTTCTTTAGGCAACGGCACACATAAAAGAGTATGTTCCACTAACAGTGCACACGAAGAAATAGTTAACTGCGCGGGCGGAACGGCTACTTGCACCGACAAGGCTATCTGTTCTTCTTGTGGCGGTCAATATGGTGAAACGGCTTTACACGTTTATGACCAAACCGTAGCAACTACCGATTATATTGACACGAGCGCTACTTGCACAAGCAAGGCTACGTATTTCTATTCTTGCTCCTGTGGCGCAAAAGGTGATAGCACCTTTGAATTTGGCGCGTTTGCACAACATACTAGCACCTATCACGAAGCAGTTGATGCGACCTGTTCTGCAAGCGGTAACGTAGCATATTGGGCTTGCTCTTCTTGTTATAATTGTTACGATGCTGAACAAAACGGCAACGTTATCGAAGACGTAACCACCCCTATTGACGCAGATGCGCACGATTGGGACAACGGTACAGTTACCGATTCAGCTACTTGCACCACTGAAGGCGTAATGACTTACACGTGTAATCACAATGGTACCCACACAAAAACTGAACCTATAGCAAAAATTGCTCACGAATTCGAAAATCCCGTATACGTAATAGTAGATAACGAATTAAAAATCAAAACCACTTGCTACTGCTCTGAAGAGGACTTTGCTGACGTAGACTCTACCGAACCTTTGGAAATTGCGACGGAAAGTGATTTAGTAACCGTACTTACCGCAGGATACGACGTTGTACTAACCGACGATATAGTTTTATCAAACGGCTCCATAGATATTGACAAGGACGTTGCTATCAATCTCAACGGCCATAACGTTTCTAGTTATACAAACAAACAATCTTCTACTACCGGATATTGGGTATGCGACGTATTTATTGTACGTGGCGCAACTTTAACGATTACCGGTGAAGGCAAATTGTATGCAAACAACGACGAAGCGGACAGTGTTTGCATTATATCAGCCCTTGACGGAGCTACCGTTAACATCTATGGCGGTGAATACGTATCCGCAGGTTGTACCACTCTTTATGCTCGTACCGAGTCTGTTATCAATATTTATGGTGGCAAAGTTGAAGCCGAAGTTGATTATTTCGGTGTTTACTACACGCTCGATATTAACGAGGCTGAAGAAGTAGGTGTTTGGGGTAAAATAAACGTTTATGGCGGTGAATTCGTTACATTCAACCCTGCAAACCACACCAACGATAGTTCTTATACCAATAAGGTTGTCGATGGTTATCACTCCATTTATGACGAAGAAACCGATATTTATACCGTAAGCGAGCACGTTTTCGATAGAAACGTAACTCCTTTTGACGAGGCTCAACACACTATTGAATGTGAATGTGGCGCTACTGTCAAAGAAGATCATACTCCTTATAACAAAGAAGGTCAATGCGACGACTGTAAGGCACAATTGGTTACCATCACCACCTATTCGTACACTTTCGAAGCTAAGCAATTCAGAGAAAACGAAACGGTAGCTTTAGGCGACGTAGAATGGACCGCTTCCGGTGACGGCGAATATTGGGGATACACCAGCACCAAAGGTCAACAATTCGGCAAAGCTGACGCACCCTACACTACCCTAAATCTCGAATCAACTTCCTTTACGAACGTTTCGGAAATCGTAATTAACGCTTCGGGCGCATCGGGTATTGGCGGTACTTTGAGCATTTACGTAGGCGACGCTCAAGTTGGTGAAGTAATTACTCTTACCGCAACTGCTACCGCTTATACTGTTGAACTTGATTCCGCCCTTACCGGAGAAATTACTTTCGTATTTAGCCAATCGTCTAGCAAAGCGTTCTACGTAAAATCAATAGAGATTACTTACGCAGTATAAAACAATACTAATCATTAAAAACTAACGGTGAGTCTAACAAACTCACCGTTTTTTATATGGACTACTGCGAGAATTTTATCCGAAAGGTAAAAATCTCGAAAGAGTTAGTGAAAAAACACTAAAAAAGAATCTGGCGTTAATTAACGCCAGACCAAAGAAAGTATTAAACTTTCAAAAACCAGTAGATTTATTTGAAGAAAATCTTGCTAAGTGTTGCACTTAGTTTGACAATTCATCTTCCGTAAGTATTAGTAATTGGGTCGATAAATAATGGTAACTTAGGCGGTAAAAAGGTAAATATACCGAAAAGTACTGCTATAACACATAATGAGATTATTGCAAATATCCGTCTAAATCGCGTAGTTGGCTTTTTGTTGAAAATTTTGGTTTCTAGATAAAAAACAAAAACAACTACTATTAAGAAAAATACAATATTTAACCAATCGGGAGATTTTCCGAAAGCACCGTTATAGGTATAAAAAAAGGCAGGAATAAGTACTATTCCCGTCATAATACCCATTAGTTTCGTTTGCCAAAAGTTAGGATAGGATTTTAGCAAGAATTTACTTTCTATCACACTGAAAACAAACGTCGGGAAAAATAGTAATTTTAGATGTTCCCAAGTCGATTCGTTAACCGCGCTAAAAACTGCCACTACCGGACTATTCGTCCAATCGTACAAGAAGTGTAGAAGACTACCGATTAATAGCGTAAATACTAAACCACCAATTTGCCAAGAATAAAGTTTTTTCATACCCTATTAGGATATTCAAAAACTATTTTTGTATGCGATTTATTAGTTGTTTATTTAACGTAAATAACCCATAGGCCTTCGTTAGGAAGGGTTCTTATATCCTTAATTTTGAAATGGTTGAAGCCTTTATTCTCCCCTGCAAAAAGGTCTATGCTGTTTTTGTTGCCGTCAACTAATGGTACGACTACTAGGCTCATCTCGTCAATGCAGTCGGCATTAAGGAATAATGAATCGGTAAGCCCGCCGCCTTCGAGCATCAATTTTTTTATGCCAAATAAATTATATAACTTCTCACAAGCGAGATTGACGTCGATTTTTTCTTCTCCGCAAAACACGTACGATATGCCTTTTTCTTGCAAAAATGCGAGATACTCGTCTTTGATATCGTCCGTCAATATTTCTATTATATGCGCTTGGTCGTAGCCTGGATCTTCGTCTAGAATTTCACTGCCATACCAACCTAATCTTCCGTGTGGATCAATAGCTACCGCGTAATAATTACTAGTCTTTGCTACGTAATCTTCGTGCGGTATCTTAACACCTAGATAAGGAGTTAAATCGGGTTTAACACCTTGAGTAAAACTACCTTCCATAGTGATTCTTCCGCAGGCATAAGCATCGGCGGAATACTCTCTATTGATGCGGTAATATTCTTCAATAAGGCTAGCACCTACTTCGGTGTTCATGTACTCGCCGGTGATTTTGCCATCGGTAGATATAAGCATATGCAATATGACGTATGGTCTACTCATTTTTATATTTTGGACTCCTAAACTTAGTGTTTGTGTTATTGTTTTAGTTGTTTACCATCAAAAAACGCGTGACCTACTCGTTTACCTAATGTGTAGTAACCGTGCGTACCGCAATCGTATGCTATGGGTTGGAATTTTGATAAATCTATCACGCCATTTTCGTCAAGAATACTTTCGTCCGCGCTCACGTTAAGCACTTCTCCTACGCAAATTTCGCTATCAAAATCGTAGCTAACTAATTTACATTCTAACACCAAAGGAAGTTCTTCAAAAATGGGCGCGTTGATTGTATTGCTCTTAGTAACGTGCCACTTGGTATTCTTGATTTTGTCGGGTACGTCGTTAGCAGAAACGATACCTACGTAGTCGGCGGGAATCACGTTATCTTTGTCGGCAATAGCAACGGTGAATTCTTTGGTCTTAAGTAAATTCTTAACCGTCTTATGCCCTGCGCTTAGGCAAATAGAAACTTGGCTTACGTCGCTCACCATACCCCACGCTGCATTCATTGCATCGGGATTACCATTCTCGTCATACGTACCTATAATAAGCACGGGCAAGGGATAAATATATGCTTTTGCTTTCAAATTCTTTCTCATATTAATCTCCATACAAACGTAGCTCTACGCGATAATTATTTTCTACGTCAATTCTACCACTTTTTATTTGCTTTGAAAAGTGATGAAAGAAAATTTTCCATATAAGAGTGAAACCTAACAAACACTAGTGTTATTTTACACTAGTGTTGTACTGCAATGACTATGTTAGTGGTAGAATTAGTGTTTTAGACTAGTGTTATTTTACACTAGTGTTGTACCAATACCAAGTTTCGTACCTAATGAAAGTAGTTTTAGACTAGTGTTATTTTACACTAGTGTTGTACTTGTACTTGTTTAGCCGATGATTCGAATCCGTTTTAGACTAGTGTTATTTTACACTAGTGTTGTACTTTACAACATGCTTAAAAGGCAGAGAAAAAGTTTTAGACTAGTGTTATTTTACACTAGTGTTGTACCTAAAACTTACTCGTAAAGGAAATCTAGCAGTTTTAGACTAGTGTTATTTTACACTAGTGTTGTACATCGAAGGTAAGATAATAGGCGTACTCGAAGTTTTAGACTAGTGTTATTTTACACTAGTGTTGTACCTCAAATTATAAACTAAACGTTAGAATTAGTCAACTATTAATTGAGAACTAAACGCCTGTGCGCCCTTATTGTAGGACGTTAACTCAACTTCTATGGTTTTGTCAAGATAATATTCTAACACTTTTCCTGCGGATTCTACTTCGGCGGGTGGTACGCTAATTTTGTACTCAGTACCCTGAATTACACCTTTTAACCCTTTGCGATTGGTTATCGTTATGGACGTCATGCATACCTTCTGCCCTACTTTGTATCCGTAAACTAGTTCTTCTTCGTCAATCGTAGGGGCAAAATCGTTAGATGCGTTGCTTGCTAATGCGGTCTCTTTGTTTTGCTCATTAGTTAAAGCAAGCGTACCTATTTTTTCTTTGCTTATTTCGGAATAAAATAGATTCTTGATGCTCAAATTCTTATATCTTGCTACGTTGTAAGCGAAAGGTACGTTTAGTATCCAAAGTAGATTCTTAACGTAAGTACCATGTTCTTTTAACAATGATAAATTTTGTCGGCAAAAATCACGTAAATAACCGTCTTGGACGTCTTTTAATACGTCTTCTAGCACCATTCTTTGCATTGTATATGCATACACGTCAAAATATGATTCTATTTTGGAAACGTCGTTTAGGTAATAAGGAAATTTATTAACAACGTTAAGATGTGCAACGTTATCGCGATAGTACTTATGAATGGACACGGGCTCACTGTTAACGTTACGCAAACCGTGAAGTTTTTCGGCGACTTCCAAGTTAGAACGGATATAGTAATAGTTATGCAAGCCAAAGTGCATAGATTTTTCGTAAGGCTTTAACTTACTATATTCTATCTTCTTTTTTTCTTTATCCATTGAAGAATTCTTTATTTGTGCACGCAACTCCGTATATCTATTTACGTTAGGCTCGTCTCTCCTTATGAATCGACGAGTTAACGACAAAAAGTCGTCTTTGGTTTCACACAACAAACCAATATCGCGTTCAAGACAGCTGTTAGCTATACTAAAAACGGTATTTGTCTTTACCATATTCTTGACTATCAGATACGCAACGGTTAGGTACAAAGTAACTAAAGCTTTGTTTTTTTCTTTTACTGAATCCGTTGCTTGCGACGCATAGTCTTTTTTGTTCAATTTTTCTATAGAAGTCATGACTTCGTCAATAGAAAACTCGATGAGCATCTTTGCTAAGTCTTTCCTTGCTAGAGCTATATTGGTATCCGTTAATGATAAGCCTTTGGTTGCATTATAATAACGGGCTATCGCAGTATCGTTGATCTCGCCTATTGCAAAGTCTACTATTGCTTTGTTCTTCATTAGTAACGCGCAAGTCTCGGGACGCATATATCTAGCAACGTAGAAGAACCACTTCGATTTTATAACGTTATTCTTTATAAAATTACGTATTTGGTGATTGGTGGGATTCTTTTTCAATCTATCAAAAAATTCTTTGCGCTCTTGATCGGTAAGTACGCTATCTTGCACGTCTTCTTCGGAAAGCACTTGACTTTTTATACCCAACAAGGTAGCGGCATCAACGAATAATTGTTTATCATGTGACGTAGGCTCTTTGCGCATACGCATAACGTTCTTGATTAAACGTAAATCATTGGCTATTTCTCTAGCCTTTTCAAGAACTTTGAATTCCTGAGAGAACGTAATATTGTAACCACACTTTTTTGCATTATATAATAAATCAGCGATACCATCAAATTTATTGATGAACCCACAAATTAACTCGTTAATTTCTTTACCGCTCAAGAAATTACCAAGTAGTAGCATTAATTTCGCAAAATATGATATTCTTGAATTGGACTTAATACATTGTCTTATTTGTTCTGTTGAGATTTTTACACCAGTCAATGACGTATTATTACCATCTTTTTTCGCCATCTCAGTACTAACGAGAGTAACAATTCTTTCAAATAACGCAGAAACGTCCTTCCAGATAATCTCGGCATATTTCGCGTATATATTAAGACGATTGTCTTCCGATATATTAGAACGCAATTCGGATACCATTTCTGCAAGAGTATCGCTACCTTTTAAGTGTGAATATAAAACGTAACCCATTAGAGTATATAGTTTACTACGATAAGTATCATACTCTTTGTCGCGTATTCCTTGCATATATGATTGCAAAATTACTTCTCTAAGTAAACGCAAATTAACGCCTAGATTATTATTTTCTTTGATAATAGCGTACTTGTAGTACGACTGTATGATATCATTTAGTTCTAACAACGGATATAACTTGCTCAAGACGTACACGTTATTGGCGGAAGTCGTACAAAACTCTTCGTTTATTTCGTTAAGACGCTTTTCACAAATCTTATCAATAAAATCATACAAATCAAAACATTGACTCTTTGTAAAATCCGAGTCATAGAGTAGACGCTCCGGCGAGCCTACTATACCTGCGACTTTGTCGTGAACACACGCTTGTCTCACCATAGAAATAGAACGAAAAATATTAAAATTGTGATTGTTTATATTATTCTCCGAATCATAGTCAACTTTTCCGTTCTTTCCATGCTTTGGAACCATGAATAGATCTCCAAAATATGAGGAATATACCGAATGATTGTTCAATAATTCAGTTATAGCATCAAAAACAACCGACATTCTGCGTGCAGTATCAGGATTTTTAGAATCCATTGCCATTTTGAACGTCTTTAAGTCATTTTTGAAATATAGCGTACCTATCACGTCCGCTCTTCTTGAATTATTTTTAACTTTTTGTCTTCTATTCAAGTTATAGCATACGTAAATAATTTGATCCACGTATGGAATTAATATCTTTTTTATATCGGCTACGTTGTATGCTATTTGGACGTGAATATTGTCATGGTTATGTATTTTGCCAAAATATTTGTACTCTAAAGCTGATTTTATATTGACGTAATCTTTTCTCAACCCACCAACTAAGGGATTGCTCATTACTATTGACCTATCCTTTTCACCATTAATAGGTTTTTTGATAGAAGTAATTTTTACATCTTGAGTATTTACGGAAGTTTTGAACAATACGGGATTGGCAGAATACACAATATCCCCCGTTGCGTTAGTAAAAAATTCAACGTTAGAACCTTTTTCTGTTGCCGAATTGCTATCATTAGCAAAAGAAATCAAAGCGAGCTTGTTATCAAAAACCAACGTTGACTTCAAGCCGATTTTTTTTGCGGTAAGCTTTTCTTTACTTTTGTTCGTTTCACCTGTTTGCTGATTGTTGGGTAATTTGCCGTTTGTTTGCGTTTTGTTATTAGTCATTTTTGCATCCTCAACACTATTATAACATAATAACATTATGTTAACATATTATCGCTTTTTACACAATACCCATTTTTGTTTTTTATGTTAATTAACTAATTTTATTGATTTCATTCTACGTCTATATCATCTGTTTCTTTATTTGTTAGTTCTGTTTTTGTGGCTATTTCGGTTAAAACGCGTTTTTGTTTTTTCTTGAAAATTTTGTTAAAATCGCATTTATCGACGGCTTTTTCGGTGACTAAAAGTAGGGATGGAAGGACGAAAATGACTATTAAGAGTGAAGTTAGTGCGCCTACGCCTAATAGACTACCCATAGCGGCAACGGTGCCGTCGGCAAGGATGCTTAGAGCAAAGCCCGTGCCCGTTAGGATAATTCCTGAAGTAAGTATCGTCGGCATTACGGTATTCGTAGCGTCCGCCATTGCTTCAAACCTATCGGAAAAGTTAGGTCTTATTTCGCGATAACGGTTGGTTAAGACTATTGCGTAATCTATCGTTGCGCCCATTTGAACGGCGGTTATTATTAGGTACCCTATGAACGCTACGGGAGTGCTTGTGACGAAAGGAAACGCGAAGTTAATCCATATTCCACCTTGAATTGCAAGAATGAGTACAAGGGGTAAAAGTACGTTCTTGAAAGTTAATAGCAGTATTATCAAAACGAAGAACATGGAACATAGGCACACCATAAGATTGTCGGTGTCGAAATATTTTGCCATATCGTAGCAAGCGACGCTCTCGCCCGCTATGTAGAATTCTTCATAATAATTACCTAGATTAGCTGTTATTTCGTCAAGGAAAGCAAAGGTGTCTTCCCCTTCTATCGACGAACAAATATTGAAAGTAAGTCGTGAATAACGTTCGCTTTCTAAATTTGACTTTGCGAAGGTAAGTAAATCTAGCATATCCGCGTAGTCACCTAGCAAGAAGGCATATTCTTCACCTACGTATTCTAATAAATCCACTATTCTTACTTTTGCACTATCGTCGGTAATTTCATTCGCTTTTAAGTAGCCGTCAAATATGGCTGTCGCAAACGTTTCGAACGCGCTAAAATCTTGTCCGCCTGCAAGTGCGCCCATGACCTTACTCATATCTTCTTTTGCTATTTCGTCGGTAAGATAAAGATTGTCGGCAAGTTCTATTGTAGAAAGCGCGTTGACGGAATCAATATTATCAAATGAAGATACGTAATTCGCGAGCTCTCTTTCTTTATCCGCGTTACCCTTGGGGACAATGACAACTAACGAATTGAGTGTTCCAAATTCGTCCTGCACTTGTTCTCTAGAACTTACGATCATTGAGCCACCATTGTAATTAAAGGAAAATACGTTGTGGCTTTGACCTACCGCAGAAAGAATGGCAAGCACCAAGAATATGGGTACTATTACTTTACGCGCTTTTAATATTACACGCGCGGGCTTCTTTACGTTAGGTACGAAAGACTTATGTTTCGACTTCATGAGAGGCTTATCGCAAAGCACTAAAAGTGCGGGCATGAAGAACACTACGGTAAGTAGACTTGCTATTATACTCTTACCTAGTGCAAGACCAATTTCTACTCCGATAGGCATACTCATAAGAAGAAGTGAGCCTAGTCCTGCAATGGTAGTAAGAGAGCTAGAGAATATCTCCACCATACCTTTGGAAAGCGCGGTTTTGGCTGCTGAAATCGTATCTTGGGTTACCCTTTCTTCCATATAGCGGTGCAAAAGAATTACCATATAATCAAGGGATAAAGCAAGTTGCAACACTAGTGAAACGAGATTTGAAAGATAACTTATCCCATTAAAGAGTACGTTCGTACCCATATTAATTGCTACGGCACAAGCGAAAGTAATAAGCATGATAACCACTTCGAAATACGTCTTAGACGTAAAGAAAAGTATCAATAAAATGAGTACGACTATTACTACGCCTACTTTTAGAATGCTTTGTTCGGTTTCTGCCTTGATAAAATACGAATAGGCGGATTGTCCTATAAGATAACCTTCTCTATCGGTGTCTTCAAGATGTTTAATAATACCTTCTATTGCATTGAACGCTCCTTCGGTACTATCGTAATCGGTGAGGTTGACGGTGTATAGTGCTTTACCGTTCTTGTAATTCATATCACTTAGATACGTTACGGTGGCTACTCCGCTTAGCGAAGAAATTTCGCTTTTTAATTCTTCCGCTTGTTGTTTAGTTACGTCCACCACGCAAACGTAGGTCATACCCTTATCGTCGAATTCTTCCTTAATTATCTCTAAGGCATCGTGGGTATAACTTTCTTTGGGCATTTGTCCCGTTAGGTCGTATTCAACTTTTATCAATGGAATAAGGCATGCACAACCTATCGTCAAAATGATAAAAACCACAAGGCAAATCCATCTGCCTTTGACAATCGCACTTGTAAAAACGTCTAGCGAATTCTTTAATTTTTGTTTGATCCCCGCCATATCAAAACCCTTCCCAATAATTGGTAATTTAATTTTAATTTCCTTTCCTTAATTGTATTTTAAAATGAATGAATTACCACTGCAAAAAATTAACTTTTTTGTCGGAAATTGGGTTGCGATTACGAGGTGAAGTGACCGTTAAAAGGTATGTCCCCAAATCACTAAATTAATGCTTTTGTAAATCTCTTGCAACTATCATGCGCGTTGGGAAAAACTCACCCATTTGAATACCTACGATTTTTGCTTGGCGGGATTCAAAAAGTTCGGTAAGGATTGCTTTAGCTTTGATTACTTGTTGCTCTTCTCCGCAAAAAATAGTGGTGTGTGCGTGATAGGGAAAGCCATAAGGATAGTTGTTATCAAAAAGCGCGTGTAAATTCATTAACTGCTCGGTATATTCGGGCTCAATGAATAGAACCTTATTATTAAAGTGTCCTACGCGTGAAAGATTGATATCGAATTCAAAATTCTCGTTGCAGGCGAGTTTTATTCTATCTATTAACTCTTTTTCACATTCAACCGGAAAACTACCTAGCGTAACGTGGAATGGTATATTCATTGTTTGGGTGCCTGAATACGTTGCATTGATTACCGAATCTTGATATTCTTTCAAGATTGCTTGAGTCTCGTCATCATATACTGCGAATACCGTTAAGAATTTGTTTTGCTCCATATAGTCTCTCCTAATATTAAGTATAACACAATTTAAAAAATAAGCAAGGTCAAAATACTGCGTTCGGGATTGAATTTTTTTTAACTTTGTGTTAAGATATAGATATCAAAACGCTTTATAAGGAAACGCAATATGAAAAAGTTATTTTTTAAAATTATCACCTTTGTATTGATTATATCCGCGGTGTTTGCGTTCGTTGCTTGCAACGAAAATACCGACGATAATAAGGACAACACCCCCGTTGATCACTCTAATGCGCCTACGTCGAAGGTTATATTATTCATTGGTGACGGCATGGGACCTAATCACGTAGATAATACGGAATTGTTCTATGGTGAAAGTATGTATTTTTCGGGATTTACTACGAAAACGAAAGTTGATACTAATTCACTGAGTGGTCTTACCGATAGTGCCGCAGCGGCAACGGCAATGGCTACTGGACAAAGGGTTAAGAATGAAATAATCGCGCTAGACGGCAAGAATCCTATCGTATCAATAACTGAATTGGCAAAAGCCGATAGATACGGTGCGGGAGTCGTTACTTCAGACGAAATAACTGGCGCTACCCCGTCGGGTTTCTCTGCTCACGCAAAATCGAGAAGCAACAGTGCGGAAATCTTACTTAGCCAAAAAGACGCACAACTAGATTTACTCCTTGGCGCGGGAAGTTATTCTTCCGTATACAGTGGTCTATTCGCCGAGAAAGGTTGGACTTGGGCGGAAAAATATAGCGACCTTGGATTAGATAATAAGAGATACGTAGCGGCATTCAATGACGTAAACTACGAAAACGGCACGGACGAAATACCTACTCTAACCCAACTAGCAACCTACGCTATCGATTATATGGAAAAAAATCATCCCGAAGGTTATTTCCTTATGATAGAAGGTGCGAAAATCGACAAACGCTCGCACAGTAACGACGTTTATGGCATGATGAAAAATATGCTCGACTTCGATAGTGCAATAAAGGCGGTTGATCAAAAGTTATCTTCCCTTGGTGACGATTATTCCATTATCGTAACTGCCGACCACGAAACGGGTGGTATCAAAAAGGCAAACACTAAAGAAGAAGTAAACAACGACCTTTATACCACTACTAATCACACCGCAACTAACGTAAATCTCTACTACAAGAGCACCGTTACCGCAACTCCTGAATTAATAAACAAAGAACTTATCCTAAACACTGATATCTTCTTACTTTGCAAATATTTATTAGGAATAGCGTAGAAATTTTGGGGTGGTAGAGGCCGCAAGTTCAAGTCTTGTCACTCAGATCAGTTCGGAGGTTCATAACGAACCTCCGAATTTCTTTTATTTCCTCGCAAATCCTCGTGAAATCTCGTATTTTCGCAATAAACATAACGGGTTTGTTCTTCCCTGCTTTGAGGGTTGAACAAGCCCTTTTTTCGCCTTTGACCACATGTTTGACCACTTGCGGAGATTTTTGGCTCATTTTCGAGAGCTCTTTGATGGTTTTAAGTCTGTTATCACAAGTAGAGGCATGTATCTGAAACCATCTCGACATTAAACCCTAATTCACGCAATATCACTTCCTTGGCATCACGCTCTTTAGTTCTATGGTAATAATATATTATTTGTGCATCTTTATTGATTGCATCGAACACACTCAAATCTGCTTTGCCTAATCCGTGGCCGATATTCTTCTCTTTTAAACCATCTGCCACTGCAATAATATCACTACGCATATCTATGCCGATCACCATAGCATCAGGAACAGCTTTTGCAATGGCAAATGAAGTTGCTCCGGTTGCAGATCCTAATTCAAGTATTTTTTTGCTTTTCGCCAATTTGCAAAGTTTAATTACATTATTTTGAAGACCTTTATAATAACTAGTTTGACCAAGGTATTTTTCAAATACTTCTTGACTGTTGTAAAAACTAGGGGTGCTATCATAATTAGAATTGGTCAAAACAAATCATCCTCCTCTTCCACGTTTGATTTGTACATTAGCCGATACAAACGATCAGAGTCTGTGTTTTTTATAACGAAATACGCTCCTCTTAAATTTTGGTTGGGCATATTGGCGAACTCAGGCTCATCAGCAACGGTAAACAATGTTGGTTGCTCTTTACAACTCTCTTCAAAAAAGTCGCTGTTTAATTTACGTAACGAAAAATCAAACATATTAGCGCAGTCAAGAACTCCAAATGTCAACTCGCCCGTACCACACAAATACCTTGTCAAAGAAATGCTTTGACTAAGTTCACCTTCAAAATATGCCATTAATTCCCCAGGCCAATCCAATCGATAGAATACATTCATTGTTTCACCAGGAGCAAGTTCCCTCAAAAAATGGATTTTGAAAACCTGAATGAAGTTGGGTTGAATATCAATTATTGATTCAACTTGAAGCGGAGATCCATTGATGCTATCCTGACGAGCTTTCACTCTCAATTTTGAAAAATGGGCCTTTGTTTCGCCGCATTCTCGATGATAAATATATTTCGTTGGGGTGTTGCTCACATTGGTTATTGTAAGCCATCTATAGCTCGAATAATTACCCGTTGTTGAGTTGAGGACATCAATTCTTTTAATCCGGTCATAGCGATGATAACGGTCAGCATAATCGTTTTTTTCAATACTTAAACAGGAAGAATATCTCTTTTCCTTGTTTTGTTTTAAGAATTCTGCCTTGTTCTTCTCTGCAATTTCAACAAGTCCTTTGTCACCTTTAGTATTGAATGAAATATTCTCATTCGCCAATAGGTAAGCAACGGTTTCTACTAGCTCATGGATCTTTTTTTGTGGTTCAGGGAACGCATCAATCCAATGTTTTCTGCTAAGATAATACTTGTAATTATCATTATATTGAGAAACATCGATTTTAAAAGGCAAAATGATATTTTTCTCATCAAAAGCTATTGCTACTTCACTTAAAACATGCTCGGAATCCATAATTGAAGAAGATGAAATCAAGAGCAATACTTTGCTATTCTTGATAGCTTCGACTATTACTCCCGCATATCCTTTTCCACCGATTTCATCTCTAGGAGCAATCCAGCACTTTATCCCCGCACTCTCTAATGCATTACAGGCACTTTCCGCAATATCAGTATCTTTTGTTGAATATGATATAAAAACGTTATGCATTCTTACCTCCCCTATTTTATGGCGGTTACTTCGATTTCGACTTTGCAACCATCAACAGATAATTTACTAACTTCCACCAACGTGCTAACGGGTCTAGCCTCACATAAGTATTTATTTCTTACAGGAGAAACACACTTAAAGTAATCCATATCCGTAACATAAATAACGACACGAACAATGTCTTGGATTGTTGCTCCTGCTTCGTTTAGCAGAGTCTTGATATTTTCAAATATAAATTCGGTTTGTTTGCCAGGATCATCCGGATAAGCTACGCTACCATCGGGATTCAGTGAAACTTGTCCTGTCAAGACAACCATTTCTTTATCGCCTAAAGGAATTACAATACCATTCGAATAAGCACCTATGGGTTCAGGAAATCTTTCGTTATTTAAAGTTTTATATTTTCCCATAATATATCCTTAATCCTCCATAAACAAGTATGGGGCATCATTATATTTTTTCTGATAATAATCATACAGCTGCTTTGATTTTTTTGATAGGATTCTGAATTTAGGCGGAATCATAGTAATCTCATAGAGCGATGATTCGTGATTGCTGCCCTTTAATTTAGTCATACCGAACAATCTACAGAATTTTTCGCCATTTTTAGTTACTGCATCAGCAATCATTCTGCGAATAAACACCTCATGCTCGCCCAACGAAATAAATTTATCAACTATTGCATTAAAAATTTCCATAAAAACTTCGGTGTTTTGATAGTCTGGATGTATTACAATCGATGAAAAATACAAGCTATACGGGAACGGCATGTCATAACTCAATATCATATCTGCCGTTATACCGGTATCAATAAAATCGCCTTGCTTAATACGTTCGTAACACTCATCGGTTACAGGAGAAATGTTAACGTATGCAATAATACGGTTTGTTTTTACATCCTTCGCCATCACATAGATATCAGGATTTACAGCAAACCATTCCTCGCACTGAGTTGTATCAACATGATATATATCATCATAAACTAATGTGTCAAGGTAGACTGCCTGCGTGATATCCTCAAGTGTAACTTGTTTCCCAGTAATAATTGATATTCTCTTTTCACCCGATACAGTCGAATCTTTAGGCTGCTGGGATTCAGTTAGCTTTGGAATAGCATTTTTTACATATTCGCAAACATGTGATACACCTTTCTTGTAGTCGAAGTTTTGTACGTTTCTGAGCGTGCGAGGAAGCTCATGCACATTCAAATTGGTTGTAAGTGTAAACAAATTCGCTTCCCTTCGAACACCGGAAAGATAATCATTATAGAAGCTATCCCATTCATACTGTACCCAATGTGACGAAGCGTATTCTGCTTTGGAAAGTACAACGATCATGACTTTAGCAGTATCCAGTGCTGCATCAATATCGGCTTTGTATCTCGAACTCCCAATCTGTTCCAAAGTATTCGAAGAGAAAAAAACTTGATACCCCCAATTATACAAAGCATCGTACAATTCCTTTGCTATAGCGTAATCGGGAGTTTGGTTTCCTTGTTCGTCTGAATGTTTATATGATATGAAAACTTCATATTTCATTTTTTATCTCCCATTTTCACTACTTGATTCAATCTGAATTTTATCTTTGTTCTCTTTAATAAAATCCATCATATCTCCAGCATTACAGTCCATTACATCGGCAATTTTCAATATAACAGACAAGGTTACCTCTTGGTTACGTCTTAACTTTGTGAATGTTGCGGACGAAAGCCCTGCGCGTTTTCGCAATTCGGCTTTGCTCATTTCTTTTTCTGCACATAAGAGCCATAACTTTTTATAACTAACTTTCATTTTCCACCTTGATTAGACATATTTTGGGAACTATAGCATTATTTTTAATATTATAACATATTGTACGCTAAAAGTCAACGAGATTCGCCAAAAACGCAACAATATTCGATAAAAAACGATAACTTTGACCTTTTTAGATAATGTTGTTGCGTTTTTAGTCCATCATTACATCTAATATCAATCTTGCCTCGAGCTTGAAGGCATAGAGTAGGAATTTTCAATCATGTATTGAACAGCATCCCAGCATCCTTTTATGTACGGATCGCTCGTATAATCTTTTTCTTTTATCGGATACAACAACTTAGTAGGAGGCAAAGTTTCACCACAAATGGGGCATTCCGCATCTATCGCACCGAACTCAGAATGTTCAGTACAAAATCCCACCCCCACATTTCCATGCAAACATAGAATATGTGGTAAGTTGCTTGTTATGAAAAAGCCGTTTTTGCGTAACAAGCAAAATATTTCTATGATTGATGAATTCTGATTTTTAGATTAAAAAACAAGTAACCACCGAACACTTGCTAATTTAGAGTGTTTATAATATAATTAAAGTGTTAAATAAAAGGAAAAGGAGAAATATATGGGATTTTTGAAAGGAAAAACCGCAATTATTACCGGGGCTGGATACTCTGTTCTTTCTGACGGAAGATGTGGCTCTATTGGATATGGCACGGCTACCGCTTACGCAAAAGAAGGCGCGAATTTGGTTATCACGGGTAGAAACGTATCTAAGCTAGAAAAGGCTAAAGAAGAGTTAGAAAAACTTTATGGAATAGAAGTGCTTATCTTCTCTGCAGACGTATCTTACGGTGCCGACAACGAAACTATCGTAAAGAGCGTTATTGACGCTACAATGCAAAAATTCGGACGAATTGACGTACTTATTAATATCGCGCAAGCATCCGCTTCGGGCGTAACTATCGATCAACACACTACGGAGCAATTTAACCTTGCAATGTATTCTGGATTGTATGCAACTTTCTATTATATGAAGGCATGCTATCCTTACCTAAAAGAAACCAAAGGTAGTATCATAAACTTCGCTTCGGGTGCAGGTTTGTTCGGAAACTACGGACAATGCTCCTATGCTGCCGCAAAAGAAGGCATCCGCGGTCTTTCTCGTGTAGCCGCTACCGAATGGGCTAAAGATGGAATCAATACCAACGTAATATGTCCCCTTGCTTGGACGGCACAACTTGAGAATTTCCAAAAGGCCTATCCCCAAGCATTCGAAGCTAACGTAAAAATGCCCCCTGCAGGACACTTCGGCGACTCTGAATTAGAAATCGGTAGAGTTTGCGTACAACTCGCCCACCCCGACTTCAAATACCTAAACGGCGAAACTCTCACCCTAGAAGGCGGAATGGGACTAAGACCGTAAAACAACGTCGCAACTTACAAAAAAATGAAAATAGCGTGAAAATTCACGCTATTTTTGCTATATGTGCAAATCGATATTCTAGCATAGACTAATCTTCCAAACCTATTAAATAATCTGACGAACAACCAAAAAATTGACAAAGTATAATTATGCTGTCAATGTTAGGAACTCTCAAATTCTTTTCCCAACGATTAATACACGCCGTGCTTATATTTATTTTTTTTGACAATTCATACTGCGTAAGGTTATTCTCTTCTCTTAGTTCCTTCAATCTTTCTGCAAATTTATTCATACTAACTCCTTGATTTGAAATTAGTATATACCAAATGGTAATAAAATACTTGACTATTACCAAACGGTAAATATATAATATGTGTACCAAATGGTAAAAGGAGTATATATGAAGAACGCTATTAAAACAGAAATTATCGAAAACTTTATGATAGAAAACAAAATGAGCAAAACTAAATTTTGTAAAACGTGCAAAATCAGCCCTAATACTCTAGATAAAATTATGACTAACGATTATGATTTTGGGATAATTGCACTTTTTATAATAGCAAAAGTTATCAAAGTACAAGTATTTAAATTATTGAATAAATAATCGTGTGTTAAATTTCCTTTTTTCATGCGTTGATGATTTTAATGCAAATAATAGTAAAACCTACGATACAATTTAACTTTATTGTCATTTTTTGCTAACCATCTACCGTAATATTTATACTCGCCAACAAGACGGTATTTTGAATTGTGACACACTCCGAATATGTATTCAACTCTTTTTAAAGATTGGTTTAGGCTACTCCTTTCAAACTGTAAAAAGTTAACACCTAAATTTTCGTATCTGCGGTTACCTATATATCTTGGTAAAATTAAATTTGTGTTTTTGCCGTCATCATCATCTCTATAAATAATATCGTATGCGTTGGCGGAGTCTGATTTTGTGAATAGTAATAAAAACTGTTTGCCACTTTGTGTTCCCCAAAGAGTTAATTCGGCATCCGTCAAGCTGTTTTCTTGCATGATTGAAAAATCCACATTGAACGTGTGCTTTTTTTGTAACGTGAATCCGTAATTGTTGAGATTGGAATAAAAGGTTAGAGTCGCTTCGTTGAGCGTTTTTTCACGCATACTAACAAATGAATCCACATAAACGTATAGCGGAATATCAGCACCAAAAGTGATAATCGGGGTTGGATCGATATCGGAAGAATAATAGAAAAAACTCATTCCTAAAATATCGCGAACTTCGTCATCAAGTGCACCTACCAAATAGTGATTACTATTAAATTTTTCTTCCATTATATCTTGCAACTTCTTAAATATGTTTTTCATACACTCTTCTCCGATTATAATTAAAAACTCATACAAACGATAAAATTATTTTACTATCATTTACTAAAAATATCAACTATTTATAAAAATGCAAAATAACAAACCTCCTTTGTATGTTTTTGTAAAAAAGGCTATCTTCCCTCCGTTTCGCTATGCTGCACTATCACGCCGGGGTGGCAAACAGTGGGTGTCCACTGTTTGTAAGCGACATATTACGTAATATTGGGGTGTGTCGCTTATTCCCACCCGTTAAAATACCACAATGCACTTTTCTTTACAAAATAAATGACGGGTGGTGATTAAATACCATCCGTCATTTATTTGGCGGGCAAGTGGTGATTGCATTCTAATTTTTTATGCCAAAAGTGTTTAAATTTAAAATGGATAAACAATTAAAAAAGAGTTTAATTTGTCTGCAAAATCACGTATTTTTTCATCTAATAATAAATCTATTTCTTTTATCGGTTTGTTGAATTTATTCTCAAAAGCTTCTATTATTGGGTTTTCTTTCCAATCTTCCTTATACCCATAATGCAAACTATATCGGCGCAGCATATTATGAATCAATTCTTTATCAAAAATAAGAATTTCTTTTAATATATTGTTTTCAAATGAAATACCATTATTTTCACAATATTTTAGTATACATTTTGCTCCTGTAATTCCATAAAATAAGATAGCATATTTAAACTTTAAGCCAAAATAAAAGTTTTTATTAATTTTACAGAAAAACTCATTATAATAATTTAGCATACTTACGATATCTATAAATGCCATTAGGATTGGTGGTTGATTTATTATACTAAAGTTGTGATAATTTTTCTTCATGCTTAAATCATATTCGTTATAAGAGAAAGTAAAGGGTGTAGGTTTATAAATTAAGGATTTTGGTTTTAAATGCCTTAAAATAGTTGTAATATACCATGAAATAGTTTCTGCTATATCTCCTACTTCATTTTGTATAAGTTCATTATATGAACCAATTTCACAATTTAATAATACTCGTTAAAAACAAGAAAAATCTTGCAATGCTACGGTGACCACGATAGTAAACCTGATGCAAGAGTTATGAACTACGTCAACAAAGTATGGTTACCATACGCAAATAGACACTTAAAACAAATCGCTGCATAACAGC
>JAZSMH010000066.1:0-41234 GCA_045535785.1 Clostridia bacterium
GTAGTTTTCCGTCAAAAATCAAACAGGTGATGCGACAGAGCCATTAATATTAATATTAACTTTTTCCAACTGTTCAAAAATTAAACTTTTCGAAGTCGGAGGCCAAGCGGTCTTAGGAAGACAATTTCATCACACAACTCCTTGGCTCACAGAACGACATGGCTACGATCCGACTTGTAGTTTTCCGTCAAAAATCAAACAGGTGATGCGACAGAGCCATTAATATTAATATTAACTTTTTCCAACTGTTCAAAAATTAAACTTTTCGCCAAAATTTAGCGATTTTTTGACGTTTTGTCGCTAACGAAAGCGCGAAAACGGGCAATCGAAGAGAAGTCAAAATCTTCTTACAAAATTTTTGGGTGTTGTTTCACGTGGAACAAAAAATTGCAAATTTGTCGCATTTTGTCGGTTTTTGCGTGTTTTTAATTATTTTTGAACGATATTGATTAAGAATTTGTAGCTGTTGTTACAAAACTGCGGAATTTCGCGTCCAATTCGGTTCTCTCCGCTGTACAAATAATATTTATGAATGCTCGAAAATCTTTCGATAAGGTCTTTATCTTTAAGTATATAATAGCCAAAATCATCGTTATTTTCGCTAATGGTGCTATGCATAACAACGGTGCCGTAGTATTCTTTGGTTACCGTACTGACGATGCTGTGAATAACGGATATTTCTTTTTTTGTGTAGTCGCCGTCTACGTAAATGCCGTCGACGTTATCGTTGAGGTATTTTCTTATCACGTTGCCAAATTTGCGCACGCTCTCTTTTTTGTCAAAGTCAACCTTCTTATCGCCGTTATTATCAACGTACAATTCTTCGTCCAAAAAGCCGTTTAAATTAAAGGCGCTATTAATTATATAGATAAGAAGTAAGCCGTTCTTTTTGCATTTGTTGAGCGTTATTTTCGTCTTTGCTTGGTTGTATTCGCTAGCGTTAATAATTATACCGTCGTACTTAATTTTGTTGTGCTTTTCTGATTTTTTTATTACGTCTAGGTCGAATTCGTCAACGAGTAAGAAGTTCTTCACGCTACTAAATTTCGTGATTTTTTCTTGGTTCTTATTTTCTTGATTTATAGCAATATTTATATTCTCAGAGTAGACTAAATTGAAACGAATATCTTTTTGTTTGGTTTTGATATAAATATTGTCGAAAAAATCTACCTCGTAATCGTAGATATTTTTGTTCTCGAAGAAGAAATACTCCTTTATATAAAAGGCGAGTTTTTGATCGGGGAATAAATCTTTGTGACGAAGAGATTTATCGAATACGCTCTTTACTTTTTCTTTCAGCGTGAGTTTTTTCTTGACGTTCTTATAAGTGTTGAGCCCGTATACCTTTTGTTTGTTCTCTTTATATAAGGTAAAGCAAACTTCGTGATAATCGTTGTAGTTATCGATAAAGAAGCTTACGCGGTTTTTTTCGGAAGAAATATGACATTTTAGTTCGTAGTTGCCGTCGAAGAATTTGATAGCGAAGCTGCTTGCGCCCTTTTTCTCTATCGTGAAGTTGTAGAGAGATATTTCTTTAAGTAATTCGTTATTTTTTATTTTTACGGTAATAAAAGGTATACTTTTACTATTCATAAAGACGATTTTGTCGTCATAGTAAAAATATACCTCGCCATTCTTTAGTAAATAAGATAAGCCCTTGTTTATTACCTTATTGCTCATTGTTTTACATTATTCTTACGGGAAGAATTACACATAAGAATTCGTCACCGTCAACCTTTCTTACGATAATAGGTCTAGTGCTATTCTCGATCTCAATCTTGACGTAATCTTCTTTTATCTTGTTGACCGCTTCTTGAACGTACTTGTTGTTAAGACCGATCTTCATTTCTTCGCCCTTATGTTGGCACTCGATATTCTCGTTAATTCTGCCCTTTTCGCTTTCCGCAAGGATATTGATTAAACCGCCGTCAACGCTGAATACAACGAAGTTGTAGTAGTGTTCTCTACTTATGATACTTGCTCTGTTTAGACATTCGATAAGCTCGTCTTTTTTAACGATAAGCTCTGTCTTAATGTTCTTCGGGATATTAGCGTTGTAGTTGTAATAATCACCGTCTACGGTGGTAGATTTTATCTTAGTTGCGCCTAGGTCGAATATAATCATATTCTTATATTTGCTGATAGTTACGATCTCTTCGCTGTCGTCCAAGATTTTTACAACGTCGCTGATTATCTTGCCTAGCACGATAGCTTTGAAGTCACCGCTCTTATCGTAAGGGACTTTCTTACTGATACTAATTCTAAATCCGTCCGAGCATACTGCAACGGCGTTGTTGCCAACCACTTCTAGTTTACAGCTACGAAGAAGAATTCTCGTATCGTTAAGCGCAACGCAGAATATAGCGCGTTCTAGAAGTTCTTTTAGGTCGCTTTGCGTCATCTTAATACAAACGTTTTCTTCGTATTCTCCGATATTGGGGAAGTTACTGATTTCGTAGAAGTTGATTTCGCAATCGGACTTACCGTAGGTAATATGAAGTTTGTTCTCTACGCCTTGCGAAATTTCTATTCTCTCTATACCCGACATTTTGTTCGCGTAGTCGGTGAAGATTTTGCCGTTAACAACGAGTTCACCTTCGGTGCGAATTTCTGCCGAAATGGTTTTTTCTATATAGAGCTCTTGGTTATATGCGCTAAGGGTAAGTTCTTTACCTTTTGCCTTGATTTTGATACCCTCCAAGATAGGGATATTCTTATTAACCGCTAGCGCCTTACTAACTACGTTAGTTGCGTCTGCTAAAGCTCTTCCGTTACAAAAAAAGTTCATACTACCTCCGTCGTAAAGTAATAATATTATATAATGAGTACTATTATTATTAGCACTGTTGATACTGTGGATAACTCGGTTTTTGCGCCATATAATCGGTGTTATCGTAAGTATCGGTCAAAAATCCGTCGTGTTTTTTGTTGATAAAATTCCACAATTTGTACACAAGTTATCAACAAAATAAAAGTTATTTACAATTGAAAGACGCCTTGATGTCTTTTATCGTGCGATCTACGCTATTGTTTGAGCCGATTTGAGCGGAAATCTTATCGCGCGAATATATAATAGTCGCGTGATCTCTACCGCCGAAAATTTGCCCAATATTAACTAATGGTAGGTTGAGCATGGTGCAAACTAAATATATAGCAACCATTCTCGCTTCTACGATGTCCTTATTCTTTTTCTTGCCGATAATCTCGCTTGCGGGGATACGGAAGTATTCGCTTACGAAATTAATTATCTTATCGCTATCGAGTGCGTCGGTAGACGCGTCGTATCTTTCTTTAAGGACTTCTTTTGCCGATTCCAAAGTAGGAAGTTTGTGATTTAACTTCGAGAACATGATTATCTTAGATAGACTGCCTTCAAGTTCTCTTACGTTGGTATTAACCGTCTCCGCTAGGTAGAAAATAATATCTTCCGATAGGGTAAGGCGAAGAGATTCGAGCTTCTTTTTGATAATATTAATTCTCGTATCTAGGCTAGGTGCGTCGATGTCCGCGATAAGTCCGCTTTCAAAACGCGCACGAAGTCTGTCTTCTATGTCGTTGATTTCTTTCGGCGGACGGTCGGAAACAAGGACGATTTGTTTGCCTTCCATATAAAGGTCGTTGAAGATATGGAAGAATACTTCTTGTAAGCCACCCTTTCTTTGCATAAATTGTACGTCGTCAATCATAAGCACGTCGCACTTAACGTATTTTTGACGGAAATTGCGGTAAGAATTCTTGTCGCTAGAATATTTACTGAGTGATTCAAAATATTCGTTACTTATCTTCTCCGCGGTAGTGTATACCACTTCTAGATTCGGGTTGTTCACAAAAATATAATTACCGATTGCGTGCAAAAGGTGAGTTTTGCCTAAGCCTACGCCACCGTGTATGTAAAGCGGATTAATAGGGAAAGAAGTATCAAAAGGACAAGGATTCTCCGCGACGGTGTGCGCCGCATAAAACGCCATATTGTTGGTAGACGCTACGACGAAATTGTCGAAGGTATATTTAGCAACGAAAGGATTATGTCTTATCACTTCCGCAGGCTCTTCTTTCTTCACGGTAAAAGGCTTGCCTTCCATTTTCTCTATCTCGCTTTTTGCGATAAAGAAGATATCCATTACGGGAATCTCAAGCGTTTGGCAAACTTGCAAAAAAATCTCCGAGTAGTTACCAAGAAGAGTCATGCTAGAATTGACGGACGGTGTAACGAAAACGAGTTGTCCGTTGTCGAACGAGTGCGGTAGCAAAGGATCAACCCAGAGCATATACTCCGCGCTACTAAGTCTAGTAGATAATTCTACCTTAATTTGTCTTGATATTTCTTCTAATCTAGCTCCGTGTTCCATAACGTAATAATTATAACAAAAAATGCCAAAATTATCAATACTTTTTATATAAATAATTAAAAGTAAACAATTCCGCGCGCGCAAGGAGTGTCCTTGCATGCAAGTTAGAAGAATGCGCTTTTATTAGGATAAAAATTGTTTTCTTGCACGTTTTTATCCTTAACTTTTAGTCTTTGGCTAAAAATATAACTGCGTAAGCAACATCACTTGCATAGCAAATATAACTGCGTAGCAATATAACACATAAAAAAGCACCGACAAAAAATCGGTGCTTTCGTTTTTGAAAGTAATCTTTCTGATTATCTCTTTGAGAATTGAGGTGCTTTTCTTGCTTTGTGAAGACCGTACTTCTTTCTTTCCTTCATTCTAGGATCTCTGGTTAAGAAGCCAGCTTTCTTAAGTTCAGGTCTCAAAGCGGGATCAGCTTCGCAAAGAGCACGTGCAATACCGTGACGAACTGCACCAGCTTGGCCGGTAAGTCCACCGCCAACAACGTTAACGATAACGTCGTACTTGTCAGCAGTATTGGTTAGTTCTAGGGGTTGCTTTACGATATACTTTTGAGCGTCTAGCTTGAAATATTCGTCCATAGGGATTTTGTTAACGATGATACCGTTCTCTCCGCCTACGGATACTCTTACTCTGGCGATAGCTTTCTTTCTTCTGCCTACTCCCCAGAATTGTACTTTTTTAACTAATTTCTTCGTTGCCATAAATCCACCTCTTACTTAACGATAAGTTCTTTAGGTTGTTGTGCGGAGTGAGGATGTTCACTTCCTTTGTATACGAACAACTTCTTGATCATATTTCTGCCGAGCACGTTCTTGGGAAGCATTCCCTTAACTGCTTTGGTAAGAGCGAAATCACTCTTGGTGCTCATTAGTTTGTCATATCTGATTTCTTTCAAACCACCAACGTAACCGGTGTGATAACGGTAGTATTTTTGTTCCAATTTCTTTCCGCTAAGTTCGATTTTGTCAGTGTTAATAACGATTACGTAATCGCCGGTATCTACGTTGGGCGTATAAGTCGGCTTATTCTTTCCTTTTAATACAGTTGCTACCTGCGAAGCCAATCTACCGAGAGTAAGACCGCTAGCATCTACTACGTACCAATCTCTTTTTACTTCGCCGGGCTTTGCCATATAAGACTTCATGGTAAAACTCCTTCTTTCATAATATTTTTTTACAAAAAACCGTTGCAAAAATCTTACGAGGGGCTAATTCATAAAATCTATTAACTGTTTTTGCCTAAATATAATAATATAAGAGAAAAATTTTGTCAAACTTTTTTACGCTAAAAAAACACAATTTTTTATAAAAAACGGAAATTTTCGAGAAATAATTTTTTGCGGTCAAAATTAACCGTCTATTTTTAACCACTTGTGCCATTTCCTTACGTTGCCAGCATTAACGAAATCAAGGTAAATTAGTTTCTCCGCGTTGCTAAGGTCGTCATCACTAAGGCGCGTTGACAAAAATTCAAAAAGCGCGTCGCATTGGCGCGAAGAAGAGAAGTTAACGCTGTATCTATCGGTGCTTTTTATGAAATTACCCAAAGATAAAAAGAATTCGTACGGGGTAAAGAACTTAGGGATAAGGTAGTCTATCGTGCGCGAAAATCTACCCGAATTAGCGTATTGGTTAAGGCTTTTTTCTACTATTTTTAACTTGGCAAGGTCATCGCTAGACATATCGGGCGAACTAATTATTTCGTACGGCGGAACGGGGCTAATTACGTAATCTCTATCTTCCTTTTCGATAAGTGAACCCTTAAGAATTTTCAAAAATCCGAGTTGCAAGCAGTGGGCTTTTTGAAGGTACAATCTGTCAAAACCTTCGATAAAAGAAGGTAAGTTTTCGTAAGGAAGTCCTGCAATTAAGTCAACGTGTATATGCACGTTACCGTAAGAAAGAAGACGGCTTATATTGTATTCTATCACGCTTGCGTGTGCTTTCCTTTTTACCGCTTCGAGCGTTTTTTCGTTATATGACTGAACGCCGATTTCGAACTGAAATAGCGATTTTTTTGCACGACCAATTACGGTGAAAAGTTCTTCGTTGAATAGCTCGGGGCTCATTTCAAAATGGAACCTAGTGTTGCGGTCGGAAAAATTATCGATAATAAAAGATAGTATCTCGCTTGCTCTCTTTACGTTATAATTAAAGGTGCGATCAACGAACTTAACTAGCGGTATATCGTAGTTAAGAAGTCTAGCTAAATCTTCCTTAACTCTATCGACAGAAAAGGCGCGCACCCTTTTTGTATTCGCGCTCATACAGTAAGAGCAATTATAAGGACAACCGCGGGACGTCTCCATATAGATAATATGGTTCTTTTCGCCTAATGATAGATATTCGTCGGTATATGGTGAAATAATATCGTCAAGATTATTTACGGTGCCAAAATCTATTATTTGGGGATACGAAAAGCGTTTATTAACTATATCGTCAATAAGTAAACCAAAGCCAAAATCACCCTCGCCTTTTATGATATAGTCGGCGTAAGTTAGGTAGTAGTCGGTATTGAATGCTACTTCATAACCGCCCATAATTAGCATAATATCTGGACGAAGAGATTTTAGCGTCTTAACCACTTCTCTAACGTATTTTATATTGAATATATAGCAAGAAAAGCAAACGATATCGGGTGAAAAAGAAAGTATCTTATTTACGTTGTCTTCAAGTTTTACGTTGACGTTAGTTTCTATAATATTAATGGGATACGGACAATTACTCACGAGATATCTAGGCGCGAGCAAGGTGTGTACGTATGATGAAGATGCCGAAAAAAATACTATATTCATAACTTTTATTATTTGTGTATTTTAGCAAAAAACGAAAAATGATTTTTATCTCAAAAATTTAATTTTTTGCCCAAATCTATATCATATATATTATACCAAATATCAATAGATTTTTCAACCAAACGAATATTGATATAAAAAGACTTGAAAAAAAATTATCACTAATATATAATTTTATTATACTAAACAAAGGGGTTATACAATGGAAGATAACAAGATGGAAGTAATACCTAGTTTTCAAGTGGACCATTTGAGATTGAAGGCAGGACTATACGTTTCGAGAAGAGATCAACTTGGATACGACTATATTACCACTTTTGACATAAGAGTAAAAAGACCTTATCAAGAAGAAGTAATGACTACGGGAAGTATGCACGCGCTAGAACATATTTGCGCTACCTATATCCGTAACGACGAGCTTTGGAAAAATAGAATTATTTACTTCGGACCTATGGGTTGCAGAACGGGCTTTTATCTAATCGTAACGGGTGACGTAACCACCGATATGATAAGACCGCTTATAGAAAGAACGTTCGACTATGCGTCCGAATTTGAAGGGGAAATCCCCGGCGCAACACCGAAAGAATGTGGCTTCTGCGTAGACATGGACTTAGAAGAAGCTAAACGTGACGCCGCACTCTACTACAACGTAATAATCGACGGCAAGAAGGAAAACTTTAACTACCCGAAACCGAGAAAAAAGAGAACGACGAAAGAATAATCAATAAAGAATAATCAATGAAGAAACTTCGTGGTGCGGCTTTACCTGGTGCCGATGCAAGCGATAGTCTACGAAAGAAAATCGTAACGACGGCACTCTACCTGGTGCCGAAGCAAGCGATAGTCTACGAAAGAAAATCCGTAACAGCGGCACCTTACCTAGCACCGCAATAAAGGATAATCAATGAAAAAAATTCGTGGAGCGGTGTTTTACCTAGCACCGCAATAAGGGATAACAAATGAAGAAACTTCGTGGTGCGGTGCTTTTGGTAATCACCGCGATAATATGGGGTGGCGCATTCGTTGCGCAAGAAGTGGGGCTCGAAAATATTGGGCCTTTTACTTTTACCGCGCTCAGATTTTTTATGGGTGGGATAGCGCTACTTATTGTCACCGTGATAGTAGATTTTTTCAAAATAAAAAAGGGTATAATCGTTAGAGAAAAGGCTACTTACAAAAGCAAACTAAAATACACTCTTATAGGTGGCGTTTGTTGTGGGGTTGCGCTATGTATAGGTAGCAACTTGCAACAAATCGGTATGGTCTACACTACCGCCGGTAAGTCCGCTTTTATCTCGGCATTCTATATAGTAATCGTGCCTATCGTGGGGCTTATTTTTAAGCGCAAGTGCGGAATAGAAGTTTACGTTGCCGTCATTATCGCGCTCGTTGGTCTATACCTTCTTTGCGTAAACGAAGGCATAACGGAAATCAACAAAGGCGACTGGATAACGCTAATAAGCGCAATCGTCTACGCGTTCCATATCCTCACCGTAGACAAGGCGCTTGAAAGAAGTGACGGGCTAAAAATATCCACTTTGCAATGCTTTACTTGTGGGGTAATCAGTATAATATTCGCGCTAATTTTTGAAGACGTATCGATAGAAAAAATAGGCGCTGCTATCGTACCTTTAATTTACGCAGGTGTGGTGAGCGGTGGTATTGCGTACACCTTGCAAATACTAGGGCAACGCGACCTTGAGCCTACCGTTGCATCACTTATCATGAGTCTAGAATCGGTAGCTGGTGCGCTAAGCGCGTTTTTAATCATCAACCAAAAAATGACTACGCAAGAAATAATCGGTTGCGTGGTAATGTTCGTTGCTATAATCTTAGCGCAAATTCCTATAAAAGAGTTAATTTTGAAAAGAAAAAATCAGTCGGTAATTACCAAATCTAACGGAAAATCGTAATCGCAAGTTGGGATAATATCAATGTGTTGACAGGAGTAGGCAATGCCTACTTTTTTTGCACTCAATTTAGGCAAAACTCTATCGTAATATCCACCACCGCGCCCTAGCCTATCGTTGTTTTTGTTGAACGCGCGAAGTGGCACGAAAACAATGTCAAAATCGGTGTTTAATATACCGCTAATAGGCTCTTGGATACCGAAAGCACCGCTATTTAGGTTTTCTTTACCATCATACAACGCGAAAAACATATTGCCGTTATCAACAACGGGTAGATAGACTTGTATATCGTTAGCAACAAGGTTATCAATAAGAAAACGCGTGTCTACTTCGTCGTCAAGCGGATAATAAACGGCGACCTTTTTGGCGTAATTATCAAGCGCGTAATTAAGGGCTTTTTGACAAATAATAGCGGAAAGTTCTTCCCTATTATCTAGCGCAAAAATACGACATTTTACTAATTTTCGCAATGTTTTCTTTTGTTCCGTTATATTCATAAATTACTCCGTCAATAATGATAATATGATAGCACGGAAGACAATAAAACACAAGAAATACGCCTTTATTCGACAAAATAACAAAAATTAAAGGCAAAAATTCTCAAAAGATATCAAAAAATTAGCGAAAGCTGAGAAAAAAGATACTTGCAATTATCGCACGCGTTTGATATACTATAAAATACGTTAATAGTTAGAATGGAGAAGTAATGGCAAAAATTATAAAATTAAGCAACGGACAAGCTGTATGCTATCAAAGAAAAAGAGGTTCGCTCTCTTGCGCGTTCGGCATTTTCGTTAACGCAGGAAGCAGGGACGAAGGTAAGGACAACAACGGCATAGCGCATTTTATAGAGCACATGACGTTCAAGGGTACGAAAAAAAGAACGGCTTTTGAGATAGCTAACGAGCTCGACAAATTGGGCGCGAACAACAACGCGTATACGTCTAGGACGAACACCGTTTATTACGTCAGCGGACTAGGCAAATATTTTGAAAAATACCTCGACGTAATGAGTGATATGTTCTTCAATTCCACCTACACGGAAGAAAATATCGAGAAAGAAAAAGGGGTAGTGCTAGAAGAGATAAAGATGTACGACGACGAAGGCGACTCCCTTTGTAGCGATCAGCTTAACGAAAAATTCTTCGGCAAAGACGCCCTATCTCGTCCGATATTGGGTACGGAAAAGACGGTTAAAAAATTCACTCGTCAAGACATATTAGATTTTGTCAACAAGTTCTACACGGTAGACAACGTTTGTCTATCCTACGTAGGGGCTTTGAGCGAGAAAGAATTGAGAGAATTGCTCGAAGAATATTTTGTGAAGCCTTACGAAAAAAGACCTAATCTCTGCGGTAAAAAATCTTTCCGCAAAAAGAAGACGGTGACGGGCTTCTACAAGCGCACCGATAAGCCTTTCGAACAGGCTAACGTAATGATTCGTTTTCCTGCGGTAGGCATAGAGAACGCAAGGAGCGACGCTATGGGTACGATGAGTTTGATGCTCGGTGGTGGCATGAGTAGTAGACTTTTCCAAAAGATAAGAGAAGAGAACGGCTTGGTTTACGAAATCTATTCGAGCTCTACCGCGATAAAAGGCGTGGGATACTTCGACGTGTGTTTTGCAACTACACCCGAGCAAGCGGTTAAGGCGGTGCAAGGTATTCGCGAGGTTATGGAAGAGGTAAAACAAAACGGCTTTACGCAAGAAGAATTCGAGAAGGTAAAAATTCAGCGTGAATCGGGTGCCGTATTGGGAAGCGAAAGCGGATTTGACGAAATGCGACTAATGGGAAGATTATATCTTCTTACAGGTAAGCTCGTCACTCACGCAAAACTATTGAAAAAGTTAGAAAAAGTTACGTTTGAGGACGTAAACAATGCGTTCCTTGATACGATAGACTATCAAAGGACGACGGTGAGCTACGTAGGTAAAGAGATAAAAGAAGACCTACGAGAGGTTCTTATCAAGGGGTGATACTGTTGAAAAGATTTTTGTTTGAGAACAAAAAAGAAATAATTGCGTTCGCGGTGCTTATTGCTATCACCGTGCTACTTTGCGTGCCCTTTACTATGCGATACGCAGTGGGTGTGTTCGGGTACGCGGTGTATTTTTATCTTGCGGTAACGTACGCTATTGCGATACTTCACTGTAAGAAAAAGAGCGTTAATTTTACACGCGGAAGCAAAATATTACTAGTGATATCCACTGTTCTTTTGATAGCGACGTTGCACGTTGCGTGTGTAGAAAAACAAAACACGCTATCATTCACCGACTACATAATATCCGCGTACGAAACAGGCACGGCAGGCGGTGTTATTTTTGCCGTAGCTACCTCCCCTATCGTGGTGCTTTGCACCAAAGTTTGGGCGATAGTGATATTCATGGTTTCTACCGTAGCAATGAGCTTTTTCTTCATAAGACCGTTCGTTTTTGCCGGGTTAAAAACACCGATGGAGATAGGTAAACGCAAAAAAACGATAGACAAAGACGTGGTTTGTCACGAGATAATATTGGACGACTCGCCTTTTATGCATAAGCGCGCGCCTTCGCCTAAGCCCGTACCCTTCTTAGTAGAGGATAGCGCAGACGAAACGGACGAAGCAAGACGCATGCTTTTCGGTGGATTCGGTGAAGAAGAGGAAGAAACTAGTGGATTTTCTTTGGTTAGCCTATCGGGTGATTCGTCGTACGAGGTGCGCAAGACGGACATCAGCGAGCCGTTGCGCGTAAAGGTTGCTTCTAACGACGATACCGCAGCACAGGTGCTTTTTGGACAAGAAGAAGAACAGACCGAAGGACTTAACTACGGTGACGAGGAGGAAGAAATCGAAGAGGTTATCTTTGATAATGAAACGGACGACGACGTATTTGATATTCTAAAACAAAAACCGACGGACAGTCCTTTCTTACAGGGGTTAAGACAGCATTTAAGTCAAGGTTCTTATGCGCCTGCGCCCATCAGGTATGATATTCCTACGCAAGTAGAAGAGGAAATCGAAGAGGTTGAGGAAATCGAGGAGGAAGATTTGATTGCGCCCGAAAGCGCACGCGTAGTGCCTACGCGCGTGGCGCCTGTCGCGCCCACACAGGCAGAACCTGCGCCCGCTGTTCGTGCGCCTGCGCCCACCCCCGCCCCCACCCACGCTACGCTTAACACGGAAGGCGTTACCGCCGAGCCACAATCGGCAAGCACGTTTAAGCCTGTCGTTCAGCGCGTAGAAAAGCCGAAGCTTCCCTACAACAAACCGCCCATCAGCATGTTAAGGACGCATATTTCACCCAACTTCAATCCACAGGTTGACAACTGGGACGAGCTAAAAGAAGTGTTCGAGGTGAAACTCGCTAACTATAACGTAGATGCCAAGCTCATAGACGCGGTTAAGGGCCCGACTCTTACTTTGTGTGTGCTAGAACTCGGTGATAGATGCCCTATTAGCAAGCTTTATGCGGTAAAAGCCGACCTTCAAAGATGGCTAAAATCAAAATATCCCGTTACCATAGTACAACAAATAACGGGTACTAATTACTGCGGTATCCAAATTCCCAACGCGGTGCAAGGTATAGTAGGATTCAAAGAAATAATCAGTAGCAAAGAGTATCGCGAAGCGAAAGGCGATATCCTTATCGCGCTCGGTAAGTCTGCAGAAGGTGACGTAATCATAGAGGACCTTGCGGCGATGCCCCACGCGCTCGTTGCAGGTACCACGGGTAGTGGTAAGTCGGTTTGTCTAAACGTAGTCCTAGCAAGTATCTTGTTTAGATATACCCCCGAAGAAGTAAAACTTCTACTTATCGACCTAAAAGAGGTAGAAATGGCGCTTTATTCAAAACTTCCGCACATGCTACTAAAAGAGCCGTTATCCTCTATTCCTGCAATAATCAACGCGTTAAAGTGGGTAAAAGACGAAGTTGTTAAGCGTTTTTCTATGTTCAAAGAACTTCACGTACGTAATCTAGCGGAATACAACAAGCTAGAAGGCGTAGAAAAACTTCCTAGAATAGTAATAATTATCGACGAAGCGAGCGAACTTATGAGCGACAACACCGCACGCAAAGCGGTTGAGTCAACGCTATCGAGCCTAGCAAGAATTGCGCGTGCTGCGGGCGCACACCTTATTTTTGCTACGCAAAACCCTGTAAAAACCGTTATTACTAACGAAATACAAAACAACCTCAATACGAAAATCGCGTTCGCTGTTGGTGACTATAATCACAGTATGGTTATATTCAAAGCAAAAGGCGCGGAGAACTTAATAGGTAAAGGCGATATGTACATAAAGCGCGGTACCGATATGCGTAGAGCGCAATGCGCGTTCGTAGATACGGAAGAGATCGAAGAAGCGGTAGAGTATATAAAGGCAAACAACGACGTTGACTTTGACGAAGACATGATAGATAAGATCCTTAACGGCAACGCCAACGAGCAAAAGAACCCCTCGCCTGCGAACACCTCGGTGGCGGTCGCAAACAGCAACAACGAAAGCAGTGACGACGGGGAGGACGATCCCAATGCACCCGATATAAATTGGCGCGCGCTCAAGATTTGCGTCGACGAGAACTACGTTTCGGGATCATTCTTACAAAGAAAGTTGCGTAAAGGTTACAACACGATAGCGAATATTCTAGAAGAGCTTGCAGCGGACGGATACATAACGAGCGTACCGCAAGGAAGCAAAGAAAAACGCGAAATTCTTATCTCAAAAGAAGAATTTTACCGCGAATGGGAACAAAGATTCGGTGCGGACGAAACGCACTCGTTAGAGAACTTCGACGACTCGATATAGAAAAAGACACAAAGGTATACTTATGACGAAAGTTGGACTAATAAGTTTAGGGTGCGACAAGAACCGCGTAGATAGCGAAAGAATACTATTTAGTTTGGCAAACAACGGCTACGAACTTACCGAGGACGTAAGTAACGCGGACGTAGTTATCGTCAACACCTGTGCGTTCATTGGCGATGCGAAAAAAGAATCTATCGATAATATTCTAGAAATGGCGGAATTGAAGAAAACTTCGCTAAAAAAACTTCTCGTTACCGGCTGTTTTGCTACGCGCTACGGTCAAGACGTACAAGAAGACCTACCCGAAGTCGATGCTTTCGTCGATATAAAAGACGAAGAAAAAATAATCGAGATACTCAACAGTTGGTTCAATTATGATACACATATTGACGGGAGATGCGGTAGAATAATAACGACACCGATGCACTATGCGTATCTAAAAATCGCCGACGGTTGTAACAATCGTTGTTCTTATTGCGCAATACCTTTTATCCGCGGAAAGTATGTTTCCACCCCGATAGAAGAACTTGTTGAAGAGGCAACAACCCTTTATAAAGAGGGCGTAAAAGAACTTATCCTCGTTGCGCAAGACACTACCAATTACGGCGTTGATATTTACGGCAAGAGAAGTCTTGTAACGCTATTAAAAGAGCTTACCAAGATCGACTTTTGGAAAATCCGTCTTCTCTATTGCTACCCAGAGCTTATCGACGAAGAATTGATAGATTTTGTTGTAAATAACGAAAAAATGGCAAAATACTTCGATATACCCATGCAACACATAAACGACGAAGTTTTGAAAAAAATGCATAGAAGAAGTAACGGTGGTAGCATAAGGAACCTTGTTAACTTGATAAGAAAAAAGGATAGCGATATCACCATTCGTAGCACCTTTATTTGTGGATTCCCGCAAGAAACGGACGAACAAAGTAAAGAACTCGTTAGTTTTGTAGAAAGCGCACTCGACTACGCAGGCTTTTTTGTATATTCACCCGAAGAAGGTACGAAAGCATACGAACTAGACGGCAGAATAAAGAAAGGCGTTGCTTCAAAAAGAAGGCTCGCTTGCGAAAAGGCACAAGTAAAGAGCACGATAAATAGGCACAACCGCTTGGTAGGAAGGACTCTAGAAGTAATTTACGAAGGTATAGACTACAACAAGAGTAAGTTCTATGGAAGAAGTGAGTTTTCTGCACCCGGAATTGATCCGCATATTACCTTTACGTCGGATATTCCGCTAGAAGTTGGGTGCGTATACAACGTAGAGATAACGAAAGGCGGATTTTATCTCGAAGGCAAGGTGGTAACGGAATGAAACGCACGTTAAAATATTTTGGTTCTCGCGAAGAGCTTAGAGAAAAAATAATAGACACGCTATTGACGGAAGACTTCTTCATAATAAGTAGCGCGTTCGATAACCTTGTAGAAATAAGGGACGTAAGCGACGGTGACTATTATAGATTGCTTGACGAGCTTGGCGCTAACGTGTACGGTGAAGAAGACGTCACTTTAGAAAGAACTTTCGTTGACTTCTTGATCGCTAATAACCTTACGGTGGCGGTGGCGGAAAGCTGTACGGGCGGTATGTTATCGTCAAAAATCGTAGACGTACCCAACGCAAGTAAAGTTTTTTACGAAGGCGTGGTAACCTACTCTAACAATGCGAAAATGGAACGTCTTATGGTAAATAGTAAGACGCTAGAAAGCCACGGTGCGGTAAGTAGCGAAACGGCGAAAGAAATGGCGTACGGCTTGCTTTGTGAGAACGTAGATCTTGCTATATCCACCACGGGAATAGCTGGCCCTGATGGTGGAACGGACGAAAAACCCGTCGGGCTAGTCTATATAGGACTAGCGTACAAAGGTTGCGAACCTATCTCGATAGAGTGTCATTTTCAGGGCAAAAGGAACGAAATAAGGCAAAGCGCGACCAACACGGCACTATTTTGTGCGTACGATTATCTTAACAACAATTTGTAAAAATATAGAAATAATTTAAGGAGAAAAATATTTATGAACATCGAAGAAAGACGTAAATCCGTGCAAGAAAAGATTGCAAAAATCGAAAAAGAATACGGCAAAGGCTCGATAATGAAACTTGACGGCTCGACCAAGGTTGACGTTGACGTAATATCTACGGGCTGTATGGCGCTTGACGTAGCAACGGGTATCGGCGGTATTCCGCGCGGAAGAATTATAGAGATATACGGACCGGAAAGTAGCGGTAAGACCACTCTCGCTCTTCATATCATTGCGGAAGCGCAAAAACTTGGCGGTATTGCGGCATTCGTAGATGCAGAGCACGCGCTAGATCCTATCTACGCAGAGCAAATTGGCGTAAGTTTGGTTGATATGTACGTAGCGCAACCCGATAACGGTGAGCAAGCGCTTGATATTGCAGAACAACTTATTGCAAGTAACGGTATCGACATCGTAGTAATCGATAGCGTAGCGGCACTTGTTCCTAGATCGGAAATCGAGGGTGAAATGGGTGACAGTCACGTAGGTTTGCACGCAAGACTTATGAGCCAAGCTATGCGTAAACTAACGGGTATCGTAAGCAAATCTAACACCGCGGTAATCTTCATTAACCAATTGAGAGAAAAGGTTGGCGTTATGTTCGGAAATCCCGAAACCACCACGGGTGGCTATGCGCTTAAATTCTACTCAAGCATGCGTATAGACGTAAGAAGGGGCGAAGCAATCAAGAACGGAACGGAAATCATCGGTAACCGCTCGAAGTTCAAGGTAGTTAAGAATAAGCTCGCGGCACCTTTTAAGACTTGCGAATGCGATATGTTCTTCGGAAGAGGTCTGTCTAACGTTGGTAGCATACTAGATTTAGCCGTTCAAAGTGGACTAATCACCAAGCTAGGAAGTTGGTTCAGTTACGGCGACGAAAGAATTGGTCAAGGTAGAGACAAGGCATCTGACTATTTACGCGCCAACAAAGAACTTTGCGATGAAATCGAAGCGAAGTTAAGAGAAATCTACAACCTAAAGGTTGGCGTTAAGAGAGTGGAAGAAATATAATGGACAAAAACATAGGCGGTAAAGTAATTACCGAGAAAAAATCAGTTAACAAAAAGGCAATAATAGTGGTGATTGCGGTTACGCTCGTAGCAATAATTGCGGGTATAACCGTATTATCTCTATACCTAGGCGGTGCGTTTGAAAAAGACGTAGCAACACTCTACAAGAGGAACGCAAAGACACCCGGATTTTATAAATATTACATCGACAGCGGTGAGTTACCCGGAACGTACGCAACGATGACTTTTGAGTATAAAGGCGAAGAGTTTAGTGTAGACATCTACTTACTAAAAGACCTTGCGCCCATCACGGTGAACAACTTCATTGCATACGCAGATAGCGGATTTTACGACGGTACCGTTATTCATAGGATAGTTACCTCTACCTTTACTTTCCAAGGTGGCGGATACACCTATTACGAAGGTGGATACAAAGTTAAGACCGCTACGCGTGATCCTATCGTTGGAGAGTTCGTTAATAACGGTGACAAGTACTCTTACAACAATATTAGCCACTTTGCAGGTAGCATAAGCACGGCAAGAACGAGCGTAAAGGATAGCGCAACCAGTCAATGGTTCATTAGTTACGAAGATTACACCGGTTGGGACGGCGACTACGCGGCATTCGGATTTATCGTAAACGGTGAAGGTGTACAAAAGATAAAAGAAATCGCTATCGGTGCCGAAATGGGAACCAATGGATACCCCAAAGACGTTATTACCTTAAAGAAAGTAACCATAGAAGAACGCAAATAATTTATGTCAAAAAGAGTCAGAGACGATCACCGCGCGGAATATAGCGTAGTGGGCGTTAGTGAAAAAAAAGCCAACAAAGCAAGCAAAAAATTAAATTATTCGTCACGCGTACTCATAGTATGCGTGGCTATTTGCGTGCTTGTGGTAGTTTCCGTCGTAATGATGGGGTTATACTTTGGTGGTGTTTTTGATGAACTACAAAAAGTAACGCATAACAAGAACGATGGGAATAAGGAAGATTATTTCGTTGATTATAAGTTCGATTCGAGCGACCTTCCTACGGGGTACTACGCGGATTTTGTATTCACTAGCGGAGATAAAGAATACAAGTTCACAGCATACCTATTCCGTAGCTATGCAGAAAAGACAGTGGCTAATTTTATAGAATACGCCAATTTAGGTTACTACAACGGCACGGTGATAACGGACGTTACTTACGATGCAAGCGAAGCAATGGGCTCGGCTATTTGTGGTGGCTACACTCTTAACGCACAGGGTGAAAAGGTTAAAAAAATGCCCATGATATTCAACGGCGCAATAAAGGGTGAGTTCGTCGACAACGGGTATGACGATAACCGCCTTTCGCACGCTGCAGGGGTAATAACCATGGTGCGCGGAGAGAATTACGACAGCGCGACCACCGAGTTTTGTATGCTTGCCTACGACAACAAAACCCTTAACGGTAACCACGCAGGCTTTGCAAAAATCACCACCAACAAAGGGATAGCTACTTTGCGTACCATTACCGAACTTGCGTCTAGCGGAAAAATCGTCACGTTAAAAACGGTAACCATAAGAAAGAAGAGTTAAAATGTGAATAATTATTCATATTTCTATTGACACAAGGTTTTCCTTGTGTTATTATTTTTATAAGACGTAAGAAAAAATTTATAAGACGTAAGAAAAAACAATTTTTCCGAAAATATAATAACTATAATTAAGGTGAATTATGGAAGACAAACAATGTTGTTGCGGTAAAAACAAACAAGCAAACGAGAGCGTAAATAACGAGAACGTCAACGCAGAAAGTTCTTGTTGTTCTACTCATTCTCACGAAGAATCTTCTTGCTGCTGCGGTGGTAAAAACCACGCGCACGTAGAAGAAACTTCTTGTTGCTCTAGCGGTAAAAACCGCGCGCACGCGGAAGAAAGTTCTTGTTGTTGCGGAAGCCATTCTCATAGTAGCGAGCAAGGGAATACGGAAGAAACTTGTTGTGGAAGTCATTCAAACGACAGTGAGCAAGGCGGACACGATGAAGAAGCGAGCTGTTGCGGTAGTAGTGGTTCACACAGTAGCGAGCAAGGTGGACACGGTGAAGAAGCTTGCTGTTGCTGTAGTGGCGGTTCTAACAGTAGCGAACAAGGCGCTTGTTGTGGGGGCGGAACGAATGGTAAAAAGAACGGCTTACGCAATCAAATAATAATCTTAGCGATATCGCTAGCAGGTTTGGTGCTAGGATATTTTGATTGGGAGCATATAGGCTTCATGCCGTTTTATTACGTTAATCCTTCGTGGATAGCAATCGTGCTATGCGGTATTCCCCTATTTAAGACGGCATTCGTCAACTTGTTTAGGAACAAGAAGATAACGGCAGCTTTGCTTATAAGCATTGCTACCTTTGCGTGTATCGGGCTCGCGATAGCGTCCTACTTCCCAAGCGTTAAGGAAGTAATTAACTCGGGTAGCGGTCATAACCATAGTTATCTCTTTGCGGCAGGCGAAGTGGTTTTCTTAATGTCGCTAGGTGGTTTAATCGAAGAATTCACCGTCAAGAAAACGCGCTCAGGTATAGAGAAACTAACGAAGTTGGTTCCCAAAACTGCAACTGTTGTTACCGAAAACGGTGACATAGAGAAGAACGTAAAAGATATACGCGTTGGTGATATCGTCCTTAATAAAGAAGGTGAAACCATCTCCGCAGACGGCATTGTCGTATCGGGTAGCGCAACCGTTGATACGTCTAGCATTAGCGGTGAATACGTGCCCGTAGAAGTTACGGTGGGTGATAAGGTTTACGGCGGTACGCTTAACTTAAAAGGTACTTTGAAGATAGAAGTAACCGTACCTACGAAAGAAATGACGATAGCCAAAATGGCGGATCTAGTCAAGGAAGCAAGCGGAAAGAAAGCCCCCATTGCTCGCGTTGCGGACAAGTGGTCGAGCATAATCGTACCATGCACCGTTTTGCTTGCAGTGTTAGTTGGTATCATTGCATACTTTGCGCTCAACGTAAGCGTAATAGAATCGGTAGTGCGCGCGTGTACGGTATTAGTAGTATTCTGCCCCTGCTCGCTTGCTCTTGCTACGCCTACGGCAATAAGTGCGTCTTTAGGTAATTCCGCTAACAACGGCGTCCTTATAAAAAGTGGCGGTGCGGTGGAAGCGCTAGCGCAAGTGGACGTGGTTTGCGTTGATAAGACGGGCACGCTAACTAGCGCACAGTTAAAAATCGACGAAGTAATTACTTTTGACTACTGCAAGAATTGTTTGAAAAAAATCGTTGCTTCTATCGAAAGAAATAGTAGTCACCCGATTGCAAAGGCTTTATCAAAAGACGTGACCGAATACAAAGAAGTAACTAATTTAGTCAACCGTCAAGGTGTGGGAATAAGCGCAACGGTGGACGGACAAAACGTCGATATCGTAAGCTACACTAATTACAAAAAATCCCACCAAGAAGTGGAAGAAGCGGAGAATCTCGTAAAGCAAGGTAAGACGGTAATCGCGGTAATAATCGACAATATTCTAAAAGGTATAATCGCGCTATCTGACACGGTCAAGGACACTTCTATCGAAGCAATAAAAATGTTAAAAGATAGGAAGATAAGAGTAATTATGCTTACGGGCGACAACGAGTTTAGCGCAAAAGCGGTAGCGTCGGAATGTGGCATTGACGAAATAAAATGGGGACTTCTTCCCGAAGAAAAATTAAAGGTCATAGAAGAATTGAAAGCGCAAGGACACAAAGTCTGCATGCTCGGTGACGGCATTAACGACGCACCTAGCCTTGCTCTTGCCGACGTAGGCGTAGCTATGGGTGCGCTTGGCGCGGATATCGCGGTAGAGACTGCGGATATGGCGATAATGAACAATTCTTTGGAAAAAATCGTCGCTACCATTGATTTAGCAAAGCGCACGATAAGGAAGATAAAAGTTAATATCACTATAGCGATGGGTATTAATCTAATTGCGACCACGCTATCCACTTTCGGTCTAATCGATCCGATGATAGGCGCAATCGTCCATAACGGCACGTCCATATTGGTGGTAAGCAATAGCGCACTATTATTATTGAATAGAAAAAAATCGAACAAAAAGGCATAAAAAATATAAAAATAGCACAAAACGTGCAAAAACATGCAAAAATGCGTTGACACGCAAAAAAAACTGTGATAATATCAAAAACGTAGATAGAGGCGCGACCTTGTAAGAGTAGTTTTTGCCAAAAACTTTGGTCAAAAGGGCAAAAAAGAAAGGACGGGTTGCCGAAGCGTACGACTAGACCGATTCGTATGCTGGGGTGCGGAATAATATTCCGCGCACTGTCACAAGTAATTGTGGAGGGCTATCCGTAACGATTGATTACTTATCAACCGACGGTATCCCACCGTCGGTTTTTTTGACGGCTCTTCTACGATATTTGTTTGATTTTTGACGGAAAAAGACTGCGGAATATCTCGCCTTGCACTCAGTTACAGACCACAGCGGGTATGCTGCCTTCGTGTAAGTCAAGCCTTCCTTGTATTTTTCTCGTCAAACCATAAAATTAATCAAACCGATATCGTCTCATCGCCTATTAGGGGAAAATAATAGAAACAAAACATAGAAAAGAATACAAAAGGAGAAACGAAAAATTATGATGACTCAACTAATTTGTGCGGGCGAGTACTTTGTAGGTACTTTTTGGGCGTTCGTGCCTGCGATTATTGCAATCGTGCTTGCTCTTATTACAAAACAAGTGTATTTGAGTTTGTTTGCGGGTATCTTCACCGCGGCAATGTTCCTTGCTAACGGCAATCCCGTTGAAGCAATCTCTAACACTTTTATATCTATGGCTAATTCCATAGGAAGTAACGGCTGTATAATTATTTTCTTGGTTATACTCGGTATCTTCTCGGTACTTATGGTTAAGACGGGTGGCTCGAAAGCATACGGCGACTGGGCGGCTTCCAAAATTAAATCCCCCGTTGGTGCACAACTTTCTACCATTGGCTTCGGTTGTTTAATTTTTGTAGACGACTACTTTAACTGTCTTACCGTTGGTAGTGCAATGCGCCCCGTTACCGATAAGTTCAAGATTTCTCGTGCAAAACTTGCATACCTAATCGACTCTACGGCGGCACCCGTTTGTATCATTGCTCCCATATCTAGCTGGGCGGCGGCAGTTGCAGGATACGCAGGTGATTCGGACGGCTTGATGGCTTTCATTAAGACCATACCTTTTAACCTATACGCTCTTCTCACCATCGCAATGATGATACTTTTCGTAGTGCTTAAGTTCGATTTGTTCAAAATGAAACGCAACCAAAAGAAAGCACAAGAAGGCGATCTTCTTGCAGGTGAAACCGAACTTCCTAGTGAAGATTATAGTGGTGAAATAAAATCGGGCGGTAAGGTAATCAACCTACTTTTCCCCATTATCACACTTATCGTATGTTGCATTGGTGGTATGATTTATAACGGTTATTTCTACAATTGGGATACCGGAATGCTCGGCACAGAACTCCAAAGCGACAACGTACTCTCCGCGTTCAGTAACTGTGACGCAGGTAGCGCGCTAGCACTAGGTTCTTCCGTGGCACTCGTTATTACCTTCATATTCTACATTGCTACTAAGGCGTTAAGCTTCAAGGAATGTATGTCTACCATCACCGACGGCTTCAAGTCAATGGTACCCGCTATCCTTATCCTTACCTTTGCATGGACGCTAAGTGGACTAATGGGTGCAAAGGGTGAAGGTATCGACGAATTCGGTGCTATCATTATGGACGGCACGCTTAACGCAAAAGGCTTCATTCAATCGACCATATCCGCAGACAATATGGCACTAGGTATTATACCTTTCGTATTCTTCGCGCTCGCTTGCTTTATAGCTTTTGCTACCGGTACTTCTTGGGGTACTTTCGGCGTGTTGATTCCTATATCTATCGCGGTTATGAACGAAGCTAACGCGGGTTTATTCTACCTAACCATGAGCGCAGTACTTGCAGGTGCGGTATTCGGTGACCACGTTTCTCCCATATCCGATACGACTATCATGTCGTCAAGCGGTGCGCAATGTAACCACGTTGACCACGTAAGGACACAAATACCGTATGCGAGCATAGTCGCTATCGTGGCGGGCATAAGTTACCTTGCTTGCGGATTTATCGCGCAAAAAGTAACTAACTACGGAGCAATGGCGGGTATAACGCTAGCAATAGGTTTCGTTCTAATGGCGTGCGTAATAACGGGACTTTACTTCCTAGACAAGGCGGGCATTTTGGAAAAAATCGAAGCAAAACTATCTAAGAAAAAAGCTGTAGCAACGGTTGCCACCGAAGAAAACGCGGAAGTAATCGAAGAACAACAAGAACAAAATATCGAAGAATAAAAGTAGATAATTCCCAATAGAAAAAAGTACGGTTTGCATAATGCAAGCCGTATTTTTACGTAAAATTATCTTTAGATAACCTTAAAGGTAACCGAAACTGAAACTAAGCGTTTGACAAAACGCGCGCGTGCGTATATAATTTAGGTTATTATGAGATAGTGCCCCATTGGGTACAAAAACAAAATTTGGAGAAAACATGGTAGAACTTAAAGGAATTAAAAGAAGTTACGCCGTTGGCAAAGAGAACGTCATCAACGTACTAAAGGGTATTGATCTAAAGTTCAGAGAGAGTGAATTCGTATCTATCCTTGGTCCTAGCGGATGCGGTAAGACAACCTTACTTAACGTTGTTGGTGGACTAGACAGCAAAGCCGAAGGCGAAATAATTATAGACGGATTATCGAGCAAGGATTTTTCCGACTCGGATTGGGATAATTATAGAAACAAAAGGATAGGTTTCGTTTTTCAATCGTACAACCTTATACCCCACATCAGCGTAGTTGCTAACGTTGAGATGCCCCTTATCTTGGCGGGTGTGAACAAGAACGAATGTTACGAGCGCGCGGTAGAACTTCTAGAAAGAGTTGGGCTAAAAGATCAAATCAACAAAAAGCCTATGCAACTATCGGGCGGTCAAATGCAAAGAGTAGCGATAGCTAGAGCGTTGGTTGCCGATCCCGATATTATCTTAGCGGACGAACCTACGGGCGCACTTGACAACGAAAGTAGCGTTCAAGTTATGGAGACGTTAGCGTCGGTAGCAAAAGATAGACTAGTTATTATGGTTACGCACAACAATCAACTTGCGCAAGACTATAGTACGAGAATTATCGACCTAAGCGACGGCAGGGTTACGGGTGACAGCAACCCCTATGAAGAAGAAAGCGTAGTGGAAGAAGTCGTTGAAGAAGAAGTATCCGAAGCAGAACAAAAGAAAAAGGAAGCACTTCGCAAAAAATTAGCGAGAATGCTTGCACTTAAGAGAAAGAAAGAGCGCAAGAGCCACTTAAAATTCGGCACCGCGTTCGGCCTAAGCGCACGCAACCTTATCAGTAAGAAGGTGCGTACCGCACTAACTTCTTTTGCAGGAAGTATCGGTATAATCGGCATTATATTGGTACTCGCCTTTTCTAGCGGTGTAAGCGGATACATTAAGAGCATTGAAGAAGGCGCGCTTTCTATTTATCCTCTTACCATTGAACAAACGTCGGTAAGTATTACGTCTGCGCTTAGCGCGTTGATGACTAAGGATGATACGAGAGAAGAGTATCCTAACAGCGATACGATTTATACCAACGGTATTCTTAACAACGTCGTTAGCAAAATAACCGATATGATAAAGCCCAACGATTTGCAGGCATTCAAAGCGCACGTTGACGAGAACTTCGACGATAGCCTAGGTTACGTTCAATATTCTTATGGTCCGAAAATTAACGTTTACGTAAAAGATCCGAACGGTACGGAGACCGACTACGAATATATGAAGGTAGAGCCTTTTATTGACGTTATGGAAGACACTATGGCGGGCATTCCTATCATCGGTGGCAATAGCAGTATGATGGAAATGGTCAAGAATTACGGCGATATGCTTAGTGCCTGGGGAGAATTGATAAACAACCAAGATCTCATAACTTCGCAATACGAAATCGTAGGTCAAGGCAAATGGCCTAAACAAGAAGTATACAAAGATCCCGTTACGGGAGAAATGGTGGCGGATATAGTTATCGTTACCGACGAAACCAACTCGATCGACGACTATACCCTACTTCTTCTTGGTTTGAAATCAAAAGACGACGTAATTAAGGCGTTCAGCAGTCAAGGCTTTACTGCAGAAACCTACAGGGTAAGCGACCTAGTTGGTAAAGAATACCTCATTTTAGGTGGATACGATTACTACTACAAGACGGAAGACGACAAATGGGCAAGACATCCCTCTAACTCTTACGAAAAGGAATATCTAGAGAGTCACTTCTCGGTAAAAGCGCGCGTATCGGCGGTAATTCGTCCTAAAAAAGGCGCTAGCGGTGCGTCTATTGGCGGTATAATCGGGTATGATTGTTCTCTTACCGAATATCTTATTAAGATGGCAGAAAGCAATGAGGCTGTTATTGCGCAAAAAGAAAACGCAAGAGATATTGTTGACGGTTCGAGAATAACCAACAAGGACGAAAGAATGATAGAAATGGGTTTGGCAGATCTTTCTAATCCTACGTCTATCAGCATATATGCAAATAGCTTCGAGGATAAAGAAAAAATAGTAGAATTTATCGAAAGCTACAATGAACAAAATCCGAAGAGTGAAATAAAATATTCTGATATGCTCGCAATGATGATGAGTTTTGCTAACACCCTAACGGACGTAATAACCAAAGTTTTGATAGGATTTAGTGCAATATCTCTTATCGTATCCTCGATAATGATAGCGGTTATTATCTACACGTCCGTACTAGAAAGAAGAAAGGAAGTTGGTACCCTTCGCTCGGTTGGTGCAAGGAAGAAAGACATCACCACTATCTTTATGGCAGAGTCGGGCATCTTGGGCGCGCTAGGTGGCTTAATCGGCGTCTTCGTCGGGTGGCTAATAACCATTCCCGTTAACTTCGTACTAGAAACGCTCGTCGGTATACCTAACCTAGCTAACGTAGAGTGGTACTATGCGGTAGCAATGGTTGCAATAAGTATCGTACTAAGCATAGCGGCAGGCGTATTCCCCGCACTAATCGGTGCAAAACAAGACCCCGCGGTCGCACTGCGAACCGAATAGCAGGTGAGCGACCTGCAGCGCGGTTGGTCGTTCGAGTGGCGACTACAAAACAAACAAAATATGCGTGTCGAGTTTATTCTTGGCGCGCATTTATTTAGCCGGCGGCGACCGGAGCGCAGTTGGTCGTTCGAGTGGCGACTACAAAACAAACAAATTATGCGTGTCGAGTTAATCCTTGGCACGCATTTATTTATAGGTGAGCGAGCCGCTGTGGCGGTTAGGTATAAATATGTGGATATAGAAAAAGAACACCGTGGCGTGTTCTTTTTTTTTGTGCGTTTATCATTGTTGTATCACCCAAAGGGTGAAATGATGTCGCTTTGCTTATGATGTAACTTCGCGTACGCTCGTAATGATGTATTTTGTCGGTGCGACAAAAAATGATGTATCGTACTCCGTACGAAATTATGGATAAATATATTATACGACATTTCGACCAAAGGTCGATACATCATTGTGGCAAAGCCACTACATCATTGGCGCGTGCTGTGCCGTTAGAGCACGTAAAGCACGCCGTCTTTAACGGTGAATCTTATCTCTCGTCCTGCGTAGCCAAAACCGTAAATTCTGCCGTCTTCGTGGTAAGCGGGGCGCGGATCTTGTCGCAAAATGGACGTTAAAGTTTGTTTTTGTTCGTCCGAAAAATCTTTTACACAAGTTGAGTTTTCGTCTAATACCACTTCCAAATTATTGTTGAATTTTTGTTCTGCAAAGCCGCCTTTTGCGTCCAAATGGCAATCGGTGAATGGTAAATACGGCTTTATATCAAAAATCTTCGTACCGTTCATAAGATCTGCGCCCGACACAACGAGAACGGTGCCGTCTTTTTCCGTTTGTCTAACCTCAACGAGCTTAACGGTGGATAAACCTAAATGGTTAGGTCGATACGGTGAACGTGTTGCAAAAACACCTCGTCTTTCGTTACCGCCGAGTCTAGGCGGGCGGACGGTGGGTGACCAGTCTTCGTCTTTTAGATCAAAATGCCATATAAGGTGTAAGTAATTAAACTCTTCTATCCCCTTCAATATCCCCTCTTTGCGATATTCTGGATAAAAAACCACGTAAGAAAGATTTTCCGCAAGCATGCTTTGGCGCGGAATGCCGAATTTATCGGTAAAATCGTTTTTTAGTAGGGCTATAGGGCTGATTTCCATATCAATAAGTTTTATCGTTATCGCCTTTTAGTAGGGCTATCGGAGTTATTTCCATATCAATAAGTTCTATCATTACCGCCTTTTAGTTGGGCTATCGGAGTTATTTCCATTTTTATTAATCAAATTGTTTCCAATAGTCCGCCATGTGCGTCACGTATTCGCCGTAGCCATCGTACCATGCTTGCGGTAAGAAGGGTGCAGGGGTGAATTTCGGCAAGCTAGAGGCGAGCCTGTGGATAGTGTCGCGCGCGTAGTCGGATATTATTTTGCGTTGAAGTTTTGGGTTTACACTAGGATCGTAGGTGTAGCCTTGACCGAATTTAATTACGTGAAGTTCGTGGCAAATGTAGCCGGGGACGAACTTTATGCACTTACCCGTTGCCGCGTAATAGGAGCGAGCAAGGTCGGCAAAGCCCGAATAAAGATCGTTGACGAATTCCGAATATTTTGTAGGGCATTCGGGGAAAATAACCACGCTTTTGCCATTTTTTAACGCGTCAACCGATTGACGGAAAGTACCCATCATTCGCGCATCGTGATATACGGGTATATGATCGGTGCCTTTTAATAAAGGGGTAAGAAAAACGGATACGAGTTTTGATAACACCTTGGTAAAAAACGGGTGTTTTTTGGTTTTTCCGAAGAAAAAGTCGTGGAAGAAGAAGTTAGTGTTGTTCTTCTTATCAAGCGCGTAAGCTATGAGCCACATAGTTTTGGGCTCGTTAAAATATAGCGTTGCGTACGCGGGGCCGTGCGCGCCTGAGTGGTTGCATAGATATACTACGGGCTCGTCCGTTAGTTCTTCTTCGTAACTAATCGTAGGCTTAGGGAATATGCACTTTGCGATATTCATCATAAAGCGGTAATATAGTGATTTTTTCTTTTCCATATTAAATAAAATAAAGGGGTTTTCTTTCGTCCGCGGTGAAGAAAATAGCGATAGTATCCGCACCCGTATGACAACCGATAACGGGACCTAGGTCGAATATCTCTATCTCTACGCCTTCGATAGTGGATAGCATTTTCTTTACCTTTTCCGCATCTTCAAGGCAGTCGCTGTGCGTAATGAATATCTTGTTACTAAGTCCGTTGTAGCGAGCCTTTACCTTATCGCAAAGGGTGCGAAGTGCGAGTTTACGCGAAAAGAGTTTTAGCGAAGGCGTCAAATACCCTTCTTTGCTAGTAAATAGTGCAGGCTTAATTTGTAAGAGATTACCAAAGAATGCTTCAGCGTTGCTTACTCTACCGGTACGAGCAAGACTCCTAAGATCGTCTATCGTAAACACGTGATTTACTTTTTCTATTATGCTCTCCGCGTAATTGTAACATTCGTCAATTGAGTGCCCGTCTTTTGCATATTGGGATACCAAATAAACGATTAAGCCTTGTCCTGCGGATTGGCTTTTCGTGTCTAATATAAGAAGTTTTTGGTTGGGATAGTCTTTACTTATACGCTTCGACACTGCTACCGCGTTGTTGTAAGTTCCGCTTAAAACAGACGAAAAACAAAGCTCTAACACGTCGTAGCCTTGGTCAAGGAAGGAGCGGAAGAAGGTTTCGAATTCGTAAGCGTTGGGTTGGCTAGTAGAGCCTATTTGACCTGCGCGGAGTTTTTTGTAGAAGTCGTCTTTGTTACATTCTCCGGGCAAATATTCTACGCCGTCGAGGTAGTAATGCAAATTAATAACTTTTACGCCTAATTCTTCAAGTAGAGAGCTAGGCAAATCGCAGGTGTTTTCCGTAACGATGATAAATTTGTTCATAAAATCTCCAAAAAGTGGGGTTTTTTACCATTATACAAGAAGTATGCTAATCAGTCAACTAAAATTATTTTTGGCGCAAAATGTAAAAGTTTTGTAAAAATCGCTATTGACCTTTGACTTAACGGGGAGTATAATGTATATGACGAAGATTGCGCTACGCGCAAAACAAATAAGGAGCATAGATAATGGAGAAAAAGTATGACGTTATAGTCGTAGGTGCAGGTAACGGTGGGCTTGTTGCCGCTGCGACTACGGCAAAAGCAAAACTAGATACGCTACTTCTCGAGAAGCACAATTTACCTGGTGGCTCGGCAAGTAGTTTCCGTCGCGGTAGGTTCGAATTTGAACCAAGTTTGCACGAGCTCTGCTCGGTAGGAACAGCGGAAAAACCAAGCATCATTTACGAGATATTCGATAGATTGGGCGCAAAAGTCGATTGGGTGTACGAACAAAACGCTTTCCGCACAATCGTCACAGGCGAGGATGGCTACGACGTAAAAGTAAGAGTAGGCTTGGAGAACTTCTGTGACGACGTAGAAAAGGCGGTGCCTGGTTCGAGAAAATCGGTAAGAGCACTTTTTGACGTAATAGAGAAGAACGAAATCGCTCGCGCTTATCTCGACAAGAAGAACAACAACCCTAACCCGTTGGTTATGGTGATGAAGTATCAAGACTTCTTGCGCAGTGCGTCGCACAGTGTAGAAGAAATGGAGATTGCGCTCGGTATTCCCGAAAAAGCGCGCAACATCATCAATTCTTATTGGTGTTATCTCGGCATCCCGACTGACGAAATCAACGGACTACACTATCTATCAATGCTAGGTTCTTACGTTAACGACGGTGCAGCAATGCCACGCAAACGCTCGCACGAAATATCGCTAGCTTTAGAAAAAGTCATTCTCGATAACGGTGGCAAGATTTGGTACAACTGTGAAGTTACCGAATTTATCTACAACACCGCTGGTGATGCTATCGGCGTGGTTTTGGCAGACGGTAGGAAGCTATACGCAAAGCAAATCATAAGCAACGTTATTCCGCATAACGTATACGCGATGAACGACAGTAGATTTGCACCCGAGAGAGAATTGAAGCTCGCCAATAGCCGTAAATTCGGTATCACCTTCATTACGATATACGTTGGACTAGACGTTACTATGGAAGAGCTCGGCATTAAGGACTACACGCTATTTAGATCGTCCGAAGCTAACCCTAGGAAGCAATTCGAGAAGATAAAGAACGACTTCCGTACGGCAGGATACTACGTAGCCAACTGTCTTAACGCTGCTATTCCAGACTGCTCGCCCGAAGGAACGAGCATGCTTTTCTTCACTGTTCCTTTGTACGGTAATCAACTTCCCGACGACCTAACCCCGGCTAACTACAAGAAGTTCAAGAACGAAATTGCAGAAAGCATCATCAAAGACTACGAACAGCTAATGGGTGTGGACGTTATGAACCACGTTGAAGAAATATCTATTGCTACTCCCGTATCGTTTGCGCGCTATCTAGGCACGCCCGACGGTGAGGTGTACGGTTACGAAACCACTGATTGGGATAACATCATTAGTCGTATTCAAAGCAAAGCTAAAGATTTTGCTATCAAGAATCTCACCTTCTGCGGTGGGCACGACGTGCGCGGTGACGGATACAGCTCTGCTTACGTGACGGGCGAACAGGCGGGCTTCATTGCTATCAGCAACATAAAGAAAGGGGGTAAATAAAAATGTCAAAACCTAGTATAAAATCTCTTAACCCCATGCGCTTCTTAAAAATGGGCGCTAGACGTGACGAAGTAATAAACTCCGCCGAAGCAAAACCCGTCAAGAAGACGAAAGAATACAAAGCTAACGCGCTTAACGCGGCTTTACACCCGAAAAAACAATTCGTCAAGGTAAAGAACGTTATCGAACGCGGTAACGACGTAAGAAGTTACGTGCTTGTACCCAACGAAGCAAAAGGAACGAAGAGCCTTGCGTATTTTAGCGCAGGACAATATTTAGCGGTTATGCTAGACGTTAACGGCGCAAAAATATCTCGCCCCTACTCTATTTCTTCTTCCCCCAAAGAAGCACTCGAAGGTAAATACGTGCTTACCATTAAGCGCGTTGACGGTGGACTTGCTACTAACTATATCCTTGATAATTGGGATATCGGCACCGAAGTTACTTTATCCGCGCCTTGTGGACATTTTATCTACGAACCTTTGCGTGATGCAAAAACCGTAGTCGGTCTAGCAGGCGGTAGCGGAATTACGCCCTTTGTAAGTCTTGCAAAAGCTATCGTAGACGGTGACGAAGACGCAAACCTTACCCTTATTTACGGTGCGCGCACCGAAAGAGAATTGCTATTTAAGGCAGAGCTTGACGATATGGCGGCTAAATGCGAAAAGATAAAGACCGTTTACGTATTGAGTGACGAAGACAACGAAAATTACGAAAAAGGCTTCATTACCAAAGATATTATCACGAAATACGCACCCGAAGGCGAAGAATATTCTATCTTTATGTGCGGACCGCAAGGAATGTACGAATTCTTGGATAAAGAAATCGCAGAAATTAATATTCGTCAAAAATTCGTGCGTAAAGAACTATTCGGTGAATATCATAACCCCGAAAAGAACGACGACTATCCCGATAACGTAAATCCTATCGTAAGTATTACTCTCAATATCAAAGATAAGACCTACGTAGTAAGAGGTGCGTCCGCAGATACCATTCTTACCATTATAGAAAGAGCAGGCGTAAATGCACCAGCAAGATGCCGTAGCGGTGAATGCGGTTTCTGCCACGCAAGACTCGTAAAAGGCAAAGTCTACGTACCTAAGTCCGTTGACGGCAGACGGCTCGCCGACTTTGACTACGGCTATATCCACCCCTGCTGCACTTTCGCGACTACCGATATAGAGATAGACTTGAAAGCATAAAAGTTCATGAATGGCGAAAACGAATAAAGTATAAAAATGACAAAGCCGAGCGGTTGCTCGGCTTTATTTTTGGAACAATCGATTTTTGTGTTGGTTAAAATTAAGGAAAAACTTTGACAAGCATGTAATTTGCGTATAGTCGTGCACCGCTACATAAGGGGTTAGTGATGGGGCCAAACAATAACGGGTCTTTATAGTTAGGCAGACACGTTTGTAACCATGTTTCTATTGTGCCCTTAAAGCATGTTCCCGGATAATTAGGAAAAGCAAACAACAGTCCAATATCTTTTATGTTTGATGATATAGGGATTTCGGTTAAGCCGTTGTCCATAGCGAATCTGTTGTGATTAATCAAGTCGGCATCAATAATTGCTAAAAAATGCATAGAATATATCTTATCGATTGCGGAAGATGGTATTTTTGCATAGCATATAGTATTACAATCTTCAAAAACGTTTTCACCGAGAGAGACGTTTCGTGGCAAGGCAATACCAACGAGATGTTCACAACCGTAAAATGCCCCATCTTCTATTGTCACTTTTTGCCCATTATCTTCAAAAATAACTGTGTCTAAATCACAATCAGCGAATGCCCCGTATTCTATTTTTGTAACGCTTGAGGGTATAGTGATAGTTGTTAAGCCGCACCCAGCAAAAGCCTCCCAACCAATTGTAGTAAGGTTGCTATTTTTTTCGAACGTTACACTTTTTAGATTTTCACAATAAGAGAAAGCATTGTAGTTTATAGTTTTAATGTTTGATGGAATAACTATCGATTTGATAGATAAGCATTGATTGAAAGCGTTTAAGCCGATGCTGGTAATGGGGGTGCCTAGATATTCATTGGGGATAACTACGTTTGGGGATGAGCCCTTGTATTCTTTAACTGAATAGTGGTCGCCAATTGATTCAAAAACAAAATCACGACAGATAATAGAATGGTGTACGGGTTGTGATGTTGATTTTGTATTTTGAGTCGTTTGTGTCGGTTTTATTGGTTGACTAACGTTTGGTCTAGTTGTTTGACAGGTGGGTGTTTTTGTTGTGGGTGACGGTTCGTCATCGTTTAGCCAATTCCAAAATTTTTCAAATAAGTGCACATAATTGCTCCTTACTCCTTTGATTAGATGTGAAATAATGTACATATTTTGTACATTCTAACTAAAGTATAGTACATTTATTGTACAATGTCAACATGAAAAATTGTATCGGCAAGCAAATGAAAGAGCTACGAAAAGATATGGGACTTACGCAACAGCAGGTGGCGGATAAGTTAAATATATCGCGTGTTAATTACACGAGATATGAAACTGACGTGGTTTGTCCTGATTTTGATACTTTAGTGGATATTGCCGATTTTTTCAACGTGAGTTTAGATTTTTTATTCAACAGGCGAATATGAATTTTTGCGCGTAAGGTACGATTTTTTGAAGATTTGATATTAATTTTAATGAATTATTGACAAACAAAATCTATGGTGGTATAATCGAAAGTAATTATGAAAAGCGTATGTTATAACAATTTTGCCTTTAGTTACTACTTTAGCACGGCTTATTATTATGGCGGTGCAATTTAGGCAAGTTGTGAGATAGACGTAAACTAACGTTATTTGGTATGAAAAAGCCTTACTCACAACGCAGGAGTTAGGCTTTTATTTTTGGAGAAACGTATGGATAACAGACTAGACGAAGCAAGGAAAAATATCAACGCTATCGATAAAGAAATGGCGGAATTGTTCGTAAAGAGAATGGAAGCATCAAAAATGGTGTCCGACTACAAGGTGGCACACGGCTTACCTATCCTTGACAAAACGCGCGAAATGGCGGTAATAGAAAGAAACTCCGCTCTTGTTAGCGACGAAGTAATCAGAGAATATTACGTTGACTTTTTGAGTAACGTAATGAGTTGTTCTAGGCGTTATCAATACCGCTTGCAAGCGGGTATGAACGTTGCTTACAGTGGTGTAGAAGGTGCGTTCGCACATATTGCTTCTAAGAAGATTTTCCCTAACGCAACGCTATCATCTTGCGGTGATTTTACCAAGGCTTACGAAGCGGTGGTTAAAGGCGAATGTAACGCGTGCGTACTACCGATAGAGAATAGCTTTGCAGGCGAAGTTGGTCAAACGGTAGACCTTATCCACAAAGGCGAACTCTACGTTAGCGGTATATACCGTCACGAGATAAGACATAACCTACTTGGTGTAAAAGGTGCCAAATTGGGTGACATAAAGAAGGTGTTCAGTCACCCACAAGCCCTAATGCAGTGCGCGGACTTCATAAAAGAGAACAACCTAACTACCGAAGAAAGTAACAACACTGCATTGTCTGCAAAGGTTGTTGCGGAGAGTGGTGACGTGTCAATTGGCGCGATAGCTAGTATCGAGACTGCCGCGCTTTACGGACTAGACGTTATCGAAAAGAACGTAAATCAAAGTAACGTCAACACTACGCGTTTTGCAGTGCTTACTAAGGCAAAACTTATTGACGAAAAGAACACGCATTCGGTGCTAACGTTTACAGTAAATCACGAAGCGGGCGCGCTAGCAAAGGCGATCAACATTATCGGTAAACACGGCTACAACATGACGGCGCTTCGTTCTCGTCCGCAAAAAAATCACGCGTGGCAGTACTACTTCTACGTAGAAGTAGACGGCAACGTCTATATAAACGGAGAAAAAATGTTACAAGAACTGAATACCGTTTGTGAAGAATTGAAGGTTGCGGGCACGTTCAATCCTAACGCGGAGATATAGGGGGTACTATGATAATTCCTGTAAGTTTGGGTGAAAAAAGTTACGACGTCGTTGTAGAAAAAGGCGCGTTAAAAAATATTGACAAGTACGTTGATCTCAATAGAAAAGTGCTCGTTATTACCGACGATGGAGTGCCTAGCATATATGCAAAAACCGTCCTTGATAAGTGTCAAGACGGCTACCTATTCATAATCGAACAAGGGGAAAATAGTAAGTCACTTGATACTTTCGGCGATATACTTACCGCTATGCTAAAGTTCGGCTTCACGCGTAAAGATTGCGTAATAGCGGTAGGCGGTGGAGTTGTTGGCGATCTATCTGGCTTCGTTGCGTCATCCTTTATGCGCGGAGTTGATTTTATCAATATTCCTACCACTACCCTATCGCAAATTGATAGCGCGGTGGGTGGCAAAACTGCTGTTAATCTAAACGGCGTCAAGAACGTCGTCGGTGCATTCTACCAACCGAAAAAAGTTATCGTAGATATCGACACCCTAGCCACTTTACCTACTCGCCACTTCTTCAACGGATATGCAGAAGGCATAAAAATGGCAGTAACTTTTGATAGTCAATTATTCGAACTTATTGAAAAAAACAACGCATATTCTATAATCGAAGAAGTGATAAAAAAATCGATTATTGCCAAAAAAACGGTGGTCGAGCAAGACGAAAAAGAACAAGGTTTACGCAAAATTCTTAACTACGGTCACACCGTTGGACACGGTATAGAAAGTACGAATTTTGGCAAAATCTTCCACGGTGAAGCAGTGGCGCTCGGTATGCTAGCAATGAGTTCAACCAAGGTAAGAGATAGACTTATAACGGTACTGAAGAACAACAACCTTATAAAAGACGTATCGTACAATTGGGAAAAAATTGAAGAAGCTATCCTGCACGATAAGAAGTCGCAAGGGAACAAAATTACCACCGTACAAGTGGAAGAAATAGGAACTTACTCGCTCGTAGATATGGATATAGACGGCATTATATCTAAGGCAAAGGAGACACTATGAAGAACGTATTCGGTAACAACGTCAGTATAACTATATTCGGTGAAAGTCACGGCAAAGCAATAGGTGCAACGTTAGACGGGCTTGGCGCAGGGATAAAAATAGACGAAGAGTTCATAAAGAGCCAACTAGCGTTAAGGCGCGGTCAAAGGAACATCTCTACCGGTAGGAACGAGAAGGACGAATACCAAATAATAAGCGGTGTTCATAACGGTTTCACTACGGGTACACCGATAACGGTGATAATACCTAACAATGACGTTAAGAGTTCCGATTATAATAGTTTGGATACCGTGGCGCGCCCTTCTCACGCAGACTATTGTGCTAACGTTAAGTACAAAGGTTATCAAGATAAGCGTGGAGGTGGACACTTTAGCGGAAGAATAACTGCGGGACTAGTGGCAGTCGGAGCAATATGTATATCCGCATTAAAGCAAAAGGGAATTGATATCGGCACCCATATAAAAAGGTGCGCTTGTATCGACGACGATAATTTTGGAACCAACTTAAAGAACGAAATAGATATCCTTAACGGTCTAGATTTTGCAGTGCTTAACGAAGCAAAAGGTAAATTGATGCAAGAAGCCATCCTTAATGCAAAGGAAAACGGCGATAGCGTTGGCGGAGTGTTAGAGACGGCTGTATTAGGTATGCCTACGGGAATAGGTGAACCTTTCTTTGATAGCATAGAGAGTACGCTGAGTCACGCGCTATTTTCTATCCCTTCGGTAAAGGGAATTGAGTTTGGTTTAGGCTTTGGAATAGCAGATTTAACGGGAAGCAAGGCTAACGATTCGTTCGCTATAGAGAACGAAAAAGTGGTGACTTTATCAAATAACAACGGTGGAATAAATGGTGGAATTAGCAACGGAATGCCTATTATTTTCCGTTTAGCAATTAAGCCTACACCGACAATTTTTAAAGAACAAAAAACTATCGATTTTGCAAAAAACGAAGAAGTAGTTTTGTTGCCAAAAGGACGTCACGATCCTGCTATTATTCATAGGGCGAGAGTGGTTGTTGACTCAATGACGGCAATTGCGCTATGCGACCTACTTGCTTGCGTATACGGTACGGAGTACTTTGGAGAGTAATATGGAATACGGTTTACTTGGGCGCACGCTAAAGCATAGTTTTTCAAAGACTATTCACGAAATGCTCGCGCCGTATAGTTACGAATTGAAAGAATTGGAGCCTGATAAAATAGGTGAATTCTTGCTTGCGAAAAATTTTCGCGCGCTCAACGTAACTATCCCCTACAAGCAAACGGTAATTCCCTATTTGGACGAAATCGACGAAAGCGCACTTTCTATCGGCGCGGTCAACACGATAGTTAACGACAACGGAAAGCTATTTGGCTACAACACCGACTACTTCGGAATGCGCGACCTTATATTAAAAATCGGAGTAGATTTAACCGACAAAAAAGCCCTAATTTTGGGCACGGGCGGAACGAGCAAAACCGCCGAAGCGGTGCTTACAAGTTTAGGGGCAAAAGAAATAATCAAGGTAAGTAGGCGCGAAGGGTTAGGCGCGGTGTCTTATGAGAATGCAATTAAATATCACGGCAACGCAAACTTTATCGTCAACACCACACCGCTAGGTATGTACCCCGACGTAAAGGGCGTAGCGATAGACTTAGGCAAATTCACCAATTTAGAAGGCGTTGCCGATGCGGTTTATAACCCACTACGAAGCCAACTAATTCTCGACGCGCAAAGTTTAGGAATCAAGGCAGAAGGTGGACTTTATATGCTCGTTGCGCAAGCGGTTTATGCAAGCGAGAAGTTCCATTCAACCAAATATAAAGACGGCACGGTGGACGAGATTTTTGCAAAAGTAAGGAAGCAAAAACGCAATATCGTTTTGGTTGGTATGCCCGCTTCCGGCAAAAGCACGATAGGTAAAAAGTTGACTGAATACGGCTACGAATTCGTTGACACCGACTTACTTATTGAAGAAAAACTCGGCAAAAAATGCGGTGAAATTATATTAGAAAACGGCATTGAATTTTTCCGAAAAGTAGAGAGCGAAGTAATAAACGGTTTGGTTTTTTGCAACGGAAAAGTTATTGCAACGGGCGGTGGCGCGGTGCTCAATAACGACAACGTAACCACCTTAAAACGCAACGGCTATATCTACTATCTCAATGCAAATCTCGATAGGTTGACGGCAACGGACGATAGACCGTTATCTAACAATAAGGAAAAACTTATCGCGCTATACAACGAAAGGAAGGATATTTATCTATCTTGTGCGGACGTGGTTATTAACGACGATACTATCGAAAACGAGATCGCGCAAATATTAACGGGTGAAGAAAAATGAGAGCAAAAATAGAACCTAGTTACCTTAACGGACACGTCACAGCACCGCCTTCAAAAAGTATGGCGCATAGACTTATTATCGGTGCGGGACTATTGAAAAAAATCGTAAAGGTAAACAACGTAAGCTATTCGGAAGATATAAAAGCAACGATAGATTGTATGACTTCTCTCGGAGCGAAAATAGAAACGGGCGAAAACTACGTGACGGTAGACGGAAGAGAATTTCTTACAAAAGTAACGAAACCTTTAGACTGCAACGAAAGCGGATCTACTATGAGATTCTTCATTCCCCTTGCTCTACGTATGGGAGAAGATGTTGTACTCAAGGGTGCAAAAAGGCTTCTCGAAAGACCGCTTACGGTATACCAAACTTTATGTTCTAACAATGGATTTACATTCAAAAAAGAAGAAGATAAAGTCACCGTTAACGGCAAATTAACAAGCGGTGAGTACGCTTTGGACGGAAGTATAAGCAGTCAATTCATTACCGGTATGATACTTGCGCTTAGCACTCTTAGCGAAAAAAGCACGATTAAGATTACACCGCCTTTTGAAAGCAAGTCTTACGTAGATTTAACTTTGCGCGCGCTTAATTTGTACGGCATGGACGTTAAGTTTGAAAACGAATACGCAATAGTAATTAACGGCAAAAGTGCGGTAAAAAACAACGAACAAGAAGACTGTGAAGAACGAGAAGTTAGCGTTGAAGGCGACTATTCTAACGCGGCGTTTTTGGAAGCGTTTAACTATTTAGGCGGTAGTATTAGGGTAAGCGGGCTTGACAAAGAAAGCGCGCAAGGTGATAAGATTTTTATCGAATATTTTGATAAACTTAACAGTGGATATTGTACGCTTGATATTGCCGACTGCCCTGACCTTGCACCCATACTTATGACTATGGCGGTTATCAAAAACGGTGCGCATTTAACTAACACTGCAAGGCTAAAAATTAAAGAGAGCGACCGCGGTGTGGTTATGGCGGAAGAACTGAAAAAGGTGGGCGCGAAGATAACTTTAGGCGACAACGATATTTATATAGAAAAGGCGATTTTGAAAAAGCCGAGCGAAAGTTTTTACGGGCACAACGATCACAGAATCGTAATGTCGCTAGCCGTACTTTGTACCCTACTTGGCGGTGAAATTGAAGGAATAGAAGCAGTGAAAAAGAGTTATCCCGACTTTTTCAATAAGATGATAGATTTAGGAATGAAGGTGAAATTATGTTAGTTGACACGTCGAAAAAAATTCTTATCGTAGGTCTTGGACTTATGGGCGGAAGCTACGCTATGGCACTCAAAAAATACGGTTTTAAGATAAGCGCGATTACGCGCAATCCTAAGACTATAGAATATGCTTTGAGTAACAATTTAATCGACTTTGGTTATACCGAAGTTAAAGAAGAAGTCGTTAGCGAAGCGGACTTAATTATATTCGGTCTATATCCCCACGTGTTCTTAGAATGGCTATCAGAATACGGCAAGTGGATCAAAAAGAGCGCGCTTGTTACCGATGTAACCGGTGTCAAGAGAAGCGTAGTATATAAGGCGCAAGAGATATTAGACGGCGGTGCGGAATTTATCTCCGCGCACCCTATGGCGGGTAGAGAAACTTGCGGTGTTGAGAACAGCTCGGATAAGATTTTTATCGGTGCTAACTATATAGTAACCCCTACCGAAAAGAACACCAAACAAGCGATAGAAGAATGTAAAGAATTAGGTAGACTTCTAGGATTTAGCAACGTTGCTTGCATATCCCCCGAAGAACACGACGACGTGATCGGTTTCGTTTCGCAACTTACCCACTGCATAGCAATTACGCTAATGACTTGTAACGATAAAGTAGGTTTAGAGAATTTTACGGGTGACTCTTTCCGTGACCTAACGAGAATTGCGAGAATCAACGACGAAATGTGGAGCGAACTTTTCCTTGCTAACAAATTACCGCTACTAAAACAAATGGACGCGTTCATGGCGAAATTCAACGAATTGAAAACCATGATAGCCACCGACGACAGAGAGCAAATGCGAGAACTTATGCGTTACTCTACCGAAAGAAGAGCGTTATTTGATAAAAAATAATTTGAATTTGATAAAAAACGATCTAAAACTGCGAAAAATAGGAGAAAAATCATTATGAATATGAAGTTTATAAGGAAATTACCTATTCCAAAGGAAATAAAGGAGCAATATCCACTTTATAGTGGTATGAAGAAGACTAAAGACGAGCGAGATGCCCTACTTAGAGATATTTTTAGCGGTAAAGATAATCGCCTTGTACTTATTATTGGACCGTGCTCTGCCGACAAAGAAGACAGTGTGCTAGAATACGTAGGACGATTACGTCGTATTCAAGAAGAAGTCAAGGACAAAATCGTCATCGTGCCGAGAATATACACCAACAAACCGCGCACCACGGGTGACGGCTACAAGGGTATGCTTCACCAACCCGACGTAGACAAGGGCGAAGACATGCTTCACGGTGTTATCGCTATAAGAAAACTTCATATGCGCGTTGTTAACGAAACGGGCTTCACTTGCGCGGACGAAATGCTCTATCCCGAGAATTACCGCTATCTAAACGATATTCTTTCTTACGTAGCTATCGGTGCGCGCTCGGTAGAGAATCAAAAACATAGGCTTACCGCAAGCGGACTTGATATTCCCGTCGGTATGAAAAACCCCACTAGTGGTGATATCTCGGTAATGATGAATTCTATCACCGCGGCGCAACACCCCCACACCTTTATTTATCGCGGATGGGAAGTTGTGACCGAAGGCAATCCCCTAGCGCACGCAATCTTGCGCGGATACGTCGATGAATACGGCAAGTCGATGCCTAACTACCACTACGAGAATCTCACGCGCCTATTAGAAGCGTATGGCGAAAAGAATCTCGCTAACCCCGGTGTTATTATCGACACTAACCACGCTAATTCGGGCAAAAAATATCTCGAACAACCGAGAATAGCCAAAGAAGTATTGCACTCTTGCCGTCTATCAAACGATATCAACAAACTAGTAAAAGGTCTTATGATAGAAAGTTATCTTGTTGACGGCGCGCAAAAACCCACCGAGCACACCTACGGGCAATCGATTACCGATCCTTGCTTAGGTTGGGAAAAAACCGAAAGACTTATCTACGAAATCGCAGAACTTCGCTAATCCGCAGCCACTACGCGTGGGGCGGCAGGTTAGCGACCTGCAGCGCAGTTGGGCGTTGAGGTATTATCTACCAAATAAAGAATTAATGCGTGTTATGATGTATTCATAGCACGCTATTTTTTAGTGAATAGGTAATAGTGAAG
>JAZSMH010000033.1:0-12316 GCA_045535785.1 Clostridia bacterium
TCCGCTAGTGGTGTTGGCCGTATTGTCGCCGTTAACGTCAAGTTCGGTAATACCATACCATGAGTCAGCATTGGGCCAAGTAAAGGTTATTGCACCAGTTTGAGATGCGGTAAAGATATAGTAAACCTTATTGATAGTATCCGATTCAAAAGTGATAGAAGCAGGCATATCGTCAACAACGTAAGGACTTGCTTCCGTTCCATTACCACCTTCTTCGGGATCTTCAGGATCTTCGGGATCTTCAGGTTCTTCACCGCCACCTACGGTAGCAAGAGAAAGGGTAAGGGTATATTCAGCTGCTTCGCCACTCCAACTACTGATTACTAAATAAAGGGTGTCGCCTGCAACTACTTCTTTTTGTGCAGTAGGTCCAAACATTATGTCGCAAAGCATGAAGTTGAGCGTGCTATAACCTACGCTGAAATCTTCACTTCCACTTACGGATAGTTTAAGGGTTCCAGATTCGGTTACTGCATAGGTGTAGAAGAAATCGGTACCAGTGTAGTTAACGTTGATTACGCCTAGACTGCTAATTACGAAAGGATCATCGTTCGTACCAGCGCCGCTAGCAATAACAGCATCTTCTACAGGTTCTTCGGGTTGTTCGGGTTCTTCTTCACCTGCACCACCAGTGGTAAGGGTGTAAGAAGTCATATTATACATCATTCCTACTAGAGCACCGTCGGTGATAGTTAGAGACATTGCACCAGGGTTGGTGATAACTGAACCGCCTGAATATAGCGTAACGATACCGTTTTCATAGGTATAAGATACTACTACTTCATTGTTCATCGGAGGAGTGAAGGTGATAGTGTCAGCAGTAACTACTACTGCAAAACTATTGCTCCAATCGTCAGTAGCGGTATAGGTACCTTCTAAACCAGTAGCTTCTACTTCGCCACCTGCGCTTGCAGTCCAAGATGCGGTGATAGTGGACCAACCATCAGCTACAACGGTTATAACTATTTCATCATTTGCTGCAAGGTTAACTTCTACTGAAGTGCTAAGTTCTAATACGGTAGATTCTCCACCGTTAACAGCATAAAACATTTCTACCATGCCACTAATTGCAGCACCTGCGGTAAGAGTAAGAGTGCCAGCTTCGCCTGCAATATAATTGAAAGACGTGTCTTCTGCATTGATAGCGTTGTTACCCATAACAAGACTACCCGAACCGGTGTCGCCACCTTCTTCTTCGTCGTCGCCACCTTGGTTACCAATGGTGTCGCCTTCTTCAAAGGTAAGGGTAACTACGTAGTCACCTGCAGTAGGAGCGTATAGTACAAAATATTTGGAACCATATGCATCGTATTGGGTAAGGGTTTCTACGCTTTCAGTACCCATTTCGCCATATGCATAGGTATAGAATAGACCGCCGTTGGTAGAAGTAACGGTCCAAGTGATGTTTCCTCTTCCCCACCATTGTAGGTAGATTAATTGTTCTGCTTCGGTAGCGGTAACTTCAACGTCGCCTGCTTCCAAAAGTTGGATAGCTGCGCTAGCGCTGGAGCCGGGAGCGGGTTCAAATGCATATAAAGAAATGCTATAATCGCCTGCTACGGTAGCATTTACAGATACAAGAACTTGTATTCCTGCATCGATAGGTAAGTAATAAACGGTTTCGCCTTCAAATTCTGCAGTGCCTGCATGGTCTGCAAAATTGAATTCGCCTACTAATTCTCCATCAACGTAAACGGTGTAGGTAAGACCTTCAACCATTTGAACACCGTAAGTGGTTCCGTCGTCATAGTTAGGAACTTCTAGGTAATAATAAACGGATTCTTCTGCTTCAAGAGTGATTTCGTTAGCGTTGTCGGTATCAAATACGTAAGGCCAAGCTTCGGAGCCGTCGCGAACGTGTTGAATATAAGCGATAAGAGAAGTTTCTTCTAATACAAAGTAGGTATCTTGATAACCTTCAAGAGTAACTAGGATTGCATAGTTATCTTTTAGAACGATACCTTCAAAAGTAGCAACACCGTTTTCATCAGTGGTGATAGCGTCAACGCCTTCTACTGCGGTGTAGGTATAGATATATTCGTAAGTATCCCAATTAAATTCACTAGTGTAGGTGAATAAAGAAATGGAAGCGCCTGCAAATACGTCTTCTTCTTCATAGGTGTCACCATCTTTTACGGTGATGGTGTAATCTGCGGTAACAATGCCGAATTGCCACGTTACGGTAAAGGAACCAGCTGCGTAGAATCCAGGAACTTCAAAATCAAAAGGCATGGATACGCTAAACGTAACAACGTCGCCTTCTTCTACGTTAATGCTAGTATTCATAGTGCCGTTAAGAGAAATATCAGCAACTACTTCGTTATTAGCGTCTAAGGTATAAGCAAAAGTAGCGTCCTTATCGGCAACAAAGTAATAATGAACAGCACCTTGGCCTGCTTCGAATTCGTAATCTACGGTTAAACCATTGATGGTAGCAACGTCAACTAAAATGGGGTTCATTTCGTCGCCAAGTCCTGCAATGGTAATGCTATCAGCACAATAACCGCTAGCGGAAGTAATGCTAAACACGTTACCGTCTTCTGCGGTTAAATCAACGAAAATTGCTTCATCTTCTGCAACGTAGCTTTCTCCACCATAGTTAACGGTAAAGTTACCTTCCCAGTCGGAAATATAAACTTTTTTGTCTGCACCGTTGATAGCGTAGAAATATTGAGTTTCTGCTTCTATCCAGGGTAGGTAGTTAGCTTTGGTACCTAGTACGATGGGATAATCTGCGCTGTAACCAGCAACATTCTCTGCATCGAATAAAATGTTACCACTGGTAGCTTTGCCTTTTTCGAAAGCAACGTAGGTGGTAGCAAATTCACAAGAATCAAGAACTGCGATATAGTCGCCGTTAGGAAGAGAAACAACAGCTTTGCCGTTAATGTCGGGAGTAACGGAAGTACCTGCTCTTCTACCAGTAACTGCATCGTAGAACCAAATTTCGTTACCAGTGGCGATGCCGTCGCCTTCGCCGTCAACTAAGTATACTTCGTAGGGGATAGCTTCGGTAGAAACTTCTACGGTAAGGTTGATGCTAGTGCTAGTTCCGAAAGCTTGTTTGCCTTCTACTAAGCTGGTGAAAGAGTATGCTGCGTTCTCATAGAAATGCTTTGCGGTAACGTAGTAAGCACCGGGCATCAAATCTTCAAAGGTAGCAATACCATCGTCAGCGGTAGTAACGCTAGTAACTTTTTCGTCACCGGTAACCTTGTATAGGTCTACAACGATATCAGCGTAACCAGTGTTAACAACGTAATCAACAAGTTTGATAACGCTATCAACCGTGATGGTTTTGCTTTCACCGTAAACGTATTGGGTAGTGGTGAGAACGTATCCAGTAGGAACGGTTACGGTAGCTTTTACTGTTTCGGTAGTTTCGTCCATAGTATAGGAAGCGGAACCGTTAGCATCGGTTGTAACGGGTAAGAAACATTCACTACCTGCGCACCATTGAACGGTAGCACCTACTACGGGATCAGCGTTTTGATCTTCTAGCTTAATAGTGTAAGTAACCTTGACGGGAACTTCGGGTTCGTCACCAGTTCCGGGTTCGTCGCCAGTTCCGGGTTCGTCACCAGTTCCGGGTTCGTCACCAGTACCAGGTTCATCGCCAGTACCAGGAGTGTCGCCAGTGCCGGGTTCGTCACCAGTGCCAGGTTCGTCAGTCGTGTTGTCTTTACAAGCAATAAACATGCAAGCAACAGAAAGAACAACGAGTAACGTCAACACTAAAAGCGCGTACTTTTTAAATGTCTTCATGTGACCTCCATAAAAATTTGAATTTTTTATTTTAATTAAATTAAATAATTAATATAAATATAATAAAACCACCTTGCGGTGGTTGTCAAGTTTTTTTTACTAAAAAATTACTTTTTAAGTCCTAATTATGGCTATAAATACGCTCAAATGCTACGAAATAAGGTATTTGTTTTCCGTTCCGCAAGCATCGAGGTACTCTCTATAAGCATCTATCACGCCGTCAGGAACGTTAATGGAAAGTAGTATTCCTTCGGTAAGATAAACGCTCGATGCAGTGGTGGGCGGGAGGGCGGAAAGGAAATTAATCGTAACTATTCCCTTGCAATATCTAAATGCAAAGTCCCCTACCTTGGCTACGTTTTGCGGAATGGTTATTACTAATATTTTTTCGCAAGAATAGAACGCGTATGCTCCGATATTAGTAACGTTATCGCCTAAATTAACGCTTTCTAATTCCTTACAGCCATAGAACGCACCTTCAGCTAAATCAGCGTTTACATCGATACTAGTAAGTGAACTATTTTTGAATGCATTTTTGCCAATTTTCGTAATTTTTGTAAAATTAAACGCATTACCTTGATAGTTTTCAAATGCAGATTCGCCGATTTCTGAATAAAGGGAATTTTCCGCAAAAATTAATTCTGCACTCGTTCTGTCAAAGGCGTTATTCATAATAACTGTGACGCTAGACGGAATAGTGATACTTTTTACGTTGGGAACGGAAGAAAATGCGTATCTACCTATGGTGGTTATCCCTTCCTTTAACGTTATTTTTTCACCTAAATAACCGCTAAATGCATACTCGCCTATTTCGGTAAGTGAAACGTTACTAAAATTAAGTTCACACTCTAGTCCGCTGAACGAATACGCGCCTATACCGCTCAATCCTGAAGAAAATGCAATATTCTTGACGTCAGAATTCTTGAATGCGTCTTTAGCTAATTCGTAATTGGCAGTTGAATGTAAAACAACCGTATCGGGCGAACACACAGAATAGCTACCAACGTAATATGATAACACCTCCGTGCCTAGGTGTGGTAAATGTATTTTTGTCAATGAAGAACAACCTCTAAAGGCATTCTGTCCCACGTTCTCTAGCTTATCAAAATCACCGCTACCGAACTCTATAAGAGATGAACAGCCGTCGAAAGCCGTAGCACCTATCGCGGTAACCTCTTGTTCGTAAACAATGTATTTTAGGCTACTCATATAGCTAAACGTGTTATCCAAAACCACATTATCGTTACGAATTATGATAGTAGTTAAGCTGTCTGGAAGTACAAGCGAGGAAAACAGAGAGGTCAACTTATTGATATGCTCGTAGGTCGCGCTCGGTAGACTTAGCCTCTCTAAATATTCAACCTTTCCGAGCGCATAGAACGCCATATCTACTACTGAATCGGGAATGGTTATTTCGCTAACGGTACCGCTAAACGCACCTGTCTTAACGTAAGTAGTGCCGTTTATTACCTCTACCTTGTCACTACTGCCTGAATATTTTTCTAGTTTTGTAGAGCCTACTTCATAAGTAAAATTAGCTTTGTTGTAGACGTAGACAAACAAATCACTTATCGTACTGTCACCAACTAGTTTACAGTTGTTCTCGTCCTTTAACACGACTTTTACGTCGGGGTGGTATTCGCCTATTTCTACTACGTTAGTAGCGAATTCTACGGTGATAGCGTCACTATTATCATACTCAAAATACGGTGAAAGTTTGCGTCCTGCGTACGCGATGAATTGATCGTTAATAATAATATCGTCGGTGTACACTACCATCCTTTTTATCTTTAACTCGATTGCGAATCGATAATCATTATAGTTGACGCTATCCGCGTTGTAATAGCAAGGCGCCATCATATAACCGTAGTCGTCGTCTTCGTTGTCTATTGTTTGTACGGTGATAGCGGCATTGGGAACGGTCCACTTAACGCTACCATTGTCGTTATTCGTAATATCCACTTCGCCTATCGTCTTTACCTTGCCGTACTCTATAATGCCGTTAGGCGCATAAGCCGTTATATCCAAATTTTCGTAATTTGCTTTATTTATTACAAAAGTTGCAATAAGTGATTTTTTCTCAATTCCGTTAATTTTTATTACGTAGTCACTCTTGTTCAAAATGTCTTTTTTGTAATAAAAATCAGCAGTAACAGTATAGCTACCTGCGTTAACGAAAACGTTGTTTTGTTCACCGTTGCAGGTATATTCTACGCTCACGTCGGTGGGGAGCAATCCGATAATTGACGTAACGTGATTCGCGCCGTCGTAAGTAACGGTATCAAACGGTCCGAAGGATATATTCTCCAATTCAATTAGCTTAGGTTTGATTACAAATTGAGTTCTTACATCGGAAATCGGATTGTAATTAGCAACGTCGCTATTGAGGGTAAATCTAGCAATAAGGACGTAAGTACCTGCGTGATATACGCAACCGTCCCCGTAGTCAAGCTCTACGTTACCGTTATACTTATACTTATACGTGATAGTCGTGTTATCCTGCAAAAAGCTATTGTTATCGAGGTTTACGCTAAAATCGTAACTTGCGTTCTCATCGAACGTGGCTTCTTTTAATTCGGTATTAAAGGTTACTGAACTCACATCTACGGTTGCTCTAACAACGTTAAAGTTAAAAGTAGTGCTAAACGGTTGATAGTTATCGGCGTACTCGGTAGGTAATACGAAATCTATTGACACGCTGTACGTATTAACGTCGTAATGTCCATAGATATTGGGAAGAAAATTGTCGCTAGAATGATATACCTCGTTTGTTTTGTCTACTAATTCGTCGTTAGCACCCTTTATCTTAGCGTGGTCATAATAGACGGAATAATCGCAAGCACCATTAAGGCCTATACTTACACTCTTCCCATATACTATTTCGGTAACTTCTTTATCTTTGGTCACTATTTTCCACTTACCGCTGACGTCGAGAGGTGCTCTGTTTATTGTTAGCGTAGCCTTTTGCATATCGCTAACTCCATCGGTGAATTTTACGAAGCCATTGCCACACGTAAAAGCGTAATTTTTTAACACGGTATCGGTGGTTATGAGCTTTGCATAAAATTCGTAATCACCTGCGTTTTTGTAAGAGATGGGTGAAGTTACTTTTTGCAAATTATCGCCTATTTTTTGATAATATTCTACCGTTACAGATTCGGGTAAATTCTTAATAAGAAGGGTATGTTCTCCTCCGTCGTAAGAGTACACGGTATCTCTAAAACCGTTGTTACGAATATCGACAAAATTCTTCGCGATGGTGAGAGTAGTCGACATGGGCGAAGGATCCTCGTAGTTAGTAGAATCGGGATTATCAAAAATTGCGCGCACGTTGTACGTACCTGCGTCTATAGCGGAATTGTTCTCGTAGGTGACGGTAATGCCGTTAGGTAAAGTGCCTACTAACGTGACCGTCTTGGTTAATCCGTCATAGGTAAAGGACGTTTGTCCAAAATGGACTCCGCTAAAATCGTAACTTGCTTTGTTAATAGTGAGGGTTGCTTTGGGTATCTCGCTTTTTAGTGAATAGCCCTCGGGTAGAACAACCTCGGCGCTTATTTCATAAACGCCTGCGTTAGTCGCGCCGTTAAATACCTCTCCGTTGCAATAATAGGTAACGTGCGTGCCTTTGGGTAAATTCTGATCGATGCTAAGCGCGTGTGACTTGCCGTCGTAATAGCAAGTAACGTCTGACATGGTTAACTCGATATTGTATTTGTCGATAACGTTGACGACGATACGCACGACGTGTTCTACGCTACTTATAATAACCGCGCCCTGTCCTTCTTTGAGTGCGGTGACTTGGCTACCTTTTAGCGATAGTACCTCTACGTTCTCGACAGCATAATCGGGAATGCCGTTACCTTCTATGATGACAAAATCGGCCACGTCTATCGTTGAGCCAAGTGAAATATTTAGAACGGTGTGATCCGTTCTAATATCGGTTATTTCGCCACTACAACCAAACAGTAGACAGCTAAATACGAGAAGTAAACTTACTACAAAAAACAGTTTTTTCAAATTAACTAACTCTCTCCGTTCTTTCTACAACTACGTCCATAAAGCGCACGAAGTCTTGTCTGCCCTTCTTGGTATTCTTAAACACCGCGGTACATTCTAGTATCTTGAAGCAGGTTTCGCTTACTTTATCAATAACAGCTTGACGGGCTTCTTCTTCGCTTAGTCCGGCACCCTTATCAGCCATTATTTGTACAAGCATATCAAAGTGCTTCGATAATACGGGATCTCTTGCTATTCTTTCTAAATTGGGTTTTTCTTTCTGCAATTCTGTCATTAGTTCTTGCAATTCTTTCTTTAATCTTCCCGGTAAAATGAATAAGCCCATAGCTTCGATAAGTCCGATTGCTTCTTTCTTGATATTGTGCATATCTTCGGTGGGATGGAAGATACCGAAGGGGTGTTTTTCGTCGGTGCGGTTATTCCTCAAAATAAGATCTATGTAATATTTTTTGCCCACTCTATAAGCAATAGGTGTAACCGTGTTATGGCGCATACCGTCGGTTTCGCACATGATATCAGCCTCTTCGTCGCTGTAAGAACGCCATGCGTCGATAATGGTAGACGCCTTCTTAACCATACGATAACGCAAGTTAGCATCGCCTCTTATGGTGATAACGCTATTGTACCAGTCTTTAATGCCTATTTCGATATTCTCGTGGCGGGTAAAAATCTTGCGGAAGGGGGCTTTGAGCATAGGTAAAACCTTACTACCGCCTTGGTAATGGTCATGCGACAAAATAGATCCGCCTACGATGGGAAGATCTGCGTTGCTTCCTAAGAAATACCTAGGGAATTGTGCTACGAATTCGATAAGACGTGCGATAGTGTTCTCGCTTATTTTCATAGGGACGTGCTTATCATTAAAGACGATGCAGTGTTGGTCGTAATAGACGTAAGGGGAATACTGCATATGCCATCTTTCGTTGAAGAGCTTGAGTGGAACTGCTCTTAACGTCTGACGAGCGGGATAGGTAGCGGTACCACAAAAGCCTAAATTCTCCATACATAGCATACATTTTGGATACTTCTTGGTAGTAGCGGTACGTTCAGCAAGGACTTGCTTAGGATCCTTCTCGGGTTTGCTTAAATTGATAGTGATACCGATGGCGCCACGTTTACCTTTTACCGACCAAAAGATGTTACGCTTGATATCGTTCATCCTTATGTAACGATTATTGATACTCATTTGATAAAGGTATTCCGTTGCTTTCTTCGAGCCTTGTCTATGGTGCATGGTAACGAACTTCTGCGCAACCGAGCTAGGTGACGGCGTAACTAGACCGAGAATTTTGGTTTCGAACCTTTGTTCGGTACCCTCTTCTGCTAATCCGGTATTGATAGCGTACTCGATGAGAGGCTCTGTAATTTTTTCGACAGGGGTTATTTCTTTGCCGACGTATTCAAGGTCGGGTTCTACTTGGAATAATTCTAGAAGCTGATTCCTTGCATACGCTCTATCTTCTATCGAAAGAAACAAATATTTTTCTGCATATACGATTAAATCTTCTATCCTTTGCGCGATAGTCTTCATATCTTTACCTCTTTTATTTGAAAATTTTGTTTGCCATAAGCGGGCGCGTGTGATATACTAAAAAAAACTTATATAAATTATAACACAAGGAAACGAGATATGGCAAGGACTTTGAACAACGAAACGCTACTTTCTAATACAAAATTTGTCAATATGGCAAAAGAAATTTATGACGGAAAGGTGGAAAAAGCAGTGGCTAGATACCTAAAACTTACCGAAGGACTCGATGGCAAAATATACCTGTTTTCTTCCCCTGGTAGAGCGGAGCTTATCGGTAACCATACCGACCATAACCACGGACTCGTACTAGCTGGCAGTATCAATCTTGACGTCGCTTGTGCTCTTACACTTACTAACGATAACTGCGTTACGGTAAAAAGCGAAGGCTACGACGAATTCAAAGTAAACCTTGATTGCTTGGATATAAACGAAAAAGAATACGGCACTTCTACCGCGCTTGTTAAAGGCGTCGCAAAGGGATTCTTGAATGCAGGTTACAAAATCGGTGGATTCAGAGCGCACGCGGATAGCAATATCTTCAAGGGTGCGGGCGTAAGCAGTAGCGCGGCTTTTGAACTACTATTCTGCGAAATTTTCAACGTTCTTTTTAACGAAGGTAAGATGGACTTTAATCAAAAGGCAATCATTGCTAGATACGCAGAAAACGTATATTTTGGTAAGCCATCGGGACTTATGGATCAACTAACCATATCGCGCGGTGACGTAAGCTATATGGATTTTTATAACGAAAATCCTTCCGCGTTAAAAGCCGATTGGAAATTCGACAACCTTTCACTCGTTATTATCAACTGCGGTGGCGATCATTGTAACCTTACCGACGAATACGCCGCTATACGTTTTGAAATGAATTCTATCGCGGAATACTTCGGCAAAAAGGTACTTGCTGAAGTAGATAAAGATACTTTCTTTGGTTCACTAAAAACTTTGCGTGAAAAATTCTCGGGAAGGGCAATACTTAGAGCAATGCACTTCTTCGACGAAAACGCACGCGTAGTTAAAGCGGCAACCGCGCTAAAAAATAACGACGAAGAAGCCTTCTTAAAGCTTATATCGCAAAGCGGAATATCAAGCTATACGTTACTTCAAAACTGCTATCCACCTAGTGACGTAGAGCAAAGCGTACCGCTAGCACTTGGTATCGTATCACATCACCCCGACACGCTTGCTTACCGCGTACACGGCGGCGGATTTGCGGGTACAATACTTTGTTTTGTGGGTACCCAAAATGCAGATAACTATGTAAATTACGTATCCGATATATTCGGAAAAGAAAACGTATTTTGCGTAAAGGTAAGGAAGTACGGGGCAACTTTCATTACCGAAATTTAGTATTTTAATCGGCTGATAGCCGAACGTTTTTTTTAGCGCTAGCTAACAAAAATAATTTATTATGGAGAAAATTATGCGTAACCTTACATTAATGACAGACTTATATCAGCTAACGATGATGAATGCCTATCTTCAAACGGGCAAACATCAAGACGTTGCTAACTTCGACGTATTCTATCGTCCGAGAGAAAATTTAGATTTTGCTATTGCGGCAGGACTAGAACAAGTCGTTGAATACGTCAATAATTTACACTTCGGTGACGAAGAAATTGAATATCTACGTAGCCTTAATCTCTTCCAAGACAACTTCTTCGAAGAACTACGTAACTTCAAATTCACGGGTAGTATTTCCGCGGTAAAAGAAGGTGAAATAATCTTCCCTAACGAGCCTATACTTACCGTAACTGCACCGCTATTCCAAGCGCAACTTGTTGAAACAGCAATACTTAATATCATTAATCACCAAACGCTAATTGCAACCAAAGCGTTCAAGATTTGTCAAGAAGCAAAAGGCGTTGTAATGGAATTTGGTTTGCGCCGTGCGCAAGGTCCGGACGCGGGTATATACGGAGCAAGAGCAGCGATAATCGGTGGATGTAATTCTACAAGTAACGTTTATTCCGCTATGAAATTCGGCGTGCCTTGTAGCGGTACACACGCGCACTCTTGGGTAATGAGTTTTGAAAACGAAATCGATGCGTTCCGTAAATATGCGGAAGTTTATCCTAATAACTGTCTACTACTTGTCGACACTTACGATACTTTACGCTCGGGTGTACCTAACGCAATAAAGGTATTTGACGAAATGAAGGCTAAAGGCTTAAAGCCCGTTGGTATCAGACTAGATAGCGGAGATCTAGCTTACCTAACCAAAAAAGCGCGCAAAATGCTAGACGATGCGGGACACTCCGATTGTAAGATTTGCGTAAGCGGTGACCTTGACGAATATATCTTATCATCTCTACACCAACAAAAAGCAAAGATAGATTCTTACGGTGTAGGAACCAAACTTATCACCTCTTCCCTTACTCCCGCACTTGGTGGCGTATATAAGCTTTCGGCTATGCTGGTTGACGGACAATGGGAACCCAAAATCAAACTTTCGGACACGACTGAGAAAATAACCAACCCTGGAATCAAGACTACTTATCGTATATACGACGAAAATAAAATGGCTTTTGCCGATCTTATTTCACTACGTGACGAAACCTTCGATACTACGAAACCTCTTACCATTTTCCACCCGATAGAAACTTGGAAAAAGACGACTTTGGAAAAATATTCTATGCGTAACCTAATGGTGGAAGTATTCCGTGACGGGGAGCAAGTATATAACCTACCTACCCTTAAAGAAATCGCTGATTACTCTAAGATAGTAAGAAGTGAATTTTGGGAAGAATACTTACGTCTTATGAATCCTAATATCTATAAGGTAGACTTAAGCGACAAGTTATATAACTTGAAAAAATTCCTTACTTATTCGCATACGAAATAAAAGTTAAGCCGAGCAAAGGGTGATGTTCTTAGCGTAGAATTTGAAAGCTCTACTAAGTGCGAGCATCGCATTTGACTAGTCAAATACAAATGGGCTAAGCCCAACCCCATATTACAAGCAGAAAGAGCAAGAGTAAAAGGAAATAATAAATCCTT
>JAZSMH010000061.1:0-131624 GCA_045535785.1 Clostridia bacterium
CCGATCTGAAGGAAGGTTAAGAACAATTCAAGATAGATCATGCTTTTTCTTCTTCCTTATTTTGCCGATAAGATATACCACTACACCGCAGATTCCGCTGATCAGTATGTAAAATATCGTTGAGAACTTCACCGCGAAAAATGAAAACACAATCATGCAGATAAGTGTTATCGAAATAATGATTATGTTAAATGCGGTTTTCTTCATTTGCTTCAGCATTTTCAGCCCTGCCGTAAGGATCAGATACACCACGCATATCTGAATACCCTTGAAGGCGTAGGCAACCAAAGTCAAAGAAAGAAACGCATCAAAGAACAGTGATATTGCGTAGATGATAACAAACGACGGAATACAAATTCCAAGTGTAGCAATGATTGAGCCGATAATTCCGGCTTTTTTGTATCCTATGTAAGTTGCGGCATTGATAGCAATAGGGCCGGGCGTGGATTCGGCAATCGCCGCAACGTCCAAAAATTCGTCTTTTTCAAGCCATTTCTTTTTTGCTACGAACTCATTTTCGAGCAGAGCGATCATGGCATATCCGCCGCCAAAGGTGAATACACCGATTTTCAGCATTGTCAGAAATAGTGAAAGCAATTCTTTTGTTTTCCGCACAAGAGCCTCCGTTTATCTCATTGTCAAATTCTTATTTATCGTTCAGTTTATTATAGCACAACAATCGCATTTTTTTCAATATATTCGCCTGCCGTATAACGAAAAAACCTTGGTAATATCTATCGTTCCGTTGATAGACCTATCGTTCTGCAGTTATTTATTATAAAGAAAAAGAACCCTTCCACCAATATTGTTTTCACGAAATAAAAAAAGACAGCTAGTGCCATCTTTTTCTATTTGGCGGAGCGGGTGGGATTCGCTCCGTTTCGCAATGCTACACTATCACGCCTGGGTGGCAAACAGTGGGTGACCACTATTTGCAAGTGACTATCGTATAAGAATATAGTGGTAAGTCACTTGTTCCCACCCGTTCGAATCCACCAATATTTATTTCACAAAACAAAAAAGGTAGCGTGCATACTACCTTTTTTATTTGGCGGAGCGGGTGGGATTCGAACCCACGTGACGATTGCTCGTCAAACGCATTTCGAGTGCGCCCCGTTATGACCACTTCGATACCGCTCCGTATTAGGTCATTATTAATGTAAAAATTCGCGTTTTCCTCGTCAAACGCATTAGCGGACAAGGGTTATATATGAGTAGAGTAGTATTTTCGTTACGTCCGCCAGATTGCTACCGCAATTTGCGAGTTTGCGCCCCGTAGACCTAATCGATACCGCTCCGTATAGGTCATTCATTATCAGATATTTATTCGCGTTTTCCTCGTCAAACGCATTAGCGGACAAGGGTTATATATGAGTAGAGTAGTATTTTCGTTACGTCCGCCAGATTGCTTCGCAATTTGCGAGTTTGCGCTCCGTAGACCTAATCGATACCGCTCCGTATAGGTCGTTTTAATGTATATTTTGCATTTTCTCAACCAAACGCTTTAACATTATATTGCTTTTTTGTGCGTTTGTCAATTCATTTATATTAATATGTTATTGTAATAAATCGTTATTATTTTCTTGTTCTTGTTTTTCGTACGCTTCGGTCAATTCTTTTGCGATAAGTTTTGCTCTTTGTACTTTTACGTTATTCTTAAGTGCAACTACGCCGAAGATAGCATATACTGCGCCTAACCCACCGCCAATTGCCGCAAGTACGTATATTTGGAAGATTACACCAACGAAAATTATTGCGAAGAATACCGTCAATATCATGACGAATACACCCACCTTTTTGCAATAGAATTTCTCGTGTTTTATTGCTTCTTCACCTTTAGCTTTTTGGTTGTATCCAGGGATAAGAATGCCGCCTTTTCCACACAAAAGTACGATACCAAAAACCAAACAAAATACGAAAAAAGCTATCGGAATAATAGTGTAGTATATATCACCATGATTGTATTTGGGTAAGCTTGCATTGATAAGATTGAGTATCATACGGCTATTATACTACCTAACAACCCGTTTGTCAATCTATATACTATTTTTGGTTGTTTTTATTTATTTAACACTAGCTGTTCCGTTGGTGATAATTTTCAAAACAATAACAAAAAAATAAAATTAAGGTAACCAAAATATAAAAATATGATACCCATATTTCTTAATTGAGTTTTATAAAAAAATTATACTTTCTAAGAATTTGCTTTTGCTTATTTGACGATTTTTGCGTAAAAACAATTCAAAAAAAGGTCCGTTTTAGTCCGAAAAAAATTCGCGTAGGTACTTGAAATTTGATTTTATATATATTATAATATATAAAAAGCCATAACTATACCCTTTTTAGGGTAAACGAATCAGGAGTTGTTTTATGAGAGGAAAACATTACGATCCGCAAAAAAGAAAAGTATTCAGCAACGGAGGATACGTCGGCATTATTGTCGCCGTAGTTGTGATAGCAATAGCGCTCACTATGACGCTACTAGTATATTTGCCGTCCACGGAAGAAATCAAAACCGACGTGCCGAAGATCGTGGGCATTAGCTATGACGAGAATGCAATCGGCGTTGGTAGTGATTTAAGCAGAGTATACGTCACAGTCACCTATAGTGACGGTTCTACCGAGAACGTTGCTATATCCAACATGGTTAGTGAAGGACTTGACGTCACGGTTAGTGGCGAGCAGAACGTTTCGCTAAGTTTTGGTGGCTTCGAACAGACGATCAGCGTAATGGTCAAGGATATTGACTGTAATCTTACGTATACTGCAAGTACCGGCGGAAGAATACAAGGAGAAACCTCTCAATCCATTGTAAGCGGTAACGATGCAGACAGCGTTATAGCAATTCCCGAAACAGGTTATGAATTCGTAGAATGGAGCGACGGATATCCGTACGCGCTACGTAAAGACCTCAAGGTCAACGAGTCCAAAGGCTACATAGCAATTTTCAAGAAATCAGAGTTTAGAGTTATCTTCTTCTATAACGACGGTACGGTTGCTTCCGAAGAAGACGTGCTTTATGGCGAAAAGGCGACGAAAGCGCCCATGTTCACCGATCCCAAAATGAACGTTTATGGTTATACATTCGTAGGCTGGTCGGTTGCGGAGGAAGATTATTCTAGCGTAAAACGCGACATGAGTATTTATCCGCAATACGTTAAGACCGCCACCGACGTTAACGTAAGTATCTCCGTTGACAACAAGGGTAGCCTCATGGGCGAAACAGACGCGCGTGAAGAGGGTTACTATGCACACGATACGCTTGCTGCTATCACTGCAACTCCTTATCCTTCGCGTGAATTCAATAGTTGGTTTATCCGTAACTCTGACGGCGTTTATGAAGAACTAGCGAAGAACGAAGAAAGAATTATCGTAATAGGAGATAATAGGGTTAACGTTACCTTCAAGTCGTCGACCTCGGGTAATAGTGCTTCCGAATATATATTGAGCTTCACGCCTAACGAAGAGATAGCAGCAATAGACGTAACGGCAGGCTTTGTTTACTCTAGCAGTGGCGTAACGTTTATTAACTATCAGAATGCAAAGGCTAACAACCAAGAGTACTTCATCGACGGTATACCCTACGGCACTACTTTGGGTGAATATCTTGCTGAATACGTCAATGGAGTAGACAATACCGTAGTTATTGACGAAATTACTGGTATCATACGTCCTGCGGACGTAGTAGGTATGACTTTCTTAGGTTGGTACGTACAGGGTGACGATACCCAAACGCTCATTACCAAGAATATGATCTTCGGACAACCCACAACCTTGGTTGCAAAATGGACGAAGCAGGTTTATAAGATTAAATTTACCTATCTAGACGAATACGATATAACTCAACTTCACCATACCATTAACGTCGTTTACCAAAACACTATTGGTAGTGGCGGCGGAGTGCCGATGAATGCGCCTTCAAAAGAAAAATATCTATTTATCGGTTGGATGGATGCGCTTACCGGCGATATGATAGACGACAGAACGCAAATTTCACTCAAGGAAGAATATTTACAAAGTGAAGCGTTTCTTACCGATAACGAAATCAACGTAATTGCAAAATGGGCTCCCGTAGAGCACGTGCTTTCAGTTAATACGCTTGGCGCTGGTACGGTTTACGTAACCAAGAGTGTTCCTGGTGGCGAATCTAGCACTGAAGCGGTATTCGGAAGCTATACGATATACGAAACCTACGATTACACCGTTTCATTCTCGGCAGATGAAGGTAATGCGGTTAGCGAAGCACGCTGGGATTATTCCGACGTTTCCGAAATTTATAGAAGTTCAGAAGGCGTCAATATGAACGTCCTCACTGTTACTCTACAAAACGGCTACGACAACGCTCTTAGCGTAGTGTTCGTTCCTCAAACTTTCAACGTTACGGTCAACAATGGTACCGACGTGTACTCTGGATACGTTACCGATAACGACGACGGTATTACTTACGATAGAGCGCTCATAGAGTTGGTAATTGATTACGGAAATACGCTAACCTTCAATATTCACTCCTATAACGAAGCATTCTCCATTCAAAAAATTCTCGTTACGGGTAGAATTAACGGTAAGAGCTACTTTAATGAAGTAGTAGCAGATCTCAAAGATAGCGAAATGCTTGAATACGCATTGATTTTAGAGAACTGCGTATCCGACGTTGTTGTCGATATAGTATATTCGAGTAGAAGTTACTACGTAACGGTAAATAAGCCCGACGCGAGCGAAGGTAGCATATTCACCACCGACTTTAACGGTCCCGAGAGTGGTTACACCATTCCCGAATTACAGCAAGAGTTCAATTACGGCGAATTACAACATTACGTAATTACCGCCACCGAGGGCAAATTCATTTCTTCGGTTAGGGTAGACGGTATCAAACAAGACGTTTACAAGAACGCAGGTACCTCGTTGGTGTTCTACGATTGGGAAATCAATGGAGTTTATTACGGCATAGGACTTAAATATCTCGACGACGAGTATATGTACTGTTACGGTACGGCAACGGTAGAAGGTAAGACTTATATGTATTGCGAAAGCCTTCTTGGTGACAACGTATACGTTTATGAAGTTGTAGACGTCAACAATGAAGATTATCGTAGAATTTCTTCTACCGATACTAGCGTTGCTTACGGTAGCGTTTATGCAAGCCTCGTAGAACAATTAAAGGTTAATGAAAAGAAACTTTCTAACGTCACCACGGGCAAGGATTTGCGCGTTACCAAAGTAAAAGTTATGTACGTTGCAACCAAGAATATTACTTTGAGTGCAACTTACGAAGATATCACGTATATCGTTTCCGTTCTGGATGACGAGCGCGGGTCCTATCTAATCAGCAAGGCTAACGTAATGGGTGGAGAAAGCTCTTCTATAACGATTACTCCTATTAACGGTTACTACGTAGCTGGCTATAGTGTGAACGGTGGGGAAGTGGTTTACGTATCAACCATAGATCGCGGAGCAACCTGCAACGTAAGAATTAATGACGTTCGTTCGGATATTGAGGTAAGGATCGTTTATGAGAATCTTACCTACAACGTAGTGTTCAGCAATGCTAATGCTAACGTAGCTGACGTCACTGTAGACGATGGAACGGGTGAGAACGCGCTTTCCGCATCTTACGCTTACGAAGTAGAATACGCGTCTAGCAAAGAATACGTGCTTAGAGTGGCTGATGGATATTATATTAGCTCCGTAAAAATAAACGGTGTAGCACAACCCATAGTTCATTTGGCAAAAACCTACTCTTATGTGAACAACAACGTTATATCTGATGCTAGTATAGAAGTTACTTGTGCGTTAATAGCTATTCAAGAGACGGTTAACGGATTTAGAGTAGACGTAAGCAAGGACAACGTAACTGACGTGGTAGCAGGCGTTAATTATGGTGAAACTACCGCAGACGACAACGTTATTACCGTTATAGCAGATGACGGATATGCTCTTAACGTAGTTTATTTAAAAGGTAACAGCGGCGGTTATTGGAGAGAATTGGTATTAACCGTACAAGGTGATAGCGTTGCTGTAAGCGACACTCTTGGTATTTTAGATTCGAGTATTGTAAGCACCGTTTCTAACGCAAATAGCTATGCAAAGGCAATTAACGTAACGCTTCCTTCCAATGCTTTCGACGAAGTAGCTGTGCTATACGCTGTAGGCAATCCTTCTGCGTATACTCTTAACGTAACGTCCGTCGGTTCGGGTAACGTTGACGCTGTAGAAACTATCTATTACGGTGATATCGTTGCGATTAATGCAAATGCACTTGCTAATTATTATATTTCCGCATTTAGAATTAACGGTAAGGACGTGTCGTTCCGTAGTTCCAATTGGACGAATCTAACGTATGCTTCGGTTGTTAATCAATACGTTGGCGGTACGTATTCGTTTATTGCATGTGAGAACGTAGACGTTTACGTAGAATTCAGCATTTATTCGTACACCGTTACACTGGATCCTACTAGCACCAACGGTACGACTATTTTAAGTGTGGAAGGTAGTTCGCAAGAGCTCACCAAGATTAAGCACGGAGAGTATCTCAATATCTCTATGAATGCCGATGCTGGTTATCATATAAAAGACGTTCTTATCAACGGTGCAAGCGTAGGCTACAGCTCTTACAGTGACGTTGCTAACGACAACACGACAGATACCTTTAGCTTAAGAAGTATCAATGCTCCCGCATCGCGTAACGTTACAGTCAAAGTCGTTTACGATATTAATAGATACGCACTTAATTACGAGATAGAGAACGCATCGCTTAACTTCAAGGGAATGGATGGAGCTGGTACGTTCAGTGTTCCCGAATATTCTCAATTGAACGAGAAGTCCTATACGGGAATTGCACACGGTGATAACTTCTACTTCGAAGTTTATCCTTCGGTAGGAGCAGGATATTATCTCCATTCAGTAACCATTAAGTACAAAGGTTACGGCAAGAGCGAAACTATCGTGACGAGATATTCCGACGATAGCGAAGGCATAGTAAAGAGAGAGGGCGGAGTTATTTGGTTCAACCGCTTCATGTTCGGTAACAACACTGATTCAGCTACTGGCGTTACCGCAGATATAGAGCTTATCAAAGTAACGTTCAAGAGTAACGCATACACGTTGTCGTTCAATCAACAAGGAGATCAAGACGGTGGTAAGATGGCGTTTGCTATCAATAACGCAAACGTTTCGGGTGCCGACGTAATAGTATTTGACGAGAACGGTAGTTTATACTACATCCGTCCCTCGAACGGCGTTGTTTATGAAAAACAAAGTGAAATTTTCGTTGCAACCGATATAAAATTCACAAATAGAAATGGAAAATGGACGTTCTATAGCGAAAGTAGCGACGTTGAGTACAATTTTAACTACGAATACGGATTGAGATACGTAGTAACGGTAAAGCCTACCGTCGGTTATAGTAGAAAGGTATTTATCGTCAACGGAGAGGACAAATTATCTTCTGTCAATAACGATAAATATAGCACTAACGTATACCGCAATACGGACGTTAGCGTGACGTACGAAATATTGACGTTCAGCATAACCCTTTCATCAACGGTATATAATTCGTCCATGAATAAGATACCCGCTGCAAGAATAAGTGAGTATATGGACGTAACGATATATGACGTAGATACGGACGAAATCTTACTCACGACCAACGGTAAGATAGTAGATACGATTAGTGGCGTATTTGATTACGGTACTAAAATAAAAGTTGTAATTACTCCGAATTTTGAAAAATACGGTATTTATCTATACAGCTTTATCGTTAATAACCTACAACAAGGCAATCTAGGAGATACCACGGGCGTAGTGACTTACGCTAAGGATGGCATAGCATTAACGGACGATATTTCGTTAAGAGCGATATTTAGAGTCAAGAGTTACTCTATCAAAGTGAACACCTCGTACAACGAAAAGGACGATAATGGAGATTTGATAAAGGGTGAAACTCTCAACACAGTATGCAAAGACGATGCTACTCAAGCAACCGATTGGAGCGTTTATTGGAACGAAAGCACGGTAATTAAGGTTGTAGCAGGCGAAGGCTACTATGTAGACAGCGTAATAATTAAGTATACCGATAACGGTGAAGAAAGGGAAATAAAAGTCAACAACTATTATTTATTCGAAGGAGAATACGGCACTATAGAAAGCGGATTAGTTATTTCCAAGAATAACGATAGCGCTATCAACGGATTGCGCGATATCATTACGATATACGGCATTACTAGTGAATACAAAGTAACGGTTGTTTTTGGACGTAACGATTATCTCGCAATGTACGTAATCAACAATCCCGACTTCATCGAGAATATAACAACCAAGTTTAACGATAATAATAGCGTATATCCCAAGAAGACAGCTAGCGCATTAGATGGACGTGACAAGCCTTGGGAGGTTAAGGTTAAGTCGCATGATGAATTAAGCGTAAGCATAGAGCCCAAGGACGGCTACTACATCAGCATAGAAGAAGTAATCGTAGAGAGTGTAATTTATAACGAAACTACCGAAGAGTACGAATTGATGTATGACGAGAACGGTAACGCGTTAGTAAGAACCTTCGAGTTAAGAGATATAGGCGATGGAGAAGGCAAAATGTTCTCCTTCTATAACGCAAACAAGGGTAGCTTAGAGTATTCAATCAGCTCCGATATAAGAGTATATATTGACGTTGACATCAAAGAATACACCTTGTCTACGTCGATTACGAGAACGGATGCAGCGCTTGCAGATAAGGATAATAAGAACGTAACCGCAGTCACGTTAGCTGTTAAGGACGTTAACAATAATAATCTTGACGTAAGCGGTCAAATTCAACGTCCCGTAGAATACGGTCCTAAAGATACGCCCGGAGTTCTTGTAGCAGAACATCACGGTACTATCAACTATCTATTTAACGTTCCTTATGGCTACATGTTAGAAAGCTTCGTCGTTAACGGATTTGATAGAGAAGAATTGATAGGTAAAGGCATACTTAACGCTGCAGAAAAAGGAATGGTTAGCGTAGGCGTAGGTAAAGCATATAATTATGACTACACTTTAACCGTAAGCACCACGTTAATCAACGGTTCAGACACAAATCCTTGGGTGGGCAACAGCGATATCAACGTTTCTATCAATATAGTTCCTATCAATTATGCAATTCACGTTTTGATTAACGATACGGAACATGATTTTAGTGTTTATAACGATCGTAACGGCGTTAGCGACGGTGAGCAAATTATCGTATACGCAGGTTCTGTCGTATCTCACTTTGGTTCAATAACTGTAGAGCCCTCGCTATACGAAGGTTACCAAATTACGGGTACGGAAATTTATTTCGGAACGGATAATCGTCATGAGGGCTTGGTAAAAACCAATTTTGAAGTACCTGTTGGCGGTATAACAGCAAGAACGCAATATGATTTTTCTACTATCAATATGATAGATACCGACGTTCTTACCGGGCTAACTCACGTATATATCTTGTTCACAACGAAGATTTTAACGTATACTCAAACCATAGCAGCAACCGTTTATTATAACGATGGCACGGTATTACAAAAGGTTCCTTACCAATACGAAAGTCACGTAGGAACGCTAGATATATTTATTAACGGAAAAAACATCAACGGAGAAGATTTTCCTGAAGATATAACACCTCAACCCGATGGCGAAGTAAGTAATTACACGTTAGAAGACAGAGAATATTTCACTCAAATTAGAGTAGAAGCTCAAGCAGTTAATAAAGAAGATTATGCGTTGTACGGCGTTTACGAAATTTACAAAGATCATAACGGTGAAACGGTAGAAGCGCAAGTCGTCAGTGGACAAAGAGGCGTAATACTAGGTGTTATCAATGGTGTAACCACCTTAACGTATACCGTTAACAGCTTTGGCGAAAGAAAATTCAAGTTTGAATTTAAACAAAAGGTTACGGTTGTATTGAACGTTGAGAATCCTTACAAGTTCGTGGGTGGTAGCAACGCAGGATATAAGAGCTATACATCGGTTATTGCTTACGAAGAAGGTAAGATTATTAATGCGAATATCGATTCTACGTCAAAAACTATAGATAGGTACGAATACCAAATGTACGTAGGTAATCGTCTGTGGTTTGAATATAAAGACGCTTATAAGGTAACGGACACCAATCAAGAAGGCGTAAAATACTATATTATCGAAGATGAATATTTAGATGAAGATGATAATCCTATTCCTATAAAAGGTATTAGTTATTTCTTGAATGGAATAGATATTGGCGCTACCGTAAGCTCGGTAAAATCTTTGAACGATACTTTAGACGTTTTATTAAAGGGAGCAGAGTGTACGGACGTACAAGATAGAAATTCAGATGGATACGAAATTAAGAGTAATACGGAATTCTATTTGGTAACCAACGTCTATGGATATTCAAAGGTATCGGTTAATACGGTAGGTGCGGCAGACGACGTCGACGGCGGTAAAGTATGGTACAACGGTGTCGTTAGCGAAAGTGGTGTTCTTAACACTAGCGCAATGAGCGCAGGCAAATTGTTGAAGCTAGAATTAAAGCCCAACGATAACTATGCATTCTACCAATTGAAAGCAAGACGCGTTGACTTTGATTCAAGTAGAAAGAATGGAGTTATCAATTTCTACAATGCTTCGGAAATAGATAATTGGCAAACGTTCACCGTTCAAGATTACAAAAAAGCAATGGCTGACGATAATTCTACCGCTGCAATGGAAGAATTAATAAAAGCTTTCAACGAAAACAGCTCTAACGATTTCCAAATTTTGCGTTACGTTGAGGACGGAGAAAATTACTACTTCATTATTTACGTAATGGGTAATATGGAATTCGAGGTTGAATTCTATCATACGTACGATCTAGATATAGGCGTTTATCGTACCGACGTAGTGTCTGTGGCTAAATCAAGTGGTTCCGGTGATGGCATAAGTCACGAAGGAATTAGTATAAGACACGTAGAAGACTACGTTTACGATATCGCGGGCTTCACGTACGCAAATAATAGAATAGGTAGTGATGGCAAAGTTATAGATTTAAGTAAAGCCTACGCTCAATTAGATGGAAGAACGGGTATAGCAAGCTACGGAGCTACGTTTGAATTAAAAGTAGAAAAGCCCGTGGGCAACTATCAATTCGTCGGTTGGTACGTCAACGACGTAAATACGTTCGAGTATCTAGAAAGTCTACTACCTATAGCAGACCATCTTGCACAAGCCTTGTACATAAACATAGATGATATGCCGGCACTTCTTGGTGAGGACAAAAAAGAGGTTAACGAAATAAAGATTTATGCGGTATTCCAACCCATACTTGACGTGACCGTGCTTAACCAAAAATATTACGCCTTTGATGACCACTTCAATAGTTGGGATATGGGTGAAGTAATAGTTAATTACTATCCTTATGAAGATACTCATGGTATTTATGGTACGCCTAATACCGTAAGAATTGCACATGACGATAGTGTAGGAAGCACCATCAACGACGTAAAAAATAGACTTGAAGCATCGCATGCATTTGAAAACGGCGGTCTTAGCAAAAATGATAAGTGCTGGAGTGTTCTACATAATGATACCGTTATAAATGGAGAATTCGACGAGAACGGAAATTTAGTCAAGGCTGGATATTCGGATGTAATGCTAAATGCTAGCAAATTATATTCATCTATATTTGACTTTACTATTCTAGCTCAGAATATTAATGACAATAACTTTATAGACAATACTTGGACAAGCATGAAGCTCGGTTTAAATATGTCAGGTATGCCTACGGACGTAGAGTTCAGCACGTGGCAATATTATAATTGGAATAACGGTGCTTGGGAAAATATTACATATTGGTATCCGGACAAATCGTTCGGTCAAAGTGAAGACGGTTCGTATCCTGTAGTAGATTGCTATAAAGAATCTTATGATTTAGATTTAATTAGTTTATACGACGGATGCATGCCTTATGCTGTATCGACTTCCGATTCATCGAATATTGATGTTGATAGACCGTTACTAATTAGAGCCGACGTGTATAAGACGGTCACGGTAAAACTTACCCATTATTCTTACAATACCGACCTAAAAGGCGATATCAGTGAAAGACAATTAAACGCTGATGCAAAACTTGAGATAGTTGAAGTAGAGCCTACGGACGAAACGTATACGGATAGAACTCACAATGAAGGAATGTCCGGTACGTTCGAGTATGGTACAACGATTACTATTACTAACGATGCGACTAATCCTGATAAAGGCGTATTCAATGCCGATCGCACTATTAGATATAGATTCTTAGGTTGGTATATGAAGATTGAAGACGACGTGTACTATTTCAATGGTAGTGAAGATTCTAAATTGGCTAATAAGTATGTGCTACAATTAACTTGTGTAAGCGATACGTCTGTTACTGACTTTGAATTTATGGCATACTACGTAGCGCAATACAAACAAACTATATATAGTTATAACGTTGGTTATGGTGTAGACAATGCGCAAAGCAGTGGCGAAGGTACGCCAGAAATCACCATGACGGCAGATGCGGGCGAAAAAATCACTATAAAAGCTATTAACAAGCTATCGTCTAACAAGATAGACTATGCAGAACCGACTTCGGTAGTTAAATACTATCATATTAATAGTGTAAGGAATAGTGGCAACACTAAGTATCCCAAAGTTTCTGCTGACGTGAACTTTACAGAAAAAGCATATTACTTTGAATATTACATAGACGCAGGACTTGACTATACCCTGAATGTTGACACCGAAGGAAAGGGCGATAACGCTATAAAACTAGAAGAAGCAAAGACTAGCACTAGCAAACTATTCTGTCCTGATTTTGACACGCTATATCAATTTATACACAACGATACGGCAGTCGTTAACTATTCTGAGTATTACAATTCAGGTAATGGTACTTATTATATTCCCGATGAAGGTTGTGTAGATGCAGCAACGCTTACAACTAAAGCAACGAAAGCAATAGGTACTATCGATAACAAAAATGAACTCTCTGCACAAGCTAACGAATACTATATTAAGTACGTTACGACGGCGGTTATGGTATTCTATAACTTCACGTATGGTGGCGGTATATCAATAAGAGATAGACTAGCAAAAATGCTTACCGGTAATGAAAACATAAGCGTACTCACGGTATGGGATGAAGATAACACGTACGGAGATTGGTACAAGATAGAGAATAATAAGCAAGTAGGCTATGAGGCAAACGGCGAAGTAGTTATTAGATTAAGTCTTGTAGATACCGCTGGCGGTGAAGAATTATCGCAAACGTTTAGATTTGCTTACGCAGGAATGGCTGTAGGTGGTGGCGAGCCAAGTACGCCCAAATTAACGAATGCAGGCTCTACCTCATTGTTCAAATTAGACGATACTAACTATAGACGTTGGGAAGAATACGACTTAACTAATATAGAAGGGTACAAGATGGACGTTATGTTATTCGGAGATCCTGCGTACAGTGAAGCAAACAGCAATCATAACAAAGATCACATAGGCAGTAAGGCAACCAATTATCTATATTGTACGGATAACACAGGTAGCGCTGAAAAAGGCTACAAGATATATAATAAATCGCAGTTGGCCCAAATAGAGACTTTCTGGAATTATAACGACAAATCTTGCGTGGGTATAATTAAACCCAAAGAGTTCAAGATAGATGATCCTGAAAGTGGCGTAGGTAAAACTACTTTCAAGCTGATGACAGATTTAATGTTGCTTGAATCTAACGACTACTATACCTCTAAACAAGATTTACCGATAAAAACGGAAGGCTACAAACCTTTGTGTAAATCTACTAGTGAAAGCGAAGGTTTCGACGGAATCCTTGACGGTAATTATCATTATTTATCCGGTATTGGTGCAAATAATGTAAAACTAGATTATTTCGGTCTATTCGAAAAGATTATTAATGGCGAAGTTAAGAATTTAAGATTAGACAATACCTTCATGAGAATGGAAGTAGGTAAAGTAGGCATGCTCGCAGGTTATGCATATAATGCAAAGTTCACTAATATTACCATAGCGCAATATACGACCAACTTATATTCAAACAGTGGCGTATTTAAGGGTGACAGTAGAATATCTAACGGAAGAAGAATTTGCATAGACGCAGGTGGTGAATACGCAGGCTCATTAGTAGGTGAGATTGTAAATTGTATAGTTGACGGTATAACGTTTAAAGTTGGCAACGGATTCACTGCAGAGATTATTAACGCAACCACAGGCGGTGCAATATTCGGAAAAGTAACGGGAGGAACGGTAAATAACATCACCCTTACAACTGATAGCGGTTGGTTGTTAGTGGGTGTGGAAGAAACAAACCAAACCGTCGGTGGAGTATTCGGAACGATAGACGGTGGGGCAGTAGTTTCTAACGTTACGGTAAAAGGAAACATAATCATAGGTAACGAGTCAACGATTTATGCAGGTGGCGTAGTAGGCACTATGGATGGAGAGAATACCGTTTTACAATACGTAAATCTAGAAGTTGCTAATAACAAAAACTTCGAAATTAACATAACGCCCACCGTTTCTACGATTGGTGCTTCGGAATCAGGACTTTACTTGTTTGCAAATCGTACCTCGAAGTCGGATAAAGACACGCCTACCAATAAATATGGTAAAGTTGGTGGTATCGTAGGTTCGATATTGGGCGCTGCAACGCTTAACAATTACGACGCGGAAAAGAAAACGTTTTCAACGGTAAAAGGTAGTATAAGAGCGTATGCAGGAACGGTAGGCGGTATCGTAGGTGCGAATAACGGTATGGTTACTGGATTCGATCTACATACAGGTACTTCAAGTTCAAGTAGATTTATAGTTTACGTTTGGATAGAAGGTGCGTCAAAAGAATCGATTAACGTAGGTGGTGTTGTAGGTGCTAACGGCGGTATCGTAGATGATTGTAGCGTTACAGGACACGATACTAGCGACGCAAGAAGCACTACGCCAACAGAATGGGACAGTGGACACATTTACGTATTCAAACGTATAAATTACAAAGATAACTCTTATTTCGAAATCAGCACAGGTTATACGGGAAGTATCCCTGATTATGGTTCAAAATATAACGTAGTAATGGGTGGTATAGTTGGCCTTAATACCGGCAGTATATTCAACTCGTTTGTAAAAGATACAAGAATGACCAAATACGTTCAACTTAATGCAGATAGCAACGCAGGAAGTAGTTCGATTATTGCAACAAAGTTCGCAACGGGTGTAGAAGCAGGATTGATTGCTGGCTATATGTTCCCAGATAGTGAACCGCAATATGGCGTACAAACGATAAAAGATTATATAAACAAATGGAATACGGATCCTAGCTCGGAGTATAACACGGAAAAAACCACGGCTAATATACTTAACCTAAAAGGTTTAACGATATCGAGAATACAAAGCTGTTACAGTAGTAATTCCGCTATCAATATTTCAGGTCACGTATATATGGATGCATTTTCGATGAAACAAGACAACGACGATTCATACCCCTCGTTAGCATTAATGGGTGGTATTCTAGGAGGAATAGGCGGCAATGGAATAAATCACCAATTGACACTCAATCACTGTTATAGTACGAATCCTATTTTTGTACATTATATAAAATCTTACGGTTCTACTTCTGCAAGAGAAGGTGGTGCAGATTCTTCTACGCATGCAGTGGGTGTTGGATTTAGGCGCTTTAAGACAGAAAAAGGTTGGTTAGGTGTAAGCGGTGAAATTAATGAACAGTGGCTCAATAGAGTGCACTATTTATGCGAAGTAAAGATGGCATACTTGGTAGCAAAAACTAATGCTGTTGGATCGTCGGTGGGCGTAAGCTACTATAAAGAAACGACACCTACGGCTAGAATGAATGAAGAAATAGCAGAAAGCCATAATTTACACGTAACGTCGGAGGAAGGTTGGTTCGAATTAGACGGTGATTGGCCGGCTACGTATAATTATAGATTCGTAAGAAGAGTTACTTATTCGAATGCAAACTCGTATAGCAATAGTCAATTCTCACCGAATGCCATTGTTGCATCCGAAATTTCCACAGATTTTGATCCGTTCATTATTAGTGAACAGCAATCAATGACTGGTTATTACCAGGGTAAACTCATTCGTACTAATCCGTACACGGGTAAACTCAATGCTAGTCTAGAAGATACTCGACTACTAATAAAAGTAGGTAAAATGAATCCGACTGGCAACAAAGATGAAACGGGTAAAGAAATTTTTGAACCTGAGTATATATTCCCTAATTACAGTGACAGCAAGTATGGTTACGTAACGGAATTTGTTGATTCAGATTATACGATTTACGCTCTATATAGAGATTACAGTGCAGAAAGTATAACCAAAAACTTCGTAGACGCGGAACAAGTTACATTTATGGTAAGAGGTCAATAATATTAATAATACCCGACGGGAATTCCCGTCGGGTACACGAAAAAAAACAACGGCTTTGCCGAAAAAGATAATAACCAAGGAGGCGTGTTTTTATTATGAGAACACATAATTGTAGCCAACTGCGAGAAAGCAACGTTGGCGAAAAAGTTACACTTAACGGATGGTTACATAGCGTTAGAGATTTAGGCGCAGTAGTATTTTTCGTATTGCGCGATTTTTACGGTATGACGCAAGTTACGGTAAGTGATGAAGAGATGAAAGAACAAATAAGGAATATTCCTCGTGAATCTACGTTGGAAGTTAAGGGTGAAGTTATATTAAGAAGTAGCCCTAACAAAAATATACCGACGGGTATGATAGAAGTTTTACCCGAAAGTATAGAGGTTCTTGGTAGATGCTACGAGCAACTTCCCTTCGAAGTAGGCAATTCTTTGGCATCAAGAGAAGATACAAGACTAAAATACAGATTCTTAGATCTTCGTAATCCTTTAGTTAAGGACAAAATCGTTCTACGTAGCAAAATTATCAGTTATATAAGAAAGGTTATGACGGAACGCGGATTTTTAGAAATAGCAACACCTATTTTGACAAGTTCTTCGCCTGAAGGAGCAAGAGATTTTATAGTTCCAAGTAGATTATATCCGGGTAAATTCTACGCTTTACCGCAAGCACCCCAACAATATAAGCAACTACTTATGACCTCGGGTATAGATAGATATTTCCAAATAGCACCTTGCTTTAGAGATGAAGACGCACGTGCAGATCGTTCGCCTGGTGAATTTTATCAATTGGATATAGAGATGTGCTTTGCTTCACAAGAAGAAGTTTTTGCAGAACTCGAATACATTTTACCCACGATTTTTAAGCAATTTACAACGGCAAAGGTTGAGGAAGGTCCCTTCCTACGCATTCCTTACCGCGACGCTATTAGAGATTATGGTACAGATAAGCCCGATTTGCGTAATCCCTTGATTATTAAGGACGTAACCGATGTAATCGGCAGCGCAAGCCCCTTGTTTGAAAATAAAATAGTTAAGGCAATAGCAGTTGATAATTTTGACAAGCCTCGTAAATATGCAGATGGCCTTGCAGAAATGGTTAAGGGTACGGAACTAGGTTGTGCTTATTATTGGGCAAAATTCGACGGCAACGCATTCGTAGGTGGTGTAGCTAAGTTCTTGAACGCATACGTAGAAGAACTAAAAGTTAGATTGGATCTAAAAGCTAACACCTTTATCGCTTTCGTAGTAGGCGAGAAGTCGGTAGCAAAATGTGCAGGATACGTTAGAGCAGAACTCGGACAAGCTATGGATTTATTAGAGAAGAATATCTATAAGTTCTGTTGGATAGTAGATTTCCCGATGTACGAAACCGATGAAGAAACGGGCGAAATCACATTCTGCCATAATCCTTTCTCCATGCCTCAAGGTGGATTGGATGCACTTAACAACAAAGAACCACTTGATATACTTGCATATCAATATGATATCGTATGTAACGGATATGAATTAAGCTCTGGCGCAGTACGTAACCACAATCCAGAAATCATGCGCAAAGCGTTCAGTATTGCAGGATACGACGAAAGCGTTATCGAAAACAAATTCTCCGCGCTCTACAATGCATTTAAGTACGGCGCACCTCCTCACGCAGGTATTGCTCCCGGCGTAGATAGAATGGTTATGCTATTAGCTAACGAACCTAATATTAGAGAAATAATTGCTTTCCCGATGAACAAAAACGCACAAGATTTACTCATGAACGCACCTAGCGAAGTAACGGAAAAACAGTTAAGAGAGGCTAATATTAGTATTCGTTATCCAGAACAAAAATAATAAATTGACAAAAAGAGCACAAAAAAAGGTCGATATAAATCGACCTTTTTTATATTAAAATAAAATCGTACTAGTTAGCGAAAAAGTATAAATATGCAAGCAAACCAGCGCCGATAGTAGCAATACCAAATAGTATTCCAAGTACAGCTGCTGCAGCACTCTTTTTCTTATATTTTTTCATAGGAACATAGTTGGTGTAGTCAGGATCACGATATACGATTTCCTTTTCTACGATAGGATAGGTATCCAATCTACCGAACATTGAGTTGAGTCTTTCTCTCTCGTTGATATAAGCTTCGCTGTAATACGTTTGTAATTCAGCAGGGGAAATAACGCTCTCTTGAGTGTAACCGTTGTTGTTTTCGTTTAACTTGTTTTCGATGTTTTTTTCCATGACTTACTCCTTAGATATTGTTACGCAACCGAATATTCAGTCTACTTAATAAGTATATTATACTTATATTTACCGTTTATGTCAATATTTTTTTTAAAAATTTACCGATTTTTGTTGAAATACTAATTTAAAATAGTCAAAAAGATTATTTTTTTGCATTTATTGTTTTTGTAAGTCTGTAAGAAATTTTTCAATTATAACCGTAGGAATAACGTATGAACGATTGTAAAATTTATCATTTGCTGTTAAAATGCCAATTACGGCTCCCAAACTATTAACAACAGGTAGCCCGCTTTTGCCTTTTTCAAATCGCTGATCAATAGTAATCATAGGAATTAGAGATAATTCTCGTATTACGTTCGTTACGCTTGTAATTTTTATTTTTTCATAATTGTCAGAGTCAACAATAACGTATGCTGATTTGTTTATACGATAAGATAGCTCTACTGGATGTAATGAGCTTGAGCTTACAGTGAGCAAACATAGGTCGCGATCGAAGTCAAAACGTATATCGATAGGCAGATATGTTAGATTGTTAATATGAATATAAATACAATCGTATATGCGTTCATAAGAATAGTTTGTGTTTTTGAACGTATGAGCAACCGTTAATATTTGGTTTTTATTGATAACTATACCGTTAGCAATAGCTTTGTTATTCTCACAAAAAAATTCTATTTTTGCAACAAAATTGTTAAAATATTTTCTATACAAAACGTCTTTTAAAATAATTTGAGTTGGGTAGAATATTATAATAATAACAAAAAAAATAACGACAATAAGGGTAAGACAACGTTTTATTTGCACGTTCTAATATATGCAAAAAGTGTGTGAATTAGTCGATTTCAGAAAAAATTTCGTTCACGTGTGGCATAATATCACTGAACGTGAAGCCTTTTGTCAAAAGACGTCGAATCAAAGCATCTTTATTTTTTTGAGTTTTTTCGCGATTTTTAATGAATTTCTCGCAAATAATTTTCACAGCATTTTCATCGTTTTCGTATGAATCAAAGAATGCTAAATCCTGCGATTTTATACCTTTTTGCATTAATTCATATTTAATGCGTTTTTTGCCTTTTTTTGAGCGATTGCTTTGATAATATCTTTCGGCGTAGAGTGAGTCGTTAATATATCCGCGATTTTTTGCGTATTCTATTGCTTTTGATATAGATTTTGTACTAAATCCTTTGTCAAAAAGCTTATCACGATAACCTTTTTCCGTTTTGGAATATTTTTCTATTTGTGAAAAAAGGTAATTCTTGCATACCAAATAATCGCTACTTTCAATTAGAGCATCAAGGTCTTTTTGCGTTATCTCGTCACCGACGTTTATCCTCATAGAAAGTACGCTTTCGAGCAATACGTTGTAATCACTTCCATTGACGGTAACGACAGCATTTAATTTTTTTGCAACGATTTTTTCAACTATCATATTGCTATTATAACACCAAAAAAAATTTATTGCACTATTTTTAATAATGAAAATGAGTTTTTACCTCTTGCGTATTGAGCGCGCGTGTGTTAGAATATATTATGACTAAATATTATGTGTGCGCACGAGCGCGCACTACGCGAGGCGTTATTATGACGAAGAAAATCACCGTTATCTTTTTTGCACTAATTCTTTTATTGGGAGTATGCGTTTGTGGCATAGGCGTTAACAGTAGCGTCGCGCTTGCCGACGACAAGATAACGATAACGGGTGTTGATGATCTTATTGCTTTGTCGGATGAAGTTGCGTCTGGAGAGATGTGTCTTGGACGTGAATACGTTCTTGATGCAGACGTAGATTTGACGGATTCTTCTTTTGCGCCTATCGGTACGGTTTCTACACGCTTTCAAGGTGCTTTTTACGGTAATGGTCACACGATTACTTTAGATTTGACAAGCGGTGGCGATGGACGTGGCTTATTTGGATATTTAGGCAGTAGCGGCACGATAGACGGTGTTATCGTAAGAGGTAACGTTGTTGGCGAAAACACGGTGGGATCTATAGTTGCTTATAACGAAGGAACGGTTCGCAATAGCTTATCTTCCGCTAACGTTGTCGGCAACAAAAAAGTTGGCGGTGTAGTAGGTGATAATAGAGGTAAGGTTATCTCTTGTGTAGCAACGGGCTCGGTGACGGCAACGGAAAGTTTTGGTGGCGTAATTGGTGAGAATTCAACCACGAGTGCACTCGTTAGCGGTTGCGTAGGTATAGCTAGTTTGAATGCAAATTCCACCATCAGTGTTTTGAATGTAGGTGGTGTAATAGGTAAGAGCTCAAGTTCCATCAACAACTGTTACTCATATTCAGCGATAGAGCTATTAGCTAATAACGTAGCTAACGTTGGTTCCATCGTAGGATATTTGGATAGACTAGGCACAACAACTAAACTCAATTATGGAATCAAGAACGCGTATTCAGCGATTGGTTATTCAACGGTTAGCGGATATACCGATCATTTTGTAAGAATAGGTGAAAAAGAAGCGTTGGTACATAACAACGTTGTTTTTGAAGAAGGTTTATATTCCGAGGTTAAATATGTCGAAGGATACGGATATATTCCCACTCCCTCGTTTCTAGTACAAGATGATGCATTCAAAGTGGAGTATGCGTCCTTTGACGAGAATTTCCGCGTACTTCTATTTAGTAGCGGCAACGGAACGGAGGCTGATCCTTTCGTTATAGACAACGACGTTATTTGGCAATTATTTAGCGTGAATTCATTGTCATACAGATATTTCAACAAGTTTATAAAACTAGATTATGATGTAATCGTACCTCAAGAGTTTGCTATTGGTAACGAAGAAAATGAATTTTGTGGTAATTTTGACGGAAATGCAAAAACCGCAACTCTTAACGGTAGCTCGATGTTCTTATCGTTGGGCGATAATGCAAACGTAAAGAATCTCACGTTATGTGGTACGGTATCGGGTACGACTGATATCGGCGCATTAACCGAAAAGGTGGTAGGCACCGACGTAGAAATAAGAAGTATAACGAACGAAGCTACCGTCAGTGGCACTAATAACGTTGGTGGACTTGTAGGTAAAGTAGACGTAGATGCAGCATTGACGTTAACAAATTGTATTAACGAAAACAAAGTTAATGGAAACAATTACGTTGGTGGATTGATTGGATATTCGGCTGGAGAATTAAACGTAAACAGCTCAGCGAATTACGCCGTTATTACTTCCGAGCTTAACGCAGCATCATCCATAGGTGGCCTATTCGGAAGAGTGGGAACGGTTGGCAGTATAAAAAACGTGCATAACGCCGGTGTGGTTAACGCAATCAAAGCAACCGACGTAGGTGGAATAATAGGTAAGCTCACCGAACAAGCTAGCTTAGTAGAAGTTTCTAATTTTGCTAACGTTAATGGTAGATTTAACGTCGGCGGAATCGTAGGTAGCGTTGACAAAGACGTTAGTGTTACCGATTTTTCGTTAATTTGTAATCTAAAAGGCGCTAATTACGTAGGTGGCGCGTGCGGTAACAATTCAGCTACTATTACCATGAATCGCGGTTACTATGCCGGCAGAATAACGGAAGACACTACGGTTTCTAAGATGGAAGCCTTCGTCAGCGAGGTAATAAGCAACGGCGTTGTGAATGCAACGGAAACTTATTACAATTCAGATATAGTAAACGCAAATTCAAAATTAAACGCCACAGCTAATAACTCTATCAATTTAACTAGTGGAATACTTTTCAGTACGGAAGAACAATGGACGAAAGGTAGTATGGAGATAGAATACGGCACGTATGCATATGTTAATGCTCCGCTAGTAATAGATAAGAGTGTTCTAGTAGTTAATTATTTTGATATGAAGCAAGGAGATTACCTTGTTATAGCAAGTGAGCAAGCGTTCAAGAATTACGTTTATTTAAGCAACGATGCATTATACAGTACATCGTATTCGAATTACAAATATCGTCTAGGATGTGACGTAAAGTTGAATTCTAGAGTAAGTGGTGTATCTATGCTAGGCGGAGAGTTCGATGGTAACGGCTACGTTATCAGCGGACTAGATCTAAACAATGCTCTATTTGAAGCGCTAACAGGTACGATAAAGAACTTAGGTATAGAGGGTAAAATCACACATGACGGATTGAGTAGTAATGTTGCAGCTCTCGTCTTATTGGCGGATACTACAGCCTCTATCGTTAACTGCTATGCAAGCGTTACGGTCTCGGCAACCGACGTGATAGCAGGTGGTTTAGTTGGAGATAACCGCGGTTTAGTGGAAGAGTGCTTTGTTACGGGTAAAATCACGGCAGGTACGGTTGGCGGTTTAGTAGGAACGAATAGTGGAACGATAACCAATTCTTTCTTTAACGGCGTGGCTGTTTCCATAATAGAAGACGGTATTGCAGGCGGTATAGTCGGTAAATTGACGGCAGGTGAAGTAAGTTACGTTTATGCTAACGGTAGAGTAGACGGCAAGAACGTCGGCGGTATCGTAGGAGTTGCACAAGGCTCGCCCACGGTAAGTCACGCTATATCGTATTCGGAGATCGTTGGTGAAAATAAATACGGTTTATTATCGTCAGCAATAGATATGACGACAATAACTGCTAGTTATTACAATTCAACGATTAACGCAGGTATTAGTGCTTATCCGTCCGTACCGGATAATACCGTCTATGCAAGAACTACAGAAAACTTACGTCTTGCTACCTTTACGTTGGACGGTTATACGCACTTTGATAGTACGTATAACGATGATTTCGATGCATATTTAGGATGTACGCTTGAAATATTTAACGAATGGGCAAGCAATAACGCGTACGTTGATTTGAAGCGTAAAGAAAGCGTAGAAATGCGTATTTACGGTAGCGATACGTCTATTTTAGAAGAATACGGCAGTGAAAATAATCCGTATTTAATAACTAACGCCGATCAAATTGCAGGATTGAGTGCGCTCACACTTAATACAAGTTACGAGAGCAAATATTTCCGCATAGATTGTGATATAGATATGAGTACCGCAACTGTAAACGGCGGTAAAACCTACGCTATAGGCTATTTTGAGAGCGCGTCTAGCTCCAACAACGTTTATTTCGACGGTATAGTTTATGGCAAGCAACCGTACTCGATTACCAACGTTAACGTTACCGAGGCAATTAATGCTAACAATAGTATTGCAACGTCTTATCTAGGTATTTTCGCATATACTGGACCTCACTTCGAACTTCGCGATTTACGTTTTTACGGCAACGTAAGCGGAAGCAACGAAATAGGATCGTTGGTTGGATACATGGCAGGCGGTAAGATAGACGGCGTTTATAGCGAGATTACCGTAACCGCAAGTGGAGAGAGTGCAGGCGGGCTTGTAGCAGAGGCAACTAGTGGCGTATCCATTGTTGACAGCGTCTACAATGGAAAAATCAGCGCTAACGGCACCGCTTACGGTATAATTGGCGTTAACGCAGGTTCAATCAATGCAGATCTTACCAATACTTGGTACGTACTTGATATAGAAGACGAAGGTGATTATACACATAACGCATTCGGCAGCAGATTAATTGTAGATAATGACCAAAATGCGAATGGAGTTTTAGCATTTGAACGCAAAGAAGGCGTAAGAGGATATGGTATTGCATTAAGTGCGAATTCAGGTTATTACGGCTACGTAACTAATACTAACGACGACACGATATCTGCCGAAGGAATTACGTATTATCCTATCGTAGGAGGTAGCGTTGCGAATGGAACTTCCGTGGTGTATTATGTAAGATATTGTTTGAGCACCGATATTAAGATTAACGGAAGTGCTTCCAGCGATAGCGTGTCCGTACAAGCAAAAGGTCAGGGTAAGTATTACATTGGACAAAAGGTAGAATTAAGTCTTGAATGGAAAAAATACGGTTATAAGTTATCAGATATTTTAGATAAGAACGGTGTTTCAATAAACTATACCTTGTCTAATACCGGCGAGATTATTAACGTATCCTTCGTAATGACCGACGACACTAACTTGATTGATTTGATTATTGATGATATTCAGCCTACGGAAGGTACGGACGTTATCATATTTACGAAAGATAGCGGTGCTGAATATGACGGTACAAATAGGGTTAGCGCAATAAAACTAAACAATTATGACGTAAGTTATTATTTAACGGACGGTACGGCAAAGCATACCGTTACTGATGCCGGTGAATATTTGATAAAGGTTAGAGAATTGTCGAACGACGTCGTTATAGGTATATATACTGCTAACTATGTGGTAGAGAAACGCTACGTTTATCTCATCACCGCTGCCGATTTTGCTTCATATGCAACCAAAATCTACGATGGTACCAACGCTTCACACGTTACTCTTGACGGTGATGAATGTGCAGATTACGTCTTGGGAATAATCGATGGAGAGAATGTAAATGTAACTATCGAAGCAGTTTACACATCTATTGACGTTGCTGATGACGTAGTTGTTACGTTTAATATATTTAACGTAGATTCTGATAACTATTATATCGATGACTTCAGCGTTACGTACGATCATGGTAAGATAATCAAGAGAGGAATGACGATTACGATACCTGGTGCAGAGTTTGATGGGAATAATTACGTAATCAACAAAAGCTATAGTGGCGAAAAACCCGTTATCGACGGTACTTATGCTATCAATATAAAATGGACTTTAACAAAACTTGATAGTGACGGTAACGTTGACGGTGCATGGTCGGAGACTAATGGCTACGGCGTAGGTACGTATCTATTGACAGCAACACCGGAGAAAGCGGAAGATGACAAAAATTATGCGCTTTCTACTGCGGAAGAGTATTTAGTAAGAGTGTATCCTTACGTTATTACCGAGGTAATCTATGCTAACGTTAATAGTCTTGTATATAACGCAACTGATTTAAGTGCCAATATGAAAGCTTATTACGTAGGCGTTGATGATAACAATCACGAAGCATTACTTGGATATTACGTAAATCCTAGAGTTATAGTAGGTACCGAAATTAGTGGTGAATTCTACGTACTACAAGAAGGCAAGGTTATTCCATGCACTCACGAAAAGTTCTTAGATAACGTTGTTTATTTGACGAAGTCTAGCGAAATAGTCAACGCAGGCACCTATTATTTGGTAGCGTACGGTGTTAATGATAATTACAACGTTGATGTTCAAGCGAAGGAGGTAACCGTAGATCGCAATACGTTTGGAGGACAAATTCAATATTCGCTATCTATTGACGGACAACCTATTGATTTATCTAACGGTATGAGTGTTGGACAAAAGGCTTTGATAACCTTTGAGGATAGCACGAGCTTATCAAACGGTTACAATCCTAGGTATACGGTAGAATTGATTAACACGGCAAGAGGCGGATTCGAAATAGAAGAGATAGATGGAGAACTTTATCTTGTTCCTATTACGTACGGTGATTCCGTTACGTTTAGAATCGCAGCACTAGGCGCAACGAACTATACTGATAGATATTCTGAATTTAGAACAGTTAAGATCAATTCCACCATTATGTACGTTGGACTTGATAAGTTAGAATACACCTACGGTGATGTTATTGAACTAGAATTGAGATATTATAGAGATATAGATAAGACGGAAGAAGTACCTGTTAGTGAAATTTTAGGACTGACGCCTCCTAGCGCACAACCTAATACGAAGGAATTTAACGTGGGTACCTACCCCGTTATCTATTCGGGTGGTGAAAGCAATGGATACGTATTCACACCGTTAGACTATTCGATAACTATCAACAAAAAGGAAATAGTTATCGTCGTAGCAACGGCATCTACCAAGATTTACGGAGAATCAGGTGATTCTGAAGAAATAAAATACACTTTGGTTGAATACGATGCAGATAGAAACCTCGTTGCAATTGAGAAATTACCCGACGGTAGAGAAATTGTCCTTAACGGAAAACTAGGTAGAGTGGCAGGCGAAGACGTTGGCAGCTACAAACTAACTTGGGGAACGATTAGTGAGGATATTAACCCTAACTATACGCTAGTAGATCATTTTAGCGATTCTACCTTTGACATTTTGCAAAGAGAAATAAAACTAGTAGTAAAACAAGGCCAAAGCAAAGAATACGGCGAAGAGGACGGTTTACTAGAGCTTGAGGTAGAAGAAGGATATAATCTCGTCAACAATCCCGTTGTAGGTATTAACGATAGCATAGCGTTGTTCTACAAGGCCATCACGGTTAATAGACAAGCAGGTGAGAACATAGGCGATTACGAATACTATATCACTTACGTTCAATCGGAATTATCCAAACTCAATTATAACGTAATGGGGGTTTCCATAATTGACGACGATTGCTTCCGCATTTTGCAAGAAACGCCTACCGTAATAGTAGAACTTACAGGTACCGCTTATTTTGGCGACGTTATAGCAGATTTGCAATATACGGCAAGAGCATTTAGTGGTTCTACGGCTGTTAGTGGAAAATGTATCTTATTAGGAACGAATACTACGTTAGGAATTAACGATAGAGTAATACAAGCAAAATTCATTCCTGACAGTGACAACTATGCAACCGTAACTATCCATAACGTTGCAGTTAAGGTAGAAAAACGTCCTGTATCGGTAGAAATTTTTGCCAAGGACGGAGATGACGTAGTTATTGCAACCGGAGTTAAATTCCCATATAGAGGCTCATCCTACGGTAAGAATGATTTTGTTTACGCAGTAAACAATTTAGTAGAAGGATACAATGATTACAAGGTTAAATTGAGCTTTGACGGTGACTGTAAGAACGTAACGAGCAATGGCTTTACTGTTACCGCCGATATAGAAAGTGATTACTATGTGCTCAACGAAAGCGTAAGCGTTAATTGCTCTATTAGCAAGGCACAATTAATTATCAGCGTTAATAGTGCAACGATTAAGCAGGGCGAAACGTTAATTCCCACCATTACGTACGACGGCTTCGTAGGCGGAGAAACTAAGGCTGATTTAGACGAGATAGCAACGGTAGAGAATATTCCCATTGAGAGTGGCTATCACACTATCATACCGTCTGGCGCACAAAGCGACAACTATGACTTCGTTTATAAGGGTGCGGTATTAGTGGTATCTGGTACGGAATTGAACGTAGGAGATGCAACGTTAATTGGTACGTTCAGCCCAAACGTCGTAGTGAATTCCGAGACGCACAAATACGGTACAGGTGCATTTAATGCTGTTGGCGATAGTATTGACAGTATACTTGGCGTTAACGTATTCAGTCCTTCTACGAAAGAAATGAAAGAGTTCGTTAGTATATCTACCAACGTAATGCTCACCGAAGAATGTCAATACGTAGTTAAGTTCGAAGTAAATCCCGAAGAATACGACTTATACGTAAGAACGGCTGACGGTAAGGTAGAAAAACTCGAATATAGCGTTGAAGAAACCGAAGATGGGTATTTGGTTACCTTTACTGCACTTAATGCAACGGGTGTTGCACTTTATGGTAACAAAGACTTCTTCGATGCGATCGTTTCTTATTGGGTATATATCGTAATAGTTCTAGCGATCATAATAGCAATTGCAGTAGCGATTATTATTGTAAAAACTGCAAAAAAAGAGAGAAAAGAAGATCGCAGTTATGCTGTAAAAGCTAGATGGAGATAATATCCTTTATACGACTTGATCGTGGATAAAGCAACAATTCGTTGACTTCCGCACCTTCTATGGTGCGGAATTTTTTTCCGTTTTTTAACACGGTAAGCACGTAATATTTTCTTGGTTTTAAGTGTTTTATTATAGCGCAAAGTTTTACTTTTTCGTCAAAGCATAATTCTATCTTTTCCATTGGGTATGAAAAATCTTCCAAAACCTTCATACTTTCAAAAATAAGAGATTTCGAAGCTTTTTTAGAAAATAATATTATTGAATAAATTAGTGTAATACCACCAAAAAGCAATGCAATATTAAATTCAAAAAATATGCTTATTATTCCCAATATTACAAAAATAACTCCTACAATTAATCCTGCAATAGTCATTATTTTTAAAGTTTTTTGTTTATTTTTTGTTACAGCGAGAACAGCGCGCCCACCGTCAAAAGGAAAGAATGGAAGAAGGTTATATATGCCGAGAAAAAGATTAGCTAAGCAAAAATTATACGTATAAGGGTAGGTAGATGGGAATAACCACCATGATGATACAATAAGAATACTAACAAAAATGTTAATTATAGGTGCGCAGAGAGCTATTAAGGGCTCCTCGTTATTTTTTAGATTTTTGTCAAAATCAAGCGTAGCGCCGAAAGGTGATATTGAAAATTTTTTTACGCGATAACCTTTAATTCTTGCAAAGAATATATGTACTAATTCGTGAATTAATAATGCAATTAAGCTAGTTAATAAGAAAGTGTATTTTCTTAAAAAAATAATAAAAACACAAAAGATAACGAATAGTGGATTTATAGATATTTTTCGCATAAGTTATTTATATGCGAAGAATCCCCCAAAAAGAATTAAGGGGGATCCTTTAGTGGCAAAAATGATTGTTTATTCGTCTTTCATTCTTGCCGTTTCAAAATAATAGCTCGTTTTTGTGGGGCGTGATGGTAAGAATGCAACTACTAATGAGTACAACACGATACCTACCGCTGCGGCTATTATTGCAGGAGTATATGCCTCGTCTAATACTATTGCTCCCCCTATTTGGGTAAGAAGAGTTGCAGTCATTATCGATAGCGTTGACGCGATGAAGGTGTATTTAGCATTACGCGTAGCGACGAAAGCTAAAAGTCCTATCATTAGAGCGTAATATACGTTAACTCTTGACCAAAGTGTAGAGTTGAAGAATACGCCTATTCGTGTTGCACCGTATAGTAAGCCTGCAAGCACTATAACCGTGAGAAGACACATGATGCGGTTTTTCATTGTTCCACGGAACAACCACATAGCAAAACTCATTACGAATAGCAATGCCGTGCCCCAACTAAAACTGAAATATCCCAGCGTCATTGTAGGGATAAAATTAAGCCCTACGATTGCGCCGAATACAAGTACTAGCGCCATAACGGGCACGCCGAAGTCTTTTACAGCACTACTGCCTATCCCGATAAGGGCCATTACGCCAAGTACTATTAGAATTATTGAACCAATCATAATTTTTTCATTCTCCTTATTGTTTAGAATGTAAACGTAGCTCAATATTATTCTTTTTTTGGTAAATTTTCTTTTTCGTCCGATAGATAGGGGAGTACAGAGAAAAAATGCTTTACACTCGCGCTTATTTAGAGTATAATAGTTTAATAAATTATTCATTAATTATCGCGTAGCGCATTATCATGCACGAGCGCGCGAGAAGGAGAGATAAATTATGGCAAAACTTACGATAACTACGGAAAGATGCAAAGGTTGCGGTCTTTGCGTCTTATCATGTCCGAAAAAACTGTTGAGTATTTCTACCAACAGTAACAAGAACGGCTACTTCGTTGTAGAGATTACCGATCAAGACGCATGCGTTGGCTGTGCTAACTGCGCGGTTATGTGTCCCGATTGCGTTATAGAAGTAGAAAGATAATTTTCGGGCAAAGGAGGCAAATAAATGAAAAAGTTAATGAAAGGTAACGAAGCGATTGCCGAAGCCGCTATCCGTGGAGGATGTAGAGCTTTCTTCGGTTATCCAATCACTCCCCAAAACGAAATTCCCGAATATATGAGTTGGAGAATGTTCGAAGTAGGCGGTACTTTTGTACAAGCAGAAAGTGAAGTAGCTTCTATCAATATGCTTTACGGTGCTTGCGGAGCAGGTGCAAGAGCAATGACCAGTTCTTCTAGCCCCGGTATCAGTCTTATGCAAGAAGGTATCAGTTATTTGTGTTGCGCCAAGGTTCCTTGCGTAATAGTTAACATGGTGCGCGGCGGTCCCGGTCTAGGTGGTATCCAACCTGCACAAGGCGACTATTTCCAATCGGTAAAGGGCGGTGGACACGGTGATTATCACATGATAGTTTACGGTCCCGGTAGCGTTCAAGAATGCGTTGATATCATGTACGATGCGTTCGACGTAGCGGACAAATATAGAGTTCCCGTTATGATTTTGGGCGATGGTATGCTCGGTCAAATTATGGAACCGGTAGAACTTCCCCCGATGAAAGATTTAACCGCTTTACCCAAGAAAGAATGGGCAACGACGGGCGAAGGCAAAGGTAGCAATAGAAGAATTATCAATTCTCTATTAATTAATCCCGACGATTTAGAAGCGCACAACAACGCTATGCTAGAAGTTTACAAAGAGATAGCAAAGAACGAAACCAAGGTAGAAAAATATCTTTGTGACGATGCAGAGATAGTTATTACCGCTTACGGTACCGTTGCAAGAATAGCAAAGAGTGCGGTTAACACCTTGAGAGAAATGGGTTATAAGGTTGGACTTATCCGTCCTATCACTCTATTCCCGTTCCCCGTTGACGCATACAAAGAACTTGCTAATAGCGACACTGTTAAGAAATTCGTATGTATAGAATTAAGCGTAGGACAAATGATAGAAGACGTTATTTTGGCTACGGAGAGCAAAAAGAAGGTAGAATTCTTCGGACGTAACGGCGGTAACGTAATGAGCCCCGACGACATCGTAGAATTTATCACCAAGGAGGCGTAATTATGGCAGTAGTATTTAAGAAAACTAATATGCTCACCGATACACCTTTGCACTATTGCCCCGGTTGTACCCACGGCATAGCGCATAGATTAGTAGCGGAAGTTTTGGAAGAAATAGGCGCAGAAGGTCACGTAGTAGGCGTTGCACCCGTAGGATGTGCGGTATTTGCGTACAATTACTTTAATTGCGATATGCAAGAAGCTGCCCACGGTAGAGCCCCTGCCGTAGCAACGGGTATCAAGAGAGTTAACCCCAACAATATCGTTTTTGCTTATCAAGGCGACGGTGACCTAGCAAGTATCGGTATGGCAGAAATCGTTCACGCGGCAGCTCGTGGCGAAAAGATAACCGTTATCTTCATTAACAACACCATTTACGGTATGACGGGTGGACAAATGGCACCTACCACGCTAGAGGGCGAGAAGGCAACCACTTGTATCTACGGTAGAGATTTAGAGAAGAACGGCAACCCCATTAAGATGTGCGAACTTCTCGCTACCCTAGACGGACCTAGTTATATCGAAAGAGTAGCATTATACGATGCACCTAGAGTAAGGAATGCAAAGAAAGCTATCAAAAAAGCCTTCATGCATCAAGTAGAGAACAAAGGCTTCAGCTTTATAGAAGTTCTTTCGTCCTGTCCCACCAACTGGGGAATGACACCCGAACAAGCACTTGGCTTCGTTAAGAACGAAATGCAAGCGTTCTACCCCCTAGGCGTATATAAGGAGATCTAAATTATGGAAAGCAAAATTATTATAGCAGGATTTGGTGGACAAGGCGTTCAAAGCCTAGGTATGTTTATTGCGTATGCATCTATTAGAGACGGCAAAGAAGTAACTTTCTTACCTTCTTACGGTCCGGAAATGCGTGGCGGTACGAGTAACTGTAGCGTTGTCGTTAGCGACAAGCCCGTTGCAAGCCCTATCATTTCTTCTCCCGATATTCTTATCGCTATGAATAAGCCTAGTTTGGCAAAGTTTAGCGACAAAGTAAAAAAAGGCGGTACCATTATCGTTAATAGTTCTCTTATCGACGATAAGGTAACGAGAGAAGACGTTAACGTAGTATACGTAAAAGCTAACGATTTAGCAATTCAAGCAGGTAACGTAAGGACTGCTAACATCGTTGTTCTCGGTGCTTATACCAAATTAAGCGGAGATTTCTCTCCCGAAACTATGAAAGCGGTTATCGAAGAAAAATTCGCTAAGAAGCCTAAAGTTATTCCCGCGAACATTACCGCGTTTGAATCGGGATATAATCTACAATAAAAAATAATTTAAGGACGGTAATTCAATGACAAACAATCAATACGTATTAGATTTCGTAGAAAAATATCGCCAACTTTTTCAACCCGATGAAGTTGTGTGGGTAGACGGCTCGAAAGAACAACACAAATTGCTTGCCAGTGAAGGTATAGCTACAGGCGAAGTAATTAAGCTAAGCAACTCGTTGCTCCCCGGTTGTCTTTATCATAGGACGGCGGTTAACGACGTAGCAAGAGTAGAAAATCGCACCTTTATTTGTACCGAAAGAGAAGAAGACGCAGGTCCTACCAATAATTGGATGGAAAAGAACGAAGCGTACGCAAAGCTCGATGCTATTGCAAGCGGTGCAATGAAAGGTAGAACGATGTACGTAATTCCCTTTTCTATGGGAAAAATCGGCTCGCCTTTTGCAAAATACGGTATAGAACTAACCGATAGCATTTACGTAGTTCTTAATATGATGATAATGACAAGGGTATCCGACAAAGTTTATGAAAAACTAGACGGTACCGATAATTTCGTCAAAGGTATTCATAGTAAGGTCGAATTAGACGAGAACAACAGATATATCTGCCAATTCCCCGAAGATAACGTTATTTACTCATTAAATAGTGGCTACGGTGGCAACGTGCTCCTTGGTAAAAAATGCTTTGCTCTAAGAATAGCAAGCTATCAAGGATGGAAAGAAGGTTGGATGGCAGAACATATGCTTATCCTAGGTGTAGAAAAACCCGATGGTGACGTAAAATATATCTGTGCCGCATTTCCTAGTGCTTGCGGTAAGACCAATTTAGCTATGCTTATTCCGCCTAAGCCTTACTTAGATAAAGGCTACAAAGTTTGGACGGTAGGTGACGATATCGCGTGGATTAGACGTAAGAATAGCACCCTTTATGCGGTTAACCCCGAGAATGGCTTCTTCGGAGTAGCACCCGGTACCAATGCAAAATCTAACCCCAACGCACTTGCAACGACAAGACGCAACACTATCTTTACTAACGTTGTTCTTAACGTGAAGAACAATACCGTATGGTGGGAAGGTAGCAAAATAGAACCGCCTATCAAAGCAAAAGACTGGAAGGGTAATTCTTGGCACGTAGAGATGAAAGACGAGAATGGTAACCCCATTAAGGGCGCACATCCTAATAGTAGATTTACCGCACCCGCGAAGAATTGTCCTTGTTTAAGTAAAGAATTCGACAATCCTAAGGGCGTACCCATTAGTGCTTTCGTATTCGGAGGAAGAAGGGCGAAACTTGCACCTTTGGTATATCAAGCAAGAGATTGGGATCACGGTGTGTTCGTAGGTGCAACTATGGCTAGTGAAACCACCGCGGCAGCTGCAGGCAAAGTAGGCGTAGTAAGACGCGATCCTATGGCAATGCTACCTTTCTGCGGATACAATATGGGCGATTATTTTGCTCATTGGTTGAAGATGGGTTACAAACTCAATAATCAACCTAAGATTTTCCACGTAAACTGGTTCCGTACCGACGAAAAGGGCAACTTCATTTGGCCGGGATTTGGTGACAATTTGAGAGTGCTAGAATGGATAATCAACCGTTGCGAAGGCAAGGTAGATGCAAAAGAAACCCCCATTGGATACGTTCCTTACGCACAAGATATCAATCTCGAAGGTTTAGATAACTTCGACGTAAACACGTTAGAGAATATCCTTGACGTCAACGTAGCAGAATGGCGCAAGGAAGCAAAAGAAATCACCGAACACTTCAAGAAGTTTGGTGATAAGATGCCCGAGAGATTATTGAAGCAATTAAGAATATTGAAGAAGAATCTTCAAGATAACGAAAACGAATAAAGGAAGTTTTTTTATGAAAATAACCATTATCGGTTGTGACAAAATAGGTACCGCATTATTAAATTTATTAGACAGAGAAGAACACGATGTTTGTGTTGTCGATATTGAGCCGTCTAGAGTAAAAAGAGCGTGCGAGAAGTTCGACATTACCGGTGTTGTAGGTAACGGTGCGTCTTACGACGTACAAAAGAAAGCGGGTGTAGGCGACTGTGACTTAGTAGTTGCGGCAACCAATGCGGACGAAGTAAATATACTATGTTGTATGGTCGCAAAAGAACTCGGTTGCGTGCATACCGTAATCGTTAACAATAACGAAAAGTACTTTGATCAAATCGAACATTTGAGAGAAAAATACAACATTAACTTATCGGTAAGCCCCGAAAAAGAGTCTGCTGCAGAAGTAGCGCGTATGCTTCGTTTTCCCGCTGCCTTGCAAGTAGAAATCTTTGCCGATGGCAAAATGGAACTTGTAGCGGTTATTCTTCCCGACGATAGCGAATTCGTTGGATTTTCTATTGCCGAAAAACATGGTAAAGAATACCCAGAGATTCAAATTTGCGCGGTAGAAAGAGATGGTGAAGTGTTTATTCCTTCGGGTAACTTCGTATTAGAAGCGGGGGATAGATTAAGCCTAGCAAGTACGGTTACGGGTATATCCAAGTATCTACGTAAGACGGGATTATACCAATCAAGAGTCAAGAACGTATTTATTTTAGGCGGCAACAACTATGGGTATTATATCGCGAAAGCCGTTGCACCTATGGGCGTGAAAGTTACCATTATGGAGAGTGATAGAGAGAGATGTAAGTATTTGAGCGAAGAATTAAGCAAAGCTATCATTATCAATGGTAACGACAACGATTACGAATTAATGCGTACCGAAGGCCTAGAGAATACCGATGCTTTCGTAGCGATTACTAACAATAACGAAAAGAATATAATAGCGTCACTTTACGCACAAAATAAAGGCGTCAACAAAGTTATCACCGCAGTTGACGAAAGCAATCTTTTCTCTGTGGTTGACGAAATTGATTTAGGTAGCGTTGTTTCGCAAAACGTCCTTACCGCAACGCGCGTATTGCATTTTGTAAAAGGTATGCAATCGGCAAAAGATAGCGGTAGCAAACTAGACGCAATATTCACAATTGCAGGTGGCAATGCGTTCATATTAGAATTTGCCGTTAACGAATCTTTTTCAGGCGTAAATATTCAATTAAAAGATATTAAGTTAAAAAAAGACACGATTATAGCAATGATAATTAGGGATAAACAAGTCATAGTCCCTAGAGGTAACGATGCAATACAAGTAGGTGACAAAGTTATCGTTGTTACCAAACAAAACGACGTGGACGGCATTAACGAGGTGCTATTATAATATGAACATACGTTACTCTATTTATTTTATGGGACGATTGCTTAAGACTATTGCATTCTTGTTTTTGTTCCCGTCAATAATAGCCCTTATCTACGGAGAGTATTATAATCTCGTAGCGTTCTTACCTATCGGGGTGGGGCTGTTTTTGATAGGATTTTTGTGTTCGTTAAAAGAACCGAATAACAAGCACCTTACCGCAATAGAAGGCTTCGTTATAGTCGCCGCAAGTTGGGTAATTATATCTCTTGCGGTTGCTTTTTCATTCCTTATTCTAGGAGAAGTAAGTAAGAAATTTATTGATTGCTTTTTTGAAGCAGTATCGGGTTTTACTACTACGGGCGCATCTATTGTTCCTGATGTAGAATCGCTTTCTAAGAGTACCAATGCTCTAAGATTAGGTACCCATTGGGTGGGTGGCATGGGAATTCTTGTGCTTGTTCTTGCTATCATTCCTAAGAACGTTGACGCCACCGCAATGAACGTTTTTAGAGCGGAAGTACCCGGACACCAAGTGGAAAAAATAACTAGCAAATTAGCGGTTACGGCAAAAGTTCTATATCTTATATATGCGGGTCTAACGATTATTCTTGCGATATCGTTTATGATAGCAAAGATGCCTATTTACGATAGCATCGTACATGCAATGAGTATTGCGGGTACGGGTGGCTTTTCCGTAAGAAATGCGAGTATTGGAGCATATAATAGTGCGGCGATAGAGATAATAGCCACGGTAGGTATGTTTTTATTCGGTATCAATATGAATATTTTTTATCTCATATTGATGGGGAAGGTTTTAACAGCGTTTAAAAGTGAAGAACTACGCGCGTACGTGCTCATATATCTAGTATGCATTTTTCTTTCCGCAGGAAGTCTTGTTATCAATAGTACGTATGATACTTTTGGTGAATCACTTCGTCATTCTGCATTTCAATTGGCTGCAATAATGTCGACAACAGGTATGTCTGTGGAGAATTTCTCCATGTGGCCAGTATTATGTCAAATGCTCATATTTGTAACAATGTTCATAGGCGGTTGCTCTGGCTCCACTGCTGGCGGTATGAAACTATCTAGAGTGATAATAGCAGGTAAGTACGTAAATAAACAAATAAAACTTTCCGCCCGCCCCAACGTAGTAAAAACTATAAGATTAGAAGGTGAAAGAGTAGAGAAAGATACCGTTAACGGTGCGCTTTCGTACGTTATTTTGTATTTCGCAATAATAATCCTATCTTTCGTTTTTATAGCATTTTTCGAAGGTATAATCAATGGCAGTGGATTTACGTTTTTTGAACAATTTACAGCTGTTTTATCAGCTATAAGCAACGTAGGCCCGGCATTTGGCAGATTGGCAGTAGGTACTTATGGAGACTTTTCTTGGGTAAGTAAACTTATTCTAATTTTTGATATGCTTGCAGGAAGATTGGAAGTATTACCCATGATATTCCTATTCAATCCTTTCTTGTGGAAAAGGGGAGTAATCGGGAACAAAAAAAGAGTTAAAAATGGCAAAAAAATATAAAAAAATTGTCAATTTTGCTTGATAAAAAATTGCAATTATGATAAATTATATGTTAGCCGCATAAGAAGGGTCTTTATAAGCGCGCTCTGCCACCCGAATTAGCGAGTCTTCAAAAGGAGGTTAAGTTTTTATGTACGCAATTATCGCAAAAGGTGGAAAGCAATACAAAGTCGAAAATAACTCCGTACTCAGAGTAGAACTTTTGGGTGAAGAAGTTGGCGCAACCGTTACGTTCAAAGTAGTAATGATTTCTGACGAAGGTTCTATCAAAGTTGGTAGCGAACTAAACGGTGCTTATGCAGAAGCAGTTGTATTGAAGAATGGCAAAGGTCCCAAGATCGATATCTTCAAGTACAAGGCAAAGAAGAACGAACGTAAGCGTCAAGGTCATCGTCAACCGTACTCGGAAGTTAAGATTACCAATATCGTAGGCTAATACTTATGATTAAGGTAAAGGTTGATTATCAAGAAAACCGAATTTCTAGAGTCACCGTAAAGGGCCACGCTAACTACGACGACTACGGCAAAGATATCGTATGTAGCGCAGTCAGCAGTATAGTCTACACGGCACTATTAGGAATACAAGAGTTTTCTTCCGCAAAAGTTGAATACACCGTCAAAGAAAAACAAGGACTGATGGATATTATCGTACCGCAAGGTAAGACGGAAGTCGAAGAGATAAGGATTCAAGCAGTAATAGAGACGGCAGTAATCGGATTGCGGGATTTAGAGAAGGGCTATAAAGCCTATCTACAAGTGGAGGTATAATTATTATGTTTATGAATATCCAATTGTTCGCTCATAAAAAAGGTATGGGTAGCACGAGGAACGGACGTGATAGCGAAGCCAAAAGATTAGGACCGAAGAAAAGCGACGGTCAAGCATGCCTTGCAGGTAACATTCTAGTTAGACAAAGAGGAACCAAGTTCCACGCAGGCAATAACGTTGGTATTGGCAAAGACGACACGTTGTACGCACTCATCGATGGTACCGTTAGATTCGAAGAAGCGGGCAGCAGAATGAAGAGATATAAACAAGTTAGCGTATACGCAAAATAGTTTGTATTTTCAGTGATTTACAAAAGAATTAACGAGTCTTGTATAGAAGTTTTTGACACGGAGCAATTCGTCCCGGAACACATTCTCGATTGTGGACAAGTGTTTAGATACCGAAACAATGGAGATTGTCATACAATATGGGCGGAAAATAAAATTTGCCTATTGCAAAAAGCGGATAACTGTGTTATAATAAAATCTAGTGACGTAGACTATTTTATCAACTATTTTGATCTCGATAGAGATTATAGTAAGATAAAAGGGTCGTTAAAAGACTTTGAAGGGTTAGACAAGGCGTTAGAATACGGCAAAGGTATACGTATTCTTAACCAGAACCCGTACGAGATGATAATATCTTTTATTATCTCGGCTAACAACAATATTCCCCGCATCAAGGGGATAATAGAGAGCATTTGTACCGCTTTAGGCGAGCATAAAGACGGCTACTACGCTTTTCCTACTAAGGAAGCACTAGCATCGGCGGACGAAAGATTCTTTGAGTCAATCGGCGCAGGGTATAGAGCAAGGTATCTAGCGGATACCGCTAAGAGATTACTTACTTTCGATATAGAAGGACTACGCGATCTTGATACCGCTAGCGCACGCAAAGAGCTGACTTATCTTATGGGAGTAGGCAACAAGGTAGCGAATTGTATACTTCTATTCGGGTACCACAAGACGGACTTGTTCCCGGTGGATACCTGGAGTAAGAAGATATACCACGGACTCAATATGCCAGACACCAATAACGTCAACGTTATGTCGAAGAATTTGGTTGACAAATTCGGCGCTTTGAGCGGATATGCTCAACAATACTTATTCTACTACTATAGATCGAATTATTGATTTATAGAATAACAAAAATTTACAACTATGTTGGAGGATTAACAACAATGAACAAACCTAAGATTGCTTTACTTATCGACTTGGCTAGCTTGAAAGTTTCTTGCGACGGATTTAAGAAGCTTTTGGCAGAAATCGAAACTGAGTACGAAATCGCTTTCGTAAAGTTCTATAGCTACGTTGCAAAACGTAACCGTGACTTTAACGAATTTATCGCTGCAAAAGGATACGATGCAGTTACTCCCGTTGCTAGCCGTAGAAGAAATAAGCTCGACACTCGTCAAATCATCGACGGAACCAAGATTAGCATCAACTCTACTATTGATACCGTAGCATTCGCAGCAGGCGAAGGCGACATCCTACCTATCATCACCGAATTGAAGATGAACGGCAAAGAAGTTCTCGAAATCGGAGTTGAAGAATGTGCATATGCTGATGCTTTCAACGGCTTCATTCCCGTTAACGTAAATTATCTTCGTGAAGGTTATGCAGCTCCTACCAAGAAGAGAGAAAAGAAAGCTCCCAAGAAGGTAGTAGTAAGAAACGAGAGCGCTTACGTTGCAGAAGTTAGCAAAGTTCTTGAAGGCAGATCTATCTTAAGCAGATATAAGAAATAAGCATTTTCATAAATAGGTTGTTATATAAATTATAGCTATCTTAAAGGGTATAGTCTCTTTGAGATAGCTTTTTTTGCGTTAAAAACATAAAAAATCCCCATTTTTAGTAAGAAAATCGACAAAAAAGTCGATTTTTTTTATTGAGAATAAATTATAATTAGCCTTATGCAAAGAGTAATAGTGATTACGTCTGGTAAGGGCGGAGTAGGTAAAACAACCGTTTGTGCATCGATAGGTAAAGCACTAAGTAAGTTAGGTAAAAAGGTACTCTTAGTAGAAGGGGACATAGGTCTTAATAACCTTGACGTCGTCCTTCAAGTAGAAGACAAGGTTATCTACGATGCTTCCGACGTCGTTAGAGGTAAGGCGACCGCAATTCAAGCGGTGATAGAAGTTGATAAGAATTTTTTCTTGTTCCCATCGACTAATATTAGTGATGGATTAATTACCACAGAGAATTTCGTTAAGATAATAGAAGAGCTGAAGACGGAGTTTAATTACGTCATTATAGATAGCCCAGCTGGGATAGAAAGTAACTTCTATAGAGCTATTGCTAGCGCTGAAGAAAGCTTACTTGTAGTAACGCCCCACCTTTCGTCAGTTAGAGACGGAGCTAAGACAATAAGAATGTTGAACGACGAGGGTATAACCAAGGTTGGATTGATAGTCAATAGAGTGCGAGGAGAATTCGTTGTAGACAAAAGCACCCTTTCACCCGACGAAATAGCAGAGATTACGGGGATACCTCTTTACGGTGTTATTCCCGAAGACGATAGCATTAACAAAAACGGCATGGTTAATTTTGACGACAAGCGCAACGGTGCAAGCTTTAGCTATCGCCTTATTGCTGAATATATTGACGGTAAGGATAAGAAGATATATAATTGTGAAAATGGTCATAACGGCTTAATTTCGCGCGTAAAAAGGTGGCTAACGAAATGAAAAAACAAAAGTTTTCCGCCGATTACGATAGGCTAAAAAAAATCGTCCTTGCCGATAACGTAAATCTCTCTAGCGCAACGACTGAACTCATGAAAAGTGACCTATATAACGTTCTTAATTGTTATTTTGAATTGAGTTCGGATATAAAAATAGCCGTCCTTGTCAACAAAGACGGCACTTATGGATTAGAGATTAACACGACGGCAACGAAGACTAGAACGATAAAAATTATCTAATCTTTGCTTGAGATTACTCCACCGCCCATACAAATAGTGTCTTTATATAGTACGCAGTATTGACCGCAGGTTATAGCGCGTTGTTTTTCGTCAAAGAACACGTGTGCATTACCGTTTTCGTCAACTTGTACTTCCACCTCTTGCAAAGGTTGACGGTGACGAATACGCGCAAGGTATCTTCCGTCGGTAAGTGGTTCGGTAATAGAATTAAATTGTTCGGTTATAAGAGATTTGGAATATAAATCTTCCGTTTCGCCTTGATTTACGTAAAGCACGTTATTTAGGACGTCTTTTTTTATAATATACCAAGGCTCGTTATTGTTGGCACCCTTTACGCCACCTAGACCAAAACCCTTATGTTGACCTTCGGTATAATAGAATACCCCTTTGTGCGTGCCTATCACCTTATCGTTAAGGTCTCTAATTTCACCTTCTTTCATGGGTAAATATTGCGATAAGAACTTGCGGAAATTCCTTTCACCAATGAAGCAAACACCGGTAGAATCTTTCTTCGTAGCGGTTATTAGTCCGTTATTCATTGCGATTTCACGAACAGCCTTCTTATCTACGAAGTTAGCAAGGGGAAAGAGTACGTTACTTATTTGTTCTTCGTTCACTTGATTTAGAAAATACGTTTGGTCCTTGTTTTCGTCTTTAGCACGAGCAAGATAAGTCCTGCCGTTTTCTCTAACCACGTCACAGTAATGCCCCGTAGCGATGTAGTCCGCGCCTAGTTGCATTGCCTTATCGCGAAAAACTCCGAATTTTATTTCTTTGTTGCAAAGTACGTCGGGGTTAGGTGTGCGACCAAGTGAATATTCTTTAAGAAAATGCTCGAATACGTTTTGATAATATTCTTTGGAAAAGTCTACGGTGTAGTAGGGTATGCCGATAGCGGAGCAAACGCGCCTTACGTCGGTGTAATCACTTTCCGCAGTGCAACATCCGTCTTCGCTCGTCTCTTGCCAATTATGCATAAACAAGCCTATTACGTTATAGCCTTGCTCTTTAAGAAGTAGTGCGGCAACACTGCTATCCACGCCACCGCTCATTCCAACAACTACCGTTTTTGCCATATTTTTCTCCAATAATTGATATTTTCAGTTTAGCACAAAAACCGCCGAAAATCAATTATTTAGACACTTTTTCTTTCTATGCAATAATGGCGAGAATTTATGTAATATAATACCCCTAATATCGAGTACGTTAGTTATCAAACATAACGCTACGTACGCGCCTACAGATAACAATAAGGCAATGCCTAAACCTAGTATTTTGTTAAATGGTGAAATCAAATTGAATAGACATTTTCCAAAGAACGAGCAAGGTAAAGTAAAAATAATCACCAAGAACGCGTATTTTAAGAAATTTATTTCTAAATTAGTTGCCTTTCTTAACGACAATACGTTAAGTATAGCGGTAGTTAAAGTAGACAAAAAGGTCGCTACGGCAACGCTATACATGCCGATATATTTAGGAAGAATTATTATTGCTATGATCATAAATACGTTACCTATCAAGAAGTTTACGAAAGACTGCAATTCTTTACCAATAGAATTGAGCGCACTTTGCGTCATTTGAGTAAGCACCATAGTAATAAGAAAATAAGTTGCGATTTGCAAATATTGCCCACTTATTGCATCTTTATATAGTAGTTCGGTGATTTGTGAACCGAGAGAAGAGTACGCCACGATAAAAAATCCACTTATAAGGAAAGAAAGGTTGATAGACAAAGATAGTTGTTTGTTAAGCTTAAAAAAGTCGTTCTTTACCATATTTGCACTCATTTCGGGCACAAGTACGATGCTTATTCCACTTATTATAGCGTTAGGTGCAAAAAGAAGGGGATTTGCCATACCCGATATTCTACCGTACGTTGCAGTCGCTTCCGAACCCGTCATACCACTCGTGACAAGTCGCAAAGGTAATACAAAGGCAACGAGCGTCGTAATCAAACTAGAGCATAATCTCATTGCGGTAAGGGGAATTGATGGCAACAAAATTTCGCGTAGAGATTTAGGCTTTGCTACTTTACCGCCTTGCGCAAAATAGATACAAAGTAAAATTATAGCAACGATAACGTCGCTTGCTGTAAAAGCTACCGCTATTGCGTATATTCCCTCTAACGCTGCGAAAATACCACTTATGAAGAGTATGCAAAATAGTATGCGTAACGCTTCTTCTATAGTTTCCGTTATCGAGAATGCCAAGAACTTTTTTTCTCCCCAAAACCAACCGCGCACGATAGAATATATCGTTGTAGATAGGAGCGCAGGTAGCATTATTAAGAAAATAGGTTGCGCCAACTCGCTTGCAAAAAGAAAACCTAAATTTTTACTAAATATCATTAGAAGAATGGTTACTACTAACGAAATTATTATTCCTAAACATAATGCGGACGTAAAAACAGGCGCGGAGTTTTTCTTGCCTAGCGCGTTATATTCCGCCGTCTTTCTGCTTAACACAAGCGGTATACCCGAAGAAGATAAGGAAGCAAAGGTAAAGAATGCCGATAATGCCATTTGATATATACCGAGTGCTTCCGCTCCTAGCGCACGCGAAAGATATATTTTGAATAAAAAGCTTAATAGCCTTGTAAAAACGCCAAATACGCTCACTAATGCGAACGCGCCCACCACTTTTTGTGACTTTTTCATATTAAATACTATGTTGTAAGCATAATTTTATGTATTTACTTGACTAAGCCTAGAAAAAAAGAATAAAATAAAATTGCAGAGTAAACAAGATGCGTTAAGTGTTGCAAAATGGGATGTTGTTTGCAAACGAAAACGTAAGTACGTTGCGATGTCTTGTTGCGTCCGTTGCGAGAGATTTATTTTTTCGTAAATGGCCACCTGTATTGGAGGTTATTTTTTTATGAAGGAAAAAAGAAAAGCGAGAATTAAAAAAATTTGCTACACCGCGCTCTTTACCGCGCTCAGCGTAGTAGCGAATATCTTTACTTTGTATTTCGGTGTCAATTCAAGTAATGCAGTTAGCTTTAATTATACCGTTTGTTTTTTAGGCGGTGCAATACTAGGTCCTATATGGGGATTCTTAGTGGGTGCCTGCGGTGATGCACTCGGTTGGCTCATTAATTCGACGGGCGGTGCGTTTAATCCCGCCGTTACGGTAGTAAGCGGTCTTATAGGCGTTATATCTGGGCTCGTATTTATGATAGCTAAGAAAAAAGGCGCGGACAAAAAAGGCAAACTAATCGTACTTACTATAATATCGTACCTATTCATATTGCTTATTTGTACCAACCTTAATACCATCAGTATGTACTACTACTATATGTCTGCTAAGTATTCTTTCTGGGCGTATTACGTGATAAGAATGCCTAAGCAAATAATATTCTGGGCAATCAATCTAGTAATATCGATGATCGTGGTTATCCCCATCAAAAAGCTAGTAAAAATATAGTTATTTGTATCCTATGCTACAAATAAATAGTAAAAAAACGGAATCAATATCCGTTTTTTTCATTTTATAAAAAAATCATCAAAAATTGCACAGATTCATTTTCTTGTGATTTTTTATAAAAATCGCGTTTTTTACCGAAAAAAATTCAAACTATACCCTTGCGTTATTCGCGCGCATTTGTTATAATAAAAACACTAGTTAATATAATAAAAGCAAGAGTCTTTTATTTTCCGTTAAGCGTTGACTACGGATAAGGGGAGTAGTAGCGGTGCTTACGGGTATTGACTGCAAAAAATAAATTTAGAATTTAAAGGAAAATGCCTTTATGATATACAACTTAATACAAGGCCTATGCCTATGTGCTTTTGCACCTAGCTTAGGTTTGACGGCACCGCGTGCCGATTTTGTTCCGTATTCGGGAGCAAGCGCGTGTGGCTTTTCTTCGTGGAATGATTCCGCGGAGAGTTCACGCTATGCTGTTTTGAACGGCAGTTGGGATTTTTATTACGCGCCCGCGCCCGTAGGTAAGATTGATTCAAGCAAAATTGCTTGGCAATCAATAACCGTTCCTTCCGCTTGGGAAACGTACGATATTTTTAACAATTCATCAAAAAAGCACAAAAAATCATCCCAAAATCTTGTGGGTATATATCGCAAGGTCGTTAATATCGACGATATTGATAACCAATATTTTTTGAATATCGACAAGGTTTACGGTTTTGTAGAAGTTCTTCTTAACGGTCAGTCCGTTGGCTATTCGATGACGGGAAGTGGCGAATTCGACTTGTCTAAAAACGTTGTTTTAGGTGATAACGAACTAATAATTGCCGTTACCGATAACTCGTCTTTGACGAAATTTTCCGACGTTAAGCTACCTAATTTAAGGGGAATCGTAGGTAACGTAAGCTTAACAACTCGTAAAAATGCTTATCTAGAAAGTTACGTTATTAACGTAAATTCTTGCGACGTAGAGAAGAATGCAGAGCTAGAATTAACGGTAAAAGGTGGAGATAAAGTAACCGCCAGAATAGAACTTTATGATAAGAAAATCGTAAAAAGCGTGCAATCTGCGGAAGTTATCGACGGCAAAGTTAAGTTCACTTTGAGCGGAGATTACAAGACCTATTCACCCGAGAATCCCTATCTCTACGACTTATACGTAAGTATTTTCTTAGAAAATAAAGAAGTTGAATGCGTTCCTGTCAAAGTAGGTTTTGGTAGCGTTGAGATAAAAGAAAAAGAAGTCTACGTAAGCGGTGCTCCGTATGTATTAAAGGGCGTACACTACGATTGCGTAGTTAATTCAAACGGCAACGTTATGACTCAAAGTGACTACGAAAAAGATATGCTTTTACTAAAAAGTCATAACCTAAATGCAGTTTTAGTTGACGAAATAATGCCTTCTAGTTTTTATTTTGCTTGTCAAAAACACGGTATTATCGTAACAACTAATCCCGTTACCAATATGCAAAAATTTGCTAAACGCGGTAAAAAAGCGAATATTTATAACAATGCACAAGGATTTGTTGAGGCATTCAACGCAAAGGTTAACGCTTACAACGATACCGTTGTTTGCGTAGCAAATATTGACTTTTTACGTAATGCAGACGTATTGACTGCGCCTAGTATTAACAAGGCTATTAACGACGTATTGACTGTCAAAAAAGCCGTTATAGTAACCGATTTTGTAATAGGCAAGACGGAAGCTTCCGCTAAGTTCGACGAATATCTAGACACCCTTACCAAAGAAGACGGTTTCGGCGGTATTTTTGTCAAAGATTTTAAGAATACGTTTGTAAATAAAGCAAAGCAACCCTTATTTAGCAATAACAACGAGCCTAGCAAGAACGCACTTTTGTATAAGTATGCTGCTCGTCCTTTGAGAGCGCTCATTAAGAACAATAGACACGTAGAAGTAATCAATACTAGAGCGTTTATCGATAGTAGCGATATAAAAATCAACGTGTTCAAAATTCGTGGTGAAAGCGACCAAAAGATAGGCACTTTCTTACCTACCATTGCCCCCGGCGGAGCAATAGGCTACGATATGTACCTAGGTGAATACGATGCCGGTATAAAACTTTTGGTTGAATACGTTAATAAATTCACGGGTGAACATATCGCAAGTGAATATCTAAACCTAGTTAACGTTGAAGAAATTTTAGAAAAATCTATAGATCTTCGTTGTAAGAACTTCGGTTATAGAGTAAATAAGAGAATTTTCTCGTTGAGAGAACTTTCCGAAAACGTTCTTCCCGCTAGAGCGTACTTCGTACCATATTCGGGCGAAAGAGCAAGCTTAGGTACGGGCGCGTTCACGGTAAGGAAGCGTAGCGATAGAGTAGTTAGTCTATCTGGAAGTTGGGATTTTGCATACTTTAGAAGCAATCCACCCACCGAGTTTAGAAGCGATAGCATTAGTTGGGATAGCATAAATTTACCTTGTACGTGGGAGAGCGCGGGTTACGAACCCTTCGAATTCACCCAAGGTTATCCTTTCGATGCTAATTTGAAGACCTTTGAGATTATTCCTACGTCTACCCCTAACAGTACGGGTATTTATAGGAAGATAATCAATATCGGTGACACCGCCAACGGTCATATAATTTCGTTTAGCAAAGTTTACGGCAGTATAGAACTTCACGTTAACGGAAGATACGTTGGTTACAGTATGCTTGGCACCGCAGAATTCGATATCAGCTCTTATCTAAATCTAGGCGAGAACGAAATTGTCGTTATTGTAAAGAAATGGACGCCCCTTGCATTCTTGGACGGCGGTGATAATTTCAACGCAAGCGGTATCATAGGGGAAGTAACCCTTATCCGTACTCGTCCTTGCAGTCTAGTTGACTACGATATTTTGGTAAGAAAACAAGGCCCCGAATATCTCGTTGATATGACTTTCTTGTTCGCAGGAAGCAACGCTAACGTAAAAATAGAACTTAAGAACGATAACGAAACTATCTTTGAAAAGACAACTAAAATAGAAGATAATCTTATAACTATCGGCATTGCAGGTAATTTCATCGGATATTCTATCGAGAATCCCAAACTTTACGACTTATTCATTAAAGTAGTTGAGAATGGCTTCGTTAGCGAATGTACCCCCATAAAAGTTGGTTTTTCGCATCTAGATATAGTAGGCGACACCGCCTTTTACAACGATAAACCTATCAAACTTCGTGGTGTTACGTACAATCCTTTGTACAATACGCGTGGCGAGCTTCTTACCGACAACGACGTAAAGAAAGACCTTGCGCTTATCAAAGACTACGGCTTTAACATGATTCAACCTTTGCACTACGTAAGTGCGGAGATGGTAAGATATTGCAAAGAAATAGGTCTTTTCGTATTGCCTAGACTAGGTATCAACACCCAAGGTTGTGGCAAAATTAACGAAAAAATGCGCCAAGCGGTAGTCAACAACGGTAAGTTCGAGAAGTTGATAAATACCGTTGTAGAATACGCTTATTCGCGCGATAAAGACTGCGTTAATATTCCGTTCTATCAATTCGTAGAAGACGGTAACACGCGTTGCATTAAGAGTGCAACCAATATGTTAAAAGAATGGATGGATAAGCCCATACTTTCTTACGGTAACAATGGTGACGCGGTTAGCGCATGCTATCCTACCATTAACGGTGTGCTTGACTTAATCAACGACACTATGGGTAAAAAACCCGTATTCTTCACCAAGTACGCATATTCAAAAGGTATCGGTTGTGCGACCATGCACGAATACGAAGACCTTATCTCTAATTCGCCTTGCTGTATGGGCGGATGCGTAGCGCACTTTACCGACGATTTTGTAAAAGATTCGGGCAACAAAGCGGTAGGCTTGTTTACCTATGATAGAAAGCCTTATCCCGCTGCCGATAGCATCAAATATATCTATCGCCCCATTAAGACCGAATTGTCGCAAGATTTATCTACCATTGTAATAAGTAACTTAAATAAGTTCATTACCACGGCTAAATATAAACTCGTTCTAAAAGTTATGCAAAACGGACATCCCGTTACCGTTAGCGAAATTGATCCCGACATTTTACCGGGTAGCGACAAAGAATACGATTTCGTTTGCGGACATATCGACGGCGACTGTTACCTTAACGTTGAATGCGTAGATAAAACTACGGGCAAAACGGTAAGCGTAGAACAACACGTATTTAACAAAGAACTTCCACGTATCGAGCCTACCATAGGTAAAGAAGATTTGAAATTCACCGAATTGTACGACACGGTAGAAATCCAATTCGACTGCGGTGCGGTTACTTTCAATAAATCACTAGGCTGTATCACTCGTTATAGCATAATGGGTAAGGACGTGCTCAAGCCCGAAAGCAAAGCAAAAGGCGCAGGAAGCTTCGTTACTAATATCTATCGTCCTTTCGTCCGCAACATGAACGAACAATTCCCGACGCATAGAATGGAAGTAAAAGACTTCGAGATAGAGAATAGTAACAACAAGAAAGAAGTCCACGTCAATATCGAGAGCGTAATAATGCAAGGTAAAAAAGAAAACTTTGCAATTCAAGATAAATACATCGTACGCGCAAGCGGTGAGATAGAAGTATTTAGCGTGCTTACGCCTTTAAGACGCGGTCTTCCCGTTATGGACTGCTTCGGAAAACAACTTCGTTTGCGTAACACCTTCGGTAACGTTATTTACTACGGCAATGGCGAAAGCGATAACTATATCGATATGAAAGAACATACCACTATGGGTATCTACGCACATAACGTAGATAAAACGTTCTCAAAACTCACCACCTTGCAAGAAGCAGGCAACCGTACCGACGTAAGATATGCCGAAATCGTTGACGACCACGGTGACGGAATAATGCTCGTAGCTAATAAGAATCCTTATCAATTAAGAGTGAGCCCTTATAGCGATAAAGAAATCTACGACGGCTATCATAGTGGCAAGAAGTGCGAACAAAGCGGTGTTTACGTCGACGTCAACGCAATAGTAAGCGGTATAGGCACTACCAACGACGGCAAGCCTTTACCTCAATACGTAATTATCCCAGCAGAACATATCTTACACTTTACCTTAATTCCTATCCATAAGAATTAATACAAACAAAAAAATATACGCCCGAAAGGGCGTTTTTTTTATTGCTAAAAAAAGTATACAAACGGTGTTTTTGACAATAATCATTGTATCTATCAAAAAAAAGGAGATTAATGAATATGAGTTTTAATCCGTTTAACGAAAAACCGCAAAAGGTCGATTCACTATATATGGATTGGCAAAAAATTTATCCAAAAGCCTACGATAAGTACGACGTAGATCCTTATACCAAGGTTCGTTGTATTTTAATGAACGGCACCGAGTACGAAGCAAATTGGTTTAGCCATCAATTTTTCCGTCATTGTAACAACAACGATATTCGTAGAGAACTTGCCGCGATTAGAAGAACAGAGCAACAACAACAAAAGCGCATCAGTAATCTAAAACCCGTCAACGAAACCATTTTAGAAACCACTATTAGCTATGAACAGCTTGCAGTTGACCTTACCGCAATACTCGCCCAAAGAGAGAAGAACGCTTACGTAAAGCGCGCTATGGAGTTCGCTCTACTTGAAGACTTCGACCATCTATATAGATATGCTAATCTATTAGATATGGAAATGGGTGTTCACGCAGAGAGACTAGTAGGTGGCTATACCGAGATTACCCCCGGTAGACCTACGGTTAGCGAACACCGTCACCCTTACGACGACGTAAAACGCTATACCGATTTCAAGACAGCAGATCCTATTACAAAACTTAACGTAAGTATTATTACCGCAGCAGAACAACAAACAATGAACTACTATATGAACCAAACGGGCTTCTACACGTCCGACCTTGGTAGAGAATTGTATGCAGAAATCGGCATGATAGAAGAACAACACGTGTCGCTATATGGTTCACTAATGGACGTAAACACCACTTGGTTAGAATGTTGGTTGAATCACGAATACACCGAGTGTTATCTATATTATTCATGCTTTAAGGACGAAACCGATCCCTATATTAAGACTGTTTGGGAACAACACTTAATGATGGAAATAGCCCACCTTCATAAGGTTGCAGAAATTCTAAAGAACGTGGAAGGTAAAGAATGGCAACAAGTTATTCCTAACGGTGCTTTCCCCGAACTTATTGCATTCGGTCCGCAAAAAGAATATATCCGCAACGTCCTTAAGAATACCGTCACCAACACCGCTACTATGGAAGACTACGTTGATATCAATAGTCTTGACGATAAGGCAATTTTCTTTGAATACCAAAAACAAGTTAATTCCGATATATCAAGAGTGTCTAGTCACGTAGTAATAGATAGATATATCGACGATAACGGCATCGACTACCGCTTTGAAGAAAGCAAGAATCCGCGTAAAGAATTAGAGAATAGAAGAGTAGATAACGTAGAACTTGGACGTTGCAAGCAAAAAGTTAGCGTTAGAGCGTAATTTACGTTAGTATTAAGAAAGCCCGCTTTAATTGCGGGCTTTTGTACTTATTCCATAGGATTATCGTTAAAGTATAGTGAAGCAAAACTTTCCATCATATATTGATAAGGCTTTTCTTGTATGCACCCAATAGTGGTTTCTTTATAAATAAATTCTTGTATACCAGATATTAGGCAACCATTACCAAGCAAAATGATACCCGAATCAACAATTTTACTCGATAATTCATTTGGTATATCTAATAACACGGCTTTGATAAGGTCGGTGATTTTCCTATATATAGCACTAGTTATATGGAATAAGTCACGTGCATAAAGAATTACTGATTTTTCTGCATCAGTTATAGAGTCAACGCCTTTTGCTATGATTTTCGTATTGTCGTATAGAGATAAAGAACAGTGTTCTCTTGCAAGAACTAGCGACTCATCAACGGTTAACTTTAATTTGTTGGTGCGTAAAAAATAGTCGCGCAAGTTTTCGCTCAAAGCGGATATTGCTAAATCGATAGCGTAAGAAGAGAAACTTCCTTGGTTGTCGGATATTATTAATTCCGTTGTATCTTCGTCAACGTAGGTTACTGCGTGTTTACCATTTAGCAAGAGTATTTTTGTCAATATATCCGCGCGTTTTATTAAGTTAACGTTATTGTATCCGCAGGATAAGAAGACTCTTTCTATACAGTCTTCGTCTTCCTCTAATATACCTGTTGGTACGATTACGTACAAGTTAGATAGCGTGCTTATTTTTAGCTTTGTTTTTAATAGATATTTTATAAATAGCTTTGCAGAAATTTCGTCCAAGATTTTTCCTTGACGAAATGGGTTGATCTCCATTTGATTTTCGGCGAGAATTTTTTTCAAAGAATAGGCGTCTTTGCCTACGGCGATTACAACGGGCGATTCACTTTTCTTGCGAATAATAACTGATGGTTCGTCAGCAATCAACTGTCCGTTATTGACAACGCAAAAATGTGCGCTATCGAATGTTATCACTACGTTCTTCTTTGACATTTATGTACTTCCTTAGTATCTCGCGCAAGCTTTCCGTGGGTAAGCCCATTACGTTGTCATAGCTACCTGCAAAGCTTTTGATTATCATTCCATCCTGTATTCCATAACTTCCAGCTTTGTCAAAAGGTTGGAATTTTTCTATATAAGTTTTTATATCATCTTCCGTTAATAGGTGAAACGTTACTTCGCTTTTTTCACTATAAATTGTTTCTTCATTTTTTCGTCTAACGTAAACACCGCTAATAACCTCATGTGTCCGATTCGATAATTTTTTTAACATACGCACGGCATCGTCGTAGTTATGTGGTTTCCCGAATATCTCACCATCAAGAGTGACAAGCGTATCACAGGCAATGACAAAATCACCTTCAAGTGATCTACCTTTTAAGGTGGCGTTCTCACGAGCAACGTATGCAGGTTCTCCCGAATTTATCTCGTCACAATACGGTACGTCAATAACGAAATCATCCGTTATTTTATGAAGAAGTTCTCTCCGACGGGGAGATGCAGATGCTAGAATAATGGTAAAATCATTCATTTATTAAAGAATGTCAAGATTCTTCTTGAACGCCTTTTTAAAATCACCCACAGCACGCATTGCATCTTGAATTTCTAACGTGCAATCGTTGGTTGAGTCGGGTTTAAGAATAACGCTTTCGCCCAATATATCACAAGTAAGAGAGGGAATTACACCGCTCATACTGCGATCGAAGCACTCTGCTATACGCACGATTACGCCCAATTTTTTGACGGCTTCGATGTCTTCTTCTGTTAGCATGCTTAGGTAGGGTTGCATTTCGGTACCATCAAAAGGCGTATTACCATGCATTCCTGCAACAAGTGCGGCCATAACCAAATCTTTTTGTTGGATACCATATAGATTGCTATGGAGTATCAAGTAAAAAGAATGCCTTGGATGATCGTAATATTTGAAACTGCTACCAATATCGTGAAGTTGTGCAGCAACGCGTAGTACCTTGATATAACAACGCGGAAGTTTGTGCAATACCTTCAATTGGCGATATAACTGCAAAGATATATCAAAAACGTGCTCAGCGTGAGCAATATTCATGTTGAAACTGCTTAGCATTGTATAGATGCTATGACCGAGGACGTCAACCAAAGGTTTTTCCATAGTGCTAGGAACGGCATAACGGAACATTGCACCCTCGCGTAAGCCGGCGCTTGATACGACTAGTTCGTTAAAATTGGTTGCTTTTTGGAATGCGGATAGGGCGCTTAGAGCAGCAGGAAGAATCTCCGCGCGAGCACTTGATAATCCCTTGATTCTAATAGGCTTCGTTATGTCTACACCTTTTAGAGAATTGTAGATATCATTGAAGTCATCCATAGAGATATGGTAGTTGTGTACCATGTCAAGAGGATAACGCTTGAATTTACGATTGATTTTGCCTAGATTGCGGATAGCTCCACCGACACCAATAAGTTGTACGTCTTCTTCGAGCTCTTTTAGCCATTCAATTTTATCAAGATGCTCGGTTACGTATTCTTCTATAAGTTTTGCTCTTTCGAATCCGTCCGAAATTTCTGCGAATTTTTCCGTTAAAGTAACAGCACCAAAAGGTAAAGTGTCTTGAGTTAGGAGGACTCTACGATTATAATGGATGAGTTTTATGCTTGCACCACCAATATCGATGATTACGCCACGCGGTACGTCCATAGAGTTAATAACGCCGGTATAAACAAGCATTGCTTCCTCTTCTTGCGTAAGTACAGTTAATTTAATTCCGCATTGGCTAAGAACTTCGTCAATGAACGTTTTCTTATTCTTTGCTCTTCTAACAGCAGCTGTAGTATAGGCAAAGACCTTATTTACTTTGTGACTTTCATAGAGATTCTTAAAAGTTTTGAGCGTTTTTATCATTTGCTGAATACGCAAAGGACGAAGATAACCGTTTACCTCCATTCCTTTTGCGAGGCGAACAGGTTCTTTAAGCTCGTCAACTACGTTGAAATAACCGCCTGGAAGAACGTTAGCAACAACTATTCTTGCAGTGTTGGAACCAATATCAATAATAGCAATTTTTTCCACAGATAATTACCCCTTTTACCTATAAATGTGTTTTTTAGATTATCGTACAGGATAATTATACAATTATCGAAGAATTATTGCAAGAAGTTTTACTATTATTTTACCTTCGCTAAAAACTAATGCTAATTTTTACTCAGTTTTCAAAGACACCACAGGATCTTTTTTAGCAGCCATTATTGCTGGTGCAAGACCTGATAAAGCGGTAAGAATTACCGATGCTCCGATCAAAATTAACGAGTGCCACCATATAGGTTGAATCAAATTAGATATGTCTAAGTAGGACGTTAATAGCATGTTAGCGAGCGGTGATATTGCATATCCTATAGTGACGCCTAGTAGACCGCTTAACAATCCTAAAAGCATCGTTTCTGCATTAAATATATACATAATATCCAACTTTCGGGCACCCATACTGCGTAATATACCTATTTCTTTTGTTCTGTCTTGTACCGATATGTACATGATTATTCCTACCATAAATAGGCTAACTATTACTGCTAGACAGGTTACAGCTACAAGGATATAGGTGATAGTAGATATCATATCCGTCAAAGAATTCATTATGCTATCTAGCTCGTTTTTATACTCGATAGTTTTGTTGAACTGTGTTTCACCGTTGTCATATTTTTCTTGCATAATGACGTTATAATCAGCGATAAAGCTTTCTATAGATTTAACTGCTTCTACGTTAGTAGGGAAGAACATGATGGAATTAGGTTCATCTTTGTCTTTTACACCAAGGTCAAGCATTAACGTGTCGTAACCACTTACGTCCGTCATATTTTCTCTACCGCTAACTACGCTTTTAATATTGATGGTGCTTTGACTAATAAATAGCATTTGCTCTTCAGGTGATAGATTGTCCATAGTCTTGTCACCTTTGCTAAGTGCAGTAAGAAGATTGAGATACTCTTGATATTGCTCGGTAGCAACTAATTCCATGTATTTTTCGTATTCTGCAGTCTGTGCTTTTACCACGTCGGATGCAATTGTAGAATCTATTATGTGTGTGACGAGATTATCGCTAAAGCCTATATCGCCGTTGATACAGCCCGACGATACGGTATTTTTCAAACGCACTATTCCCGATATTTTTACCGTTGTAGCGTTGTTAAGCTGTGCATTAACGAAAGCCTTGTCGTTTTTCTTATTTTCATATAAGCCGTCTTCATTAATCGAATAGTAATCTGATTCAAGTAAGAGCTTGAATTCCTTTCCTATGAATTCGTTGAAGTCGTATTCAAGGTCTAATTCCTTGCCGAGATTGAGATCAATTTCTGCCCCTACTAATTTAGAAAGGATATCCTTTGAGTTAACGAGTAGACTTTGAAGTAGATCCATGAACTCTATATAGCCGAGGGCATAAAGGGATGCGTCGCTTATGCGGTTATATTTATCAACGACTAGTACAGCTTCGTATACGTCGTTTTCCTTGTCATCAACGGGCCAACGTCCAGAAAGAAGATCATATTGAGAGTTAAGCACGCTTTCATCACTGACGAGTGCATCCCAGAAGTCGATATTGTCAAGCGCAGCGCGTACGTTATTTATGTCGTTCGTGCTAAGTCGCAATCCAATTAGCGATAAGAAGGAATTGAGGGAATCGAGGCTGTTAGCTGTTCGCGTGCCCAAAGGACAAATTTGAGAATACGTAGTCAAGCCATTCTCGTTTATCTTTTGATTAAAAACGTTGAGAGTTAAGTCATAGTCATATTTAATAGTAGCTATCGACGTGTCAAAATTTTCGTCGACGTACTTTTTAAAATCCGTTGTATCGTTTTCCTTCATTAAATCGTCTAGACTTGCGCCAAGCCCCGTTATGAGCTTTTCTATGTAAACTTTTTGTTCTTCAGTGTAAGCCGTCATGCTAGATTTATCGTTACTTAATATATCCATAATAGCAACGGTATCTAGCGTTGAGAAGTCGTTTCCGCTCATGTTAGATACTATTCCAGAAATATCGTCGATAGAAGATTGAGTCTTATTGACGGTAATAGGATATTTAGATAAGGATTCCTTTTGATAGTTGCTTGCATATGCGTTGAATCCGGAGTTAAGTGCTAATATTAGCGATATGCTTACCACACCGATACATCCTGCAATGGCAGTTATAATTGTTCTTCCTTTTTTGTAATATAAGTTCTTTAGGCTATTTTTTAATGCGGAAAAGATACCCATATTAGGCTTTTTTGTCTTTTTTGCTTGAGTCGTTGATCTATCTACAAAATCATTTTTTATTTCGTTAATTATTTCGTCGCTTACCACGTTACCGTCTAGCATTTTTATTATGCGGTCACTATATTTTTCCGCAAGTTCCGCGTTGTGTGTGACGATGATTACTAGCGATTCTTTTCCTAAATTGCGCAATAGATCTAGCACCTGTACCGAGTTCTCGCTGTCAAGTGCGCCCGTAGGTTCATCGGCGAGTATAATTTTGGGATTATTTACTATTGCCCTTGCAATAGCTACGCGCTGTGCTTGTCCGCCCGATAATTGTTTAGGTTTTTCTTAAGTTGATCCTCAAGTCCTACTTTTTGGAGGGCGTCCTTTGCGCGTCTTTTTTGTTCATCAGCGCTTATGCCGGTAAGATCAAGTGCAAGCATAACGTTTTCAAGAACGGATAGATGTGGAATTAAATAATAATTTTGAAAAACAAAGCCTACGTTATGATTTCTATAAGTGTCCCAGTCGGCACTCTTAAAATTGCTGGTAGAGACATTATCTATACGAAGGTCACCCGACGTATATTTATCGAGTCCGCCTATGATATTAAGTAACGTGGTTTTTCCACATCCGCTCGCGCCAAGTATAGAAGTGACGCCGTATTCAGGGAAGGAAAGATTAATTCCCTTTAATGCGTTAACCGCATTTTCACCTTCACCATAAGTCTTTACAATATCAATAAGTTTTAACATTAGTATCTCCTTTTCGTGCGCGCACGCGCGCGCGACCATGTATCGATTATAACCTAGGATTAATTTTTCGTCAACCAAAAAAGCGTCGTGCCTACGTTTACGCCTTGACAGTACGCAAACTTTGAGTTAAAATATAAGCGTATTGATAGGGAAAGTGCGGTGAAAATCCGTCGCAAAAGCCATTGCCGTCAAAGTCGGAATGCCTACTTTACGATAAATAAAGGAAAGTTCTTGGGCAAATTGAGAACCTACTTTCAGCTCTATATGTGGAGCGGTAGTTTTGTTTGTCCTCGGAAAGAAAATTTCGGAGGTTTTTTTATGAAAAAGAGAGTTTTTGTTCTTGCAATAGCAGTATTGCTTTGCGTAAGTTGTTGTTTTGTCGCTTGTCGTGAAGAGAAAAATAACAATTCTAGCGGTACGTTTTCTATCGTTTTGGACGAGCCTAGTGGTTACAAAGTCTTTACACTAGACGTTTCTATGGTAAAAGATAACGGCATTATGGATGCGTTGAAGTATCTAGAAACCAACGAAGGTGTAGTGCTTGACTATACGGTTTCTACCTACGGTGCATATTTCAAGAGAGTAGGCAACGTGATAGAAAACGCGACCAACGGTTCTTACGTATATTTTTATACTAACAAATCTAGCGACTTCGACGTAAGTGCTTATGCAACCACTTTTGATTACAACGGCACGTTGCTAACAAGTAGTGGTTTGGGAGTCAACAGTATGACGGTAGAAAATGGCACGATTATCTTAGTAAGTTTAGTTACCTTCTAAGGTGAAAAGAAAACTTTTTATTAGTGCAAAAAAACTCGCTCTCATTGCCGTAATGACGGCAACGCTTAACGCAGGCAAACTTGCGCTCATGGCTATCCCCAACGTAGAAGTGGTTACTATACTTTGCGCATTGTATGGCTATTGTTTTGGTTGGATGGGCTTGATAGCAACTTCCCTTTTTGTACTAATAGAAACTTTCATTTTCGGTATGGGCACTTGGGTATTATCATATATCATTCATTGGAACGTTGTTTGTTTGATTTTTTGGCTATTAAAACGATTCAAAGTAAATAATATAGTGATAATTACTCTAGTTAGCGCAGTGCTAACGACTTGTTTCGGCGTTCTTTCGTCATTGATAGACGTAGGTTTATTTAGTGGGATAAAAGGGGATTTTTGGGCAAAATTCGCCATATACTACACTCGTGGAGCGGTATTTTATATAACTCAAATAGTAACGAATTTAATCGTATTTCCATGTTTGTTCCCTATACTTTCAAAAACTTTTGAAAAACTCAATAACAAGTATTTTCGGACGTAAATAAACACAAAAAAATAAAACGCACTGCAAATTAGCAGTGCGTTTTTTACTTTTTAAGTAAAGATTAGTTAAAAGCCTTTCCGTTGCAACCGAGTACGTTAACAAGCTTGTGTCTTACGATATCGATTACAGCTTGACGAGCGGGCTTTAGATATTGACGAGGATCGAAGTGAGAAGGATTTTCTTTGAAGTACTTTCTCAAGGTTCCGGTGATAGCCATACGGATATCGGAGTCAATATTGATTTTACATACTGCCATAGAAGCTGCTTGACGGAGCATTTCTTCGGGAACACCGCGTGCACCAGGCATATTTCCGCCGTATTCGTTGATTTGATCGGTTAGATATTGAGGAACGCTACTTGCACCGTGAAGTACGATGGGGAAGTTAGGTAGACGTTTGCCAACTTCTTCTAGAATGTCAAAACGAAGTTTGGGTTCGCCCTTGAATTTGAATGCACCGTGGCTGGTTCCGATAGCAATAGCAAGACTATCAACGCCCGTTCTACCAACGAATTCTTGTACTTGGTCGGGATCGGTATAAGCAGCGTCTTTGTCGCTTACGTTAACAGCATCTTCGATACCTGCAAGTCTACCAAGTTCTGCTTCAACTACTACACCGTGATCGTGAGCGTATTCTACTACGTTTCTGGTGATTTTGATATTTTCTTCAAAGCTGTGATGAGATGCATCGATCATAACTGAGGTGAAACCTTTGTCTACGCAATCTTTGCATAGTTCGAAAGTGTCGCCGTGGTCAAGGTGCATACAGATAGGAAGACCGCTGTCTTCAACTGCTGCTTCAACGAGCTTCATAAGATAAGTGGGGTTAGCGTATTTTCTTGCACCGCTAGATACTTGAAGGATAAGAGGAGCTTGCTCGATTTTTGCTGCTTCAACAACACCTTGGATGATTTCCATATTGTTTACGTTGAAAGCACCTATAGCATAACCGCCTTCGTAAGCCTTCTTGAACATTTCGGTACTTGTTACTAATGGCATATATATTACCTCCAAAGGATATTTTTCTATAACATTATACAACTTTTATTTTCGTTGGTCTACTCAAATACGGTATTTTTTTGACAAGGTTGCAATTTTTTTATATAATTAACTTATGTTAAAAGAGCACGAAAGGTTAGACGACCTTGAGATAAAAGATTATCACGTTATTCAATCACCAGACGGATATTGCTTTACGTCGGATAGCGTTATGCTATCAAATTACGTTAACGTAAAAAAAACGGATAAAGTAGTTGATTTATGTACGGGTAGTGGTGTGATAGCCTTGCTGATTCACGCAAAATTCTCGCCGAAGCTTATCTATGGGATAGAAATACAGCCGCGACTTGCCGATATGGCTACGCGCAGCGTAAAATACAACGGACTTGAAGAGAGTATAAAAATAATCAACGCGCCCGTTCAAGGCTGCACGAAAATAATAGGTAGTGGCTTCGATGTGGTCACAGTCAATCCTCCTTACGACAAAACCGATTTAGTTGGTGACAAAGACGAATATTCCGAAAAGGATATTTGCAAAAGCGAAGTATGTCTAACGGTAGAAGAATGTGTTGAGTGGGGCGCTAAGCTACTTAGATTTGGCGGGACGTTTTACATGGTTAACAAAGCAAGAAGACTTGTAGACGTAATTTGCGCAATGCGAAACTGTGGGATAGAACCGAAAAAAATTCGCTTTATACAGCCGAAAGCATCAAAAGAAATAGACGTATTCGTAATTGAGGGTAAAAAAGGCGCAAAGCCTTCATTAACGTTACCTACACCACTTATCGTATACAACGAAGACGGTACTTATACCGAAACGGCAAGGAGAATTTATAACAAATGAGCAAGCTTTATATGGTAGCAACACCGATAGGAAATTTAGGGGATATGACGATAAGAGCGTTAGAGACTCTTAAGTCCGTTGACGTTATCGCATGTGAAGACACTCGACATACATTGCCTTTGCTCACTCATTTCGATATAAAAAAGCCCTTGATGAGCTACTATAAGCATAAGGAAAAAGAGGGCGCGGAAAAAATTATTACTCTACTTAACGAAGGTAAAAACGTTGCTCTTGTTTCCGATGCAGGAATGCCCTGCATTAGTGATCCAGGTAGCGCAGTAGTAAAAGAATTACTTAATCGCGGATACGAATACACCGTTGTTCCGGGTGCAAGCGCCGTAGTAAGCGCAATTGCCCTTACGGGTGTTGACGGTAGTTTTTCCTTCATAGGCTTTTTGCCAGAAAAGAAAAAGGATATAACGAGATTACTCTTGCCGTACAAAGATATAGACACGAATTTAGTGTTTTACGTAGCACCGCACGACGTTGAGGACACTATCAAGGTGCTTTACGACAACTTAGGTGACCGCCCGCTTTACGCAGTCAAAGAAATAACGAAAATTCATGAAAAAGTTATCGTAGGTAGATTGTCCGGTATTACGATAGAAAATCAAAAAGGAGAATTCGTATTCGTAGTTGGTAGACCTGACGGAGTAAAAGAAGAAGTAAGCGAAGACAAATTACGCTTCGAATTATCGGAATTAATTTTTGGTGGAATTGATAAAAAAACTGCAACAAAAACGGTTGCCGAAAAGTACGGGATTTCTAAAAATATCGTATACAAATTATCAATCGATATTTAATATATTTTTTATAAAAATCTACACAAAAAACATGCTATAATTACACCCAAAAAACTTGCAAAAATCGAAATGGGAATACTTATAGCGATTTTTTTATTTTTTACGTTCGCAGTATATACGGCGACGATATAAAGTATAGTATCGTTGGCCCCACAAATAACTGAGGCACATTTTCCTACGTAGCTATCGGGGCCGTAAGTAGAAAGTATATTCTCTAGACTAGCAAGCGAAGCACTACCCGATAGTGGCCTTACGATTATTAATCCAATAAGTTCTTTTGGGATACCAATATAAGATAAAGGGATTTCCAAAAGTTTACTTAGTCTATCATTAAGTCCACTTTTTTCAAATAATTCTATAAGGATAAAAACACTTATTACGAATGGCATTAATGTGATAGTTAAGCGCATAGCTTCTTTTGCGCCTTGAACGAAGCTATCGTATAGAGATATTTTTTTTACGATAGAAGCTATCACCGTCATTATTATTACAATGGGGATTAGATAATTCATTTTACGAATATTTTTACCAATATTACACCTACGAGTGTAGAAATTATTGTAGATATAAGTGTTGGTAAAATTATATCTGAAGAAGCAGAATAAGAACTTCTCATACTAATAATCGTTGTTGGAATTAACTGAATTGACGTAGAATTAATAACAAGGAGCATTATTCGATTTTTGTTATTTTGCATTAATTCCGTTGCTTTAATTCCAGCGGGTGTAGCGGCACCGCCCATACCTAGAATATTTGCGCTAAGGTTAACGGATAAGTTATCGTAACATTCCGCTTGTTCGTTAGGAAATATTTTCGTTAGCAATGGTTGCATTTTTTTAGAGAGAAGAGTATCGAGTTTTAATTTTTCCCAAATTTTCATTAACGAGAGCCACACCGTGTATATTGCTAGAAGTTTTATAGAAAAGGTTATTCCTTGCATAGCTCCGTCCGACATAGTCTTTACGAATTGTTCGGGAGCAGAAAAGAGCATAATTAGCCCCGCGCTAAGGGTTACAAGACAAAAGATAACGTTCATATCAAAAAATATATGCCGACGTTCAAAAAAAATACTTTTATTAATGCGTAAAGGCACGCCTGTCGACGTGCCATTACTAGAGGGAACAAAATGAATGACAATCCATATCGGATTTATCAACTGTATTGTAATATGGGTTCTTTAAAATAATATTAAATAATCGTTCAGTCGTTAAGAAGATTTTAAGGAAAAAACCTTTTCAAAAAACTATTGCCAAAAGGATATCTTTATTGTATAATAATTTAAATAATATACTTTTATTAAAGTACGCGCGAGGTTCGGTAACTATGAAAGCGAAAAAACTTGTTTTGATTTTAAGTGCTATTATGCTACTTATTATGATGCTCACAGCTTGCTCTGACGAGCTTGTTAGCGTAGAATTCTACGTTGACGGAGTTTTATATGATTCTTACAAAGTAGAAGCAGGCGGGTATCTTGACGAGATTCCTGAAGTTCCTGTAAAAGAAGGATATGTAGGTAAGTGGGACGTTACCGATTTTGATGAAATTACCGAACCCATCAAAGTTAACGCTATTTACACGAAGAATTTGTATACAGTAACCTTCGTAGCAGACGGAGCTATCGTTGCAACAAGAACGGCTAACGTAGGTAAGCCTATTTCCGACGTGCCTGAAGTACCCTACAAAGAAGGATATACGGGAGAATGGAACGTAGTCAATTTCGTAGGGATTTCAGTAGATACTACCGTTAACGCCGTTTATACTAGAAATACGTTGTACGCATCCTTTTACGATAGTGAGTACGTATATACCCCTGCAGTGGTAAAATATGGTGATAAAATAACGGAAAAGATATATTACGTAGCCGACGGAATGGGTTACGTGCTTACCGATCATACTAAATTTAAGGAAGGGACGGCTTACTATACCCGCGCTCGCAAATTAGTTGCTAGGATTGCTGTTGAAGATGGCGTGGTAACGGGCATACCTGAGCTTCCTACAAAAGAGAATCTTTCTGTAAAATGGATGCAAGAAATAGTTGACGGAGAAAAAGTAACCTACGTTAATCCAAGTTACAAGAACGTTAGTACTAATATTACCATAGTTGCTTATTCTTACGTCACAATTACGCTAGTAGATAATACCTTTGATGACGAAATTACCGATTTAACGGCTTGTGATATCGGCGAATCTTTCGATTCTATCGATAAAGTAAGGGATGACGTTCAAGAATACGAATTTTTCGGATGGTATTTTGATGACGAATTTTTACGTCCCGTAACCTTCCCATGTTCTTTCAGTACCAACGTTACGATATATGCAAAATGGGTTAGCGTAAAAAGTAGCGAAGGCTTGATGTATCTCGACGGAAAAGTAGTAGGATATTCGGGAACTGATACCGAAGTTTACGTACCGTATAAGTATTCCACCGACGATGGAAAAGAATATATAGTTACGGCAATTAGCGAGGGTGCGTTCAAAGATAATCAAGACGTCGTTTCTGTTTATATGCCTAGTACAATAACCACAATAGAGAGCAATGCGTTTTATAACTGTGCTAATTTAACTAACGTATATTACAACGACGGCTGTTATGTAGAAAGCATAGGTAATAACGCATTTAGAGATTGTATAAGTCTTATAGAAACCGACGTTTCTTCAGTGACGGCAATCATCGGTGAATATGCATTCAGCGGTTGCGAGAGGTTAGAAAGCGTCAATGGTATGCAACTTTCTATAATCACGGAAATCAGTAACGGCTTATTTGAGGGTTGTACTGCAATAGAAGTAGTTAGTATTCCATCTACCGTTGCTTCGATAGGCGAAAAAGCATTCTCGGGTGCGATTTTATTAGATGTTGAGTTCGTTGATACCGATAGATTGACGAAGATAGGTTCTTATGCTTTTGAGAGTTGTTATAAATTTTCTGGAATAGAGGCACGCAATCTAGAAGAAATGGGTAGTAACGTATTCGATGGCTGTTACAGCATGACCAAAGGAACAATTTTGGGCGGTGGCAAGTTAACGGCACTATTTTCTAGCGAAATAGAAAGTGAAGACGCGGATCGTTACTACGTTATTCATGGTGAGAATTCGGAGATTACTTACGTTCCTAAATTACTATATGCAGTCACAGTATCTAGAGGCAGTGGAAAAGTTGCCGAAAAAGCCTTCTATGATTTCTATTCTGTAAAAAGAGTTACTTTGGCAGAAGGAATTACGGAAATTGAGCCATACGCATTTGGAATGAGTGAGCATCAAACTACCGCAGGAGATTTTTCCATTAAACTTTCCTCAACGTTAATTACTATTGGTGAGTATGCGTTTAGCGAGCGCAAAGATTTATTAAACATTGATATTCCGCAAACAACGACTAATATCGGCGATTATGCGTTCTATAATGTTAATTTACTATCCATTGTCAACGTTCCTGACAAGACTTCTATTAGTTCTGTAGGTGCTTATGCTTTTGAAGGAACTGCTTGGAAGGACGATTACGTAGGCGTAGCCAAACTAGGTACGGTATGTCTAGGAATTAGTGAAAATTATTGTAGAAAGAACGGAATTACCGAGATAACGGCTAGCGATATGAGTGGTATCAAGTCTATTGCGCCTTACGCGTTCTATGATAATACAGTTATTCAAAGAATAGAATTAGGTGAAGAAACAAGCACTATAGGCGATTATGCGTTTGCGAATATGGCGGTTTTAAGAAAATTTGCGTTTAACGCTAATCAATCTAACGCCGTTGCAAGAGTAATAGGAGAACGTATTTTAGATAATGACAACGAGCTTGCAGATTTGACCGTTTACGAAGATATCGACGTGATTACGTTGTCGAGTGAGGCGCTCAATGCTCTAAAAACTCTACGTGTCTATAACGACGGGACGAACGTAGCTATAGAAGAAGGCTGTTATAATGCACTTGATACCGTAGAAGAATTAGTAATTGGAGCAGGCTACACCACGATTAATGAAGGTGCTTTTAAAGAAATGGAAAGTCTTGCTTACGTAGAAATAGGAAAAGACTTGACAGAAATCAAAAAATTTGCCTTTGCCCAAAATAACTCGCTTTCTACCGTTGATTTTAGCAACAACGAAGTACTTACTACGATAGAAGAAAGTGCGTTTGAAGGAACTGCTTTAACGAGTTTAACTTTACCTACGAGTGTTGTTTCGATAGGTGCAAAAGCTTTTAAGAGCGTTGATATTGTAGAATTTAACGCGCCTACTGATTTGCAAAACATCGGAGAAAGCGCGTTCGAAAACGCGCCCATTGTGAACGTAACGCTTAATTCAAATCTTCTAGTAATAGGCGCTTACGCATTTAAAAATTGTCAAATTCGCGAGTTTATAATTCCTGAGAACACAATTATTGGCGAAGGATTATTATTGGGAAATAATAATTTGAACAAGCTTGAGCTTAATCAAGGGTTAATCATTACCGACTTATTCGCAGAGACGGTAGAAGAGCAAAAAGAAATCAGCATTCCCATTAATTTTAACACGGTAACGATAAACAAAGGTGAAATTATAGAAAGACAATTTTACGGTGTTAACAATTTGCAAATAGTTACCATTTTATCGGGTGTTACGGGAATAGGCAAAGAAGCTTTCTTAGGTATAAATACCCTTACGAGAGTTACCGTGCCGAGTAGCGTTGAATATATAGGCGACTATGCGTTCAAAGATTGTGCAAAGCTTTCCGTATGTCAAATAGACAGCAGCGATTCACGTCTTATTTCGGTAGGTAACGGTATTTTTAGCGGATGTACATCCCTTACTTACGCGGTATTTCCAAACACCGTAACCAATAGTGAGTGGAAAGAAATCTACGACGGTTGTGAGAATCTTGTTACCGCTAATTTGCCGTCACAAATAAACGTAATTGGTGATTATGCGTATCGTGGTTGTAAGAGAATAATTAGCGTCAACGTACACGATAACGTAGAAGTTATAGGTAAAGAAGCATTTTTAGATTGTTACGCCATCGAATTCGACGACGTATGCTTTGATAACGTTGTTAGTATAGGAGAAAGTGCGTTTGCTAATTGTTACGCATTCCACGGAATTAAGAGCAAAAATGCAATTGAGGTAGGAGAGAATGTGTACGTAGGATGTACGTCTATTACCGAAATAACCGTAGTCAGTGAAGAACTTGCTTATTATATAGACGACGTTGATGGTCTAGTAACTATCAACGTAACGGGCAATATGGATTTATCTACCGGTTATTTTGATAATTGCAACAGTTTAGCTGTCATCACTTATTACGGAGAAAATGTAACTACAGCAACGGCAATAGCTGATAATTTTGGCGATGTCGATACAATGCCACTCATTTTCGTAAAGGATTCAGTGTATGCAGAATTGCAAGACAATAGTGAAGCTTTATCAAAAGTTCACCGTAATCCCACGGCCGTAAACTTTAATTACGAAATCAACGATACGGGATTAACCATCATAGGCGTAAATGGTGAAATAAAGGACAGCGTGATATATTTACCTTCGACGACTATGATAGCTGGAGAGGAATATACTGTTACGAAGATAGGTAACAATGCGTTCAATGGTATAGAAGGTATAAATACCGTGATTATTCCGACTACTATCACATCGATAGGAATGCAAGCTTTTGGCGATACGGACATAGAGAAAGTTTCTTTTGAAAGCGGTTCTAAACTTACCACGATAGGTGCATATGCATTCTACAACTGTAAGTTTATAGAAAGTATGCTCATTCCTAGCAGTGTTCGTACGATTGAAGAAGATGCATTCTATGGTTGTAAATCATTAAGTGAAGTTAAATTCTTCTCAAACAGTAAGCTTACCTCTATCGGGGCATATGCGTTTTATAATACGACGTCATTACAAGAGTTCGCAATCAAAGGCGCCGTATCAGAGATAGGTGCACACGCATTTGAATATTCGGGAATAAAATCGTTCGATTATGGAACGAAGAGTACAATAACCGTTGTTAAAGAATCAACCTTTGCAAATACGCAACTTTCAAGCGTCGTTATCCCCGACAGCGTACAAGTTATAGAAAAAGGCGCGTTTAAGAGATTTTTGGGTAATGAGTTTACTTTACCTGAAGAATTGACCGACATATGTGACAATGCGTTCGAAAGTTCCGGTAACCTAACAACACTAGTTTTTAACGAAAAATTGAAGACTATAGGCAACGAAGCGTTTATTGGTTGTACTGGCATAACGAGCGCAATTCTTCCCGATAGTTTAATTAGCATAGGAGACGGTGCTTTTAGTGGCTGTACCGCCATCCAAGAGTTAAAAATCGGTATCAATGTAAATTACGTTGGCAACAAGGCGTTTTACGAAACTAGAAATATATCAAGCTTTATTTATAATGCAAAAGAGGTTGCTGATTTTGAGGAAAACAACGGAGTATTCTATAACTCTGGTTACGCGACCGATGGTATAGCAGTAGAGATAGGAAACGCTGTAAAGGTCATTCCTGAATATTTCTTCTACGCAGAAGCAAATTCAGATAGAATACCAAAGCTTGCGAGCGTATCGTTTATACAAACTGCAAGTTGTGAAAGAATAGGGGCATATGCGTTTGCATACGTAGAAGATTTAGAAGCAATCACGATACCCGTGAGAGTTAGTTCAATTGGAGAAAATGCTTTCTACGGCTGTTCTTCTCTTGCAATAAAATTAGAGGCAAAATCACAACCTGCAAGATTTAATGAAAAATGGAATGGTAGCGTACTTAATCTTGAATATGGCTATAACAACGTTAATAGCGGTGATTATACGTACGTTATGCATGAAAACAAGGCATATTTGACTGCGTATGAAGGAAGTGAAACGGAAATAGTAATTCCTACGACTATCGATGGATATACGGTAGCAGGTACTGGTACGGCTTTTGAGAATAATACTACGCTTCAACATATAGAGCTACCGTCGACAATAACCGATACTGGAAGTTTTTACGGTTGTACTGCACTAACAACCATTGATATAACGGCAGAACTAGAAAAAATACAAGACTATGCATTTTACGGTTGTAGTTCATTATCATATATGGCTATTGGTAGCAGTATAAAAACGATAGGCGAAGGTGCATTCGCTGAATGCACGTCTTTAAAAACGGTTTATATTGATAGTGAAAGCATAGCTAATGTAATAGTTGATGAAAACAGCGCAGGCAGCCTATGTCTAAATGCTTTATCAGTTTACGTAGCAAAAGAGGTAGCTAACGTAGGTCAATATGTGGATACCGATTATCACGAGGTGTCTAATTCTAGCATTAATGGTTATAACGTATACACCAAGCTCTATTGGAACGTATCGGAAAAAGAAAGTGACAACGTTTATGCATATTTACTTACCAGCGATATAGCGACTGATACCTACAAGCTTTACGTTGACGGTACCGGTAATATGGCTAATTTTAACGACTATAGCATAGTTAATTGGTATGGTGATTATCACAAAAAGATAATCTCCGTTGATTTAGGTGCCAACGTGACTAAATTGGGTAATTACGCGTTCTACGGTTTAGAAAGCTTAGAAGAGGTTAATTTATATTCTATCGAAGTAAAAGGCACAGGCACTGATGGACATTTGTTTGCTGATAGTGGAAAAGAGGATGGATTCGTTCTTAACGTAAAGGAAGGAGTGAGCACGATTCCTTCGTATATGTTCTTCGGCAATGAAAATCTAACGGATATAGTTTATGAAAGCACCTCATTGAAGAATATAGAGGACTACGCATTCGCATTTAACGTAGGACTTACCGAAATTAATTTGATCGATTCAGTACAAAATGTAGGCGCGAATGCATTTAACGGTTGTACCAACGTAAAGAGTATTACGCTAGGTAAAGGAATACAAAAGGTAGGTACTCGTGCTTTCTATGACGTGAGATATTTAGAGAGAATTAATTTCAATGCTACAGCAATGAATGATTTAGACGGCGATAATGCAGTTTTTGCTAGTCAATACAGCATGTCGGAGGAAGACGTAGGTATAACCTTATCGATTGGTAGCGAAGTAACCGTTATTCCTGCGTATCTATTCTATAATTGTGATTTCTTAATTAACGTAGAGTTTAATCCTGCTGGCATTTTGAACACTATAGGTGCATATGCATTTGCTTCCGCAAGCGTATTGAATAATATTACGTTACCGTTGTCGTTAGTTACGCTAAAAAACAATGCTTTTGCTGAATGTATTGCTTTGGGAGATATAGGAATTCCTCAAAATTGTAAACTTAACACAATTGGTAATAATGCGTTTTTCAATACTCTCTATTATGGGTTAGATGATAATTGGGTAGATGAAGTTTTATATTTAGGTTCTTATCTAATAAAAGCACTTCCTGCAATCAATGAAGATTATTCTATCAAGACTGGTACTACGTTGGTGGCGGAAAATGCATTCAATGGTTGTAATCAGCTTAAATATATTAATTTACCACAATCGCTTCAATATATTAACGATAACGCATTTAACGGATGTACACAGTTGAAGACTGTTTATATAGCAAGTAGATACGTTGCGTCTGGGGCAATAGATGTGGAGTCTTACGGTAAAGTATTAGAGAATGCATTACACGTGTATATTTCAGAAAATCTTATCAGCGGTCTCAAAATACAAGTAGGTAAATACGTTACAGACAAGTATAATCTAGTAGAAACTGATACCGTTATTAACAAAGTCGTTTATAACAGTTATACGATGGCTAGATGGGACGCAAATACTGACCAAAGTTCAGTTTATGGCTATCTTATAACGGATACTAATAGCGTAGGAAATTACGTTCTAAAAATTAAAGGTAGAGGTGCAATGGTTGACTTTGCATCTGCTGGTAATGCAGTTTGGAAGGATTACATAGATAAGATTAGCAAAGTTTTGGTATTTGATGACGTTACTTCAATAGGCGCTTATGCTTTTGCTAATATGACAACGATGGCAATGATTAACTTTGAAGGTAATCCAAAGATTTCCGTTATTGGTATAGGTGCGTTTAACAATTGCAGTGCGCTTACAAGCGTAACTATTCCGTCAACGGTTACGGAAATAAAAGCTAGGGCATTCTACAATTGCATTAATTTGCGTCAAATCAACTATCAAGCTATTAATTGTGCTGATTTAGCGGCAGAGAACAATGCGTTTACTTACGTAGGACAAGAAACCGACGGCGTTACGTTCAACGTTCAAAACACCGTTAGCTACATTCCTGCTAATCTATTTAACTCAACTGGTGGAGCTGAGGGTGCGCCCAAAATCTCTTGGGTAGAATTTAAATCTATCAACAACGTGAACTTATGTAGCAAAGTAGGTGACTATGCTTTTGCTTATTGTGATTATCTATACTCAGTGGCATTTGCATCTGGTGCAAATTTACATACGATAGGTGATTATGCATTCGCATATTGTAGACAATTAGCTATGATTAATATTACCGCAGGAGTTACCGCTGTTGGTAAAAGTGCCTTTATTAATTGCGAAAGCGTAACGGAAGTGGTATTTAACGCGACTGACTTTTACGTTGCAGTCGAAGATAACGCACCGTTTGAAGGTGTTGGTGTAAGCGAAGGGTATAAATTATCCGTATCCGCAAAGGCGAAAAGCATTCCTGCACACCTATTTGAAAAGAGCGCAAGATTGATATCAATCAGCTATGGTGCAGATTGTATTTTGGAGAATATAGGTCAAAAGGCATTCGAAGATTGTACTGGACTTACTGAGGTAACTGTGCCTCAATCGGTAAAGACGATAGACGAAGGTGCATTTAGTGGATGTTCTTCATTGCTTAGATACGTTGCACCGTTTATCGGAGGACAAGCAAATGAAATTGAAGCAACGGAAAAAACGGCGTTTGGTTACGTATTTGGCAGGGAACAAAAGCCTTACACTACAGCAACCCTACAATATTATAGTTCCGTAGGCTTTAATACGTACTACGTACCAGATAGCATTATTTACGTAGAAAGCACCCTTTATAGTAACGTTTATTACGGCATGTTCCATAATTGCGGGAAATTAGTTACCGTGAGGATGAATTCAGATACTGGAATACAAACGGTAGATAGGCACGAATACAATAGTGCAGGAGATATAATATCAACGACTTCTGTGGTTAACGGTAGCGTGTTAGGAGTTAACGCATTTAGAGGATGTAGCTCGCTAAGTAGCGTAACCTTACCAGAACAAATATTGAGCGTTGGAGATAACGCTTTCAATGGTTGTGCACAATTAAGATCGTTTACTATTTCTCGTTACGTGACGAGTATAGGAGAGAATGCGTTTGCTAATTGCGAATGGTTAACAAACGTTAATTTCAATGCAGAAGCGTGCGACGATATGAAGGAAGACGTGTTCGTATCTGCGGGAACAAAACAGGGTGGTATTACCGTTACATTCGGGGCACTAGTTAAGAGAGTTCCTGCAAATATGTTCTATACGACGAAGGGTGACGTCAAATTATCCGAAATAAAATTCTTAGGTAACGCTTGCACTAGCATAGGAAGGAATGCCTTTGCAATGACCGAAGGATTGTCAAAGGTATCTTTGCCCGATTCAATCACAACGATTGAAGAAAATGCCTTTGAGGGTAGTCAATACTACAACGATAACAATAATTGGGTTAACGGCGTATTATATATTAACAACTGTCTAATAAAAGCAAAGAGTAGCATTGTAAGCGGTACTTATGCTATTAATAATCGCACGATCATGATAGCTGACGGCGCCTTTTTGGATTGCAAATATTTAACCGTTATCAGTGTACCCGTTACGGTTACACATATAGGTAAAGAAGCGTTTAGCGGGTGTGCAGGACTGAGAAGTTACGTAGCTGATGCTAATGCAAAATTGGTATATATTGGAGAAAAAGCATTTTACGGATGTGTTGCGTTAGGCTCAGAAACCGATGAATTGGGTAACAAAAATGGAATAACGATTACGGCAGGTGTTACTTTCATAGGAGATAGTTGTTTTGAACTTTGTTCTCAATTAACTATAGTTTATATTGATAGTAGTACCGTAGCGTTAGGAATTACTAACAATGGAACAAAGGTATTTGGATACGTATGCGGTTACGTGGAGACGCTTTATATTCGTCAAGATATCACTTTGGTTGGCGCATATATAACGAATGCATTTTTGGACGCAGGAACGAATGGTGAATATACCGTTTACGAAAAAAGAGATAATAACAATATATAGGAGTAATTAATGAAAATTTACAGAACCTACGGTGAATCAAAATTTGAAACTGAGATTGTTGAACCTTCCGAAAGAAGTGATTTAATCAAGGTTAGAGTAACACACGTGTTGCCGAGCAAATCAGACGTAAGTATTTTTAGCGGAGAATCTAGTATTCGATACCCCTTCGTGATAGGACATAGTGCAATAGGTGTCATTAGCGATGATAGACCGGAATACGGATTAAAAAGAGGTACGAAGGTCATTCTTAACCCATACAGTGAGGGAGAACTTTCGCGCTTAGATAGCGAACCTTTCGTATCTACGTTAGGGTTAAACGAAGACGGCTTTATGAGGGAGTACGTTTATATGGAAAAGGAAAAAATCGTTGCTTTCCCTGAAGACGTAGATGAAGAAGAGGCGATATTCACCGAGTGTATAGCAATTGCACTTAAGGTGCTCAATAGCTTTACTTTAGAAAAAGGTGACTATATAGCAATTGTAGGTGGCGACGTAATAAGCAACCTTATAGCACAGCTTGCTATGTATTTCCAATTAGTTCCTATCGTAATAGACAGTAACGAATCAAACCTTGCACACGCAGAAAAATGCGGTGTATATTACACGATTAACGAAACTAAAGAATCTCCTATTAATAAGGTAAAAGAAATAACCTGTGACCGCATGGTTGAAGAAACCGTAGTAGATTTATCTGACGACACCTCACCAGCGTTCGTATTCAGTCTATCAAGGGAGTCTGGTAAGTGTGTTATTTTGAGTGAGAACAAAGTGGTAAAAGCTTTTGATGCCGACGTAAGTATGATCTGTAAGCGTCAATTACGAATTAGAGGAATAAACAACGGCGATAGCGAGTTTGACTCGGCGATCAATATTTTGGCTCAAAAAATCATAAATTTCGACGGATTTATTGATAAGGTTGTAGAAATGAAAGACGCAGAAATTGTTTTGAGAGAATTAAAAAATAATCCCGACAGATATTTTAACGTTGTTATTAAGCTTTAAATAAGTATTCTTGTTAAATTAATTACGTCCCCGGCGCCTAATACGAGAATGCACTCGTTAGGCGCCGTTTTCTTTGTAAGTAAGGTGGCTATTTCTATGATGCTTTTACAAAAATACCTTTCTCTATTTGTGCAACTATTATATAAAGCATAAGCGCTTATGCCATCTTCTTCCTTTTCTCTCGATGCGTATTCGGTAAGAATTACGAGGTTATCACTGTTAGATAAAGCCTCAACGAAGCTTTCTTTTAATGCAAGAGTGCGACTGTAGGTGTGTGGCTGAAAAACAACCCACAGCTTACTTTTAGTGATTTCACGAGCGGTATTAATAGCAGTTAATATTTCAGTAGGATGGTGCGCGTAGTCCAAATACACGTCGCAACCGCAAAAAATTCCTACTTTTTCAAATCTTCTCTTTACCCCTTGGTAAGAGATAAGTCCATTCTTTATTATTGAAGTTTCTATTCCGATACTATGACAAATGCAGGTTGTAGCTAATGCGTTAATTAGATTATGCTTTCCAGGGACGGATAATTCTATATCAAATAATGGTATACCACAATAAGACATTGTGCATCCCAAACAACCATTTTTTGTTTTGAAAATATTTTCTGCTTTATAATGATTATCTTTGCCAAAACCAAACGTGATAACGTCTTTTAATCTTTGCCTATGAAGGTAATAATCATCATCGCCGTTTAATATTTTGAGGCCCTTATTCGTGTTGTCAAAGAAGGTGTCGAAGGTATCGTATAATTCGCTTTTAGTTTTGTAGGTATCAGGATGATCGAGTTCGGCGTTAAGGATAACGCTTACGCTAGGCGATAGGGCAAGAAGGCTTTTTTTATATTCACACGCTTCTATTAACAAATACCTGTCGCCTGTATAGTGATAGTTTCCGAATTCGTTACTCATACCACCGATATGTGCATAGTGTGGAATCATAGCTCTATCAAAAACTGTAGCGCACATGGAGGTTACTGTTGTTTTTCCGTGAGTTCCTGCTATAGCAACAGTATATTCAAATAGCTTACATAAGTGCGACAAAAGCACTAATCGCTCAATACACGTAAAGCCGGAGGCGATGCAATAGGCTAATTCAGGATTGTCTTTTTTTATAGCGGAAGAATATACTACAAGGTCGGGACTTCCGATAAGTTGCGGTTCAAAACCCGTCCAAACGCGTATGCCCAATTCTGCAAGAGTATCCAAAGTTACACTATGTTCTCTATCGCTACCGCTAATTTCGTAGTTTTTGTCGAAAAAAAAGCGAGCAAGTGAAGATATACTTACCCCGCCTATTCCTAAAAAGTGTATTTTGTGCACGGTAGAAAAATCAAGCATATAACAATGTATGCAAAATGCGAAAAAACTGTTACAAACGGTTGACATTAAAATCTTTTTTATTTATAATATACACACGATAATGGTCGTAAAATCACGAATTGAAGAAAACAAAGCGAAATATAGAGGTGTAAAATGCAAAAAAATATTCAACCTAGTTACAAAATCGTAGACGTTAACTGTGCATGTGGCGCGAAGTTCCAAATTGGCACTACCAAGAAAGTTGACTCTTTGAGAGTAGATATTTGTTCTCAATGTCATCCTTTCTATACCGGAAAGCAAAAGACTGTTCAAAGCGGTGGTAGAATTGAACGCTTCAACAAGAAATTTGGTGCTAACTCACTCAAATAATAACTTTAAGTTAAGTAATTGTTCGACAATTTGAAGCAATAATATCCCGCCGGGATATTATTTGTTTTATTAAGGAACTACTTTTTGTTGCAAAAAATCATACTTTTTTGGGCAAATTTAAGCGAATTCTTATAAAGTTTTGGAGTAAAAGTGAAGAAAAAGAACGTAAGCAGCATAGGCGGTCAAGCAATACTTGAAGGCGTTATGATGAAAGGCAAGTCTTCTATGGCTATGGCTGTAAGGAACCCTGACAAAGAGATAGTTATCGAGTCAAAAAGACTAGAACAATCTGCTACGCGCAAGAAGATATCAAAGATACCCATTGTGCGCGGTATCGTTAGTTTTGTAGAGTCTTTCTTGTCTGGATTGCAAATAACAATGCGTTCCAGCGAAGTTTTTGGTGATATGTCCGATGAGGCGCCGTCTAAGTTTGAAAAATGGCTAGCAAAGACCTTCAAGGTAGACATAATGAACGTCGTTTTAGCGGTAGGCGGTATTTTAGGCGTGCTATTTAGCGTAGCACTATTCGTATTGTTACCCCAAATAATAGCGCTAGCGATTTTTGCTGGAAGCGGATTATTAGAAGTTAATTTTGATAACGGCGTATGGAACGCATTCCAAACGTCCACCGATAGTTTGGGCTTTTGGTGGAATATGCTTTACGAAGTTATTAGAGGTTTCGTAAGAATTCTCATTTTTATTAGCTACATTGCTCTAGTAGGTAGAATGAAAGAGATAAAACGCCTATTTATGTACCACGGAGCAGAACATAAGGTTATTTCTTGCTACGAAGAAGGACTAGAATTAACCGTTGAGAACGCGAAGAAAATGAGCACTAAGCACGATAGATGCGGTACTACGTTCATGTTCATAGTAATGCTATTTTCTATGCTATTCTTTACCGTTGTTCCCGTATCAATGATAACTGTAGGTAACGGTGCGTTAACTTTTATCGTTCAATTCTTGATAAGAGTTGCGCTCATTCCCGTTATTGCGGGCGTTTCTTACGAGTTATTGAAGTTGTTTGCTAAGTACGACAATATCTTTACTCGTATTGGCAAAGCCCCTGGACTATGGCTACAACGTTTAAGCACGAAAGAACCCGAAGACGATATGTTAGAAGTTTCTATCGCTGCTTTTACCGAGGTTATGAAACTTGAAGCGGATCCCGAATATCCTACTAAGACTTTCGTTACTTATTCTACCGTAGAAAAAGTCGTTGCGATTTTGGAAAAAACGCTTAACAATAAGACTGAAGCGGAAATAATCGTAATGAACGTTATTAACGCAAAGAACAGAACGGAATTATACGATGGTAGAAGGGTAGAGAACGAGCAAGTTAAGAGATGTAAACAACTAGCCGAGAACCGTCTCACGGGTACGCCGCTACAATACGTATTGGGTTCGACTTGTTTCTATGGATATGATTTTAATACGGATACGCGTGCGCTTATACCGCGTTTTGATACGGAAATAATAGTAGAACACGCACTTAAATTGATAAAAGAACGCAATTTAGATAACGTTCGCGTATTGGATTTATGTACGGGTAGCGGTTGTATAGCGATTACCGTAAAAAAAGAAATGCCCAGTGCAGTAGTGGTTGCAACCGATATAAGTGCGGAAGCATTGTCACTAGCGAAGAAGAACGCGACTTCTTTAGGCGCGGAAGTAACTTTCTTAACGGGCAATTTATTCAACGCGTTAAAAGACGAAGCTAAGTTCGATTTTATTATCAGTAATCCGCCGTATATACCCACTGCAGATTTATCAAAACTTGACAAAGAAGTTGTTGAGTACGAACCAAAACTTGCACTTGACGGTGGTGTAGACGGATTAGATTTTTATAAGAAAATAAGAGAATCGTTTGGTAATTATTTAAAGGACGATGGAATAATGCTTTTAGAAATAGGCGTTAATCAAGCGGAAGCAGTTATGGATATATTCAAAGGTTTTGACTGCTATGCGGTAGAAGATTATAACAATCCGCCTATCAAGCGTGTAATAGTAGTTAAGAATAGTCAAAATTAACAAGGTAGAAGGAAGGAACAATATGTTTGAAAGATTGCAATTAATGAAACAAAGGTTTGAAGAATTAACCGACCTTATAGGCAATCCCGAAGTGGTGGCAAGACAAGAAGAGTGGCAAAAACTTGTCAAAGAACACGCTTTATTGCAACCTATTATGGATAAGTACGAAGAGTATTTGGCAGTAGAAGACGACATGGCGGCTTGTCAAGAAATGATAGCAGGCGACGATAAAGAAATGAAAGAACTTGCCGAAGTAGAGTACTATGATTTGAAAGATAGAAAGGAAAAAATCATAGAAGAATTGAAGATATTACTCCTTCCCAAAGATCCTATGGACGACAAGAACGTTATTATAGAAATTCGTGCTGGTGCAGGTGGAGACGAGGCAGGACTATTCGGAATGGAGCTTGTTAGAATGTATCACCGCTATGCAGAAAGAATGCGTTGGAAGATAGAAGATATTGATATTAACGAAACCGAACTCGGCGGTATCAAAGACGCAACCTTTATGATAAAAGGTCAAGGTGCGTATAGCAAAATGAAGTACGAAAGCGGTGTTCATAGAGTACAAAGAGTGCCCGAAACCGAATCACAAGGTAGAGTACACACTTCTACGATAACGGTAGCAGTATTACCTGAAGCGGAAGAAGTGGATTTTGAAATTCTTGACAAAGACTTAAAAGTCGACACCTATAGAAGTGGTGGCGCAGGCGGACAACATATTAACAAAACGGATAGCGCGGTACGTATGACGCATATTCCTACGGGTATAGTAGTTGCTTGCCAAGACGAAAGAAGCCAAATTAAGAATAGAGAAAAAGCAATGCGCGTACTTAAGAGCAGACTTTACGACTATTATCAAAGTCAAAAAGATGCAGAATACGCAGCTAATAGAAGAACTCAAGTAGGCACGGGTGACCGTAGCGAAAGAATAAGAACGTATAACTATCCCCAAGGTAGAGTAACCGACCATAGAATTAACTTGACGATGTATAGTCTACCGGCGTTTTTAGATGGAGATATGTTCCAAATGATAGAAGGTCTTGCACTTGCAGATCAAAACGCTAAGTTGAGCAAACTTGAAAACTAAACAAAACGAATATAATAAAAATAGGAGGAATATAGATGAGCGAAATTGGAATAATGAACGACGTCTTTTTAGGAAACAAAAACATTTTAGAAGAACACAGTTTTAACTATCAACTTCAAGACGTAGAAGAACCACAATTATATCGTAACTTTTTCGACTATACGTCTATTCCTAAAGTTGCGTTTAACTTCCGTAACGTTCCTATGAATTGTCCCAAGGATATATGGATTACTGATACCACTTTCCGTGACGGACAACAATCACGTTCACCATATTCAGTAGAACAAATAGTTAAGCTATTCAAGATGCTACATAAATTAGGCGGAGAAAAAGGTATCATTCGCCAAAGTGAGTTTTTCTTATATAGCGAAAAAGACCGTAAAGCGGTAGAAAAGTGCCAAGAGTTAGGTTTTGAGTATCCCGAAGTAACTAGTTGGATACGTGCTAACGAAAAAGATTTCCAATTAGTAAAAGATATGGAAATTAAAGAAACCGGCATTTTGGTAAGCTGTTCGGACTATCACATTTTTAAGAAAATGAAACTTACTAGAAGACAAGCTCTAGATAAGTATTTGGGTGTAATTAAGGCGGCTTTGGATGCAGGCATTAGCCCTAGATGTCACTTCGAAGATATAACGAGAGCAGACTTCTATGGATTCGTAGTACCTTTTGCGTGTGAATTAAAACGTCTTATGGACGAAACGAAAATACCCATCAAAATTCGTTGTTGCGATACTCTTGGTTATGGAATTACTTATCCTGGTGTAAGCTTACCGCGTAGCGTACAAGGTATTATTTACGGCTTGAAGCACTATGCAGAAATTCCTTCTTCACTACTCGAATGGCACGGACATAACGACTTTTATAAGGCGGTTGTTAATGCAACGACGGCATGGTTGTACGGTGCAAGCGGTGTTAACTGTTCGCTACTTGGCATTGGAGAAAGAACGGGCAACTGTCCGCTAGAAGCAATGGTAATAGAGTACGCATCTATAAAGGGCACTGTGGACGGTATGGATTTAAGCATGATTACCGAGATAGCGAAGTACTTTGAAAGTGAAATGGGATATAAGATTCCTAGCAATACTCCCTTCGTCGGTAAGAACTTTAATACAACGAGAGCAGGCATTCACGCGGACGGCTTGTTAAAAGATGAAGAAATCTATAACATATTCGATACGGAAACTCTTCTTAACCGTAAAGTTAAGGTTGCAGTAGATAGTAATAGTGGTCTTGCAGGTATCGTATACTGGCTCAACGCTTATTTTAATTTACCTAGCGATGAAAAACTTGACAAAAGGGATCCTTTCGTAGTTGGTATCAAAGAAAAGGTTGACAAAAAATATCGTGATGGTAGAACGACCGCTATGAGTGATTACGAATTGAAAGAAATTTGTAAGGAAGTAGATCTAGAAACTTATAGAAGATTGAAGAAAATTCTTCATCGTGACGACGATTAAAATGACAACTGCCCCTTGTTATCAACAAGGGGATGTGTTATAATTAGCATATAATTAAATTTTTTAATACAAGGAGATATAATGATAACAATAATTGATGGCGCAAAAGGTAGCGGAAAAACCAAAAGAATAATTAACGCAGCTAGCGATGCACTAGCAGTAAGCAAAGGCGACATTGTATTTTTAGCAACGACCACTCGTTATAGAACGGAAATTAAACCCCAAATTAAATTCGTTGATACCGTAGAACAAGGTATCAAGTCAAAAGACGTTTTGTTTGGATTTATAAAAGGTATGCTTTCCGCTAACTACGATATAGAATATATCTTTATCGACGGCGTATACAAAATGATGGGTGTAAGCATTGATAGTCCCGAAATGGCAGAGCTATTCATGATGCTAGAAAGAATCAGTGCATTGAGCGCGGTTAAGTTTATTCTTACGGTAAGCTGCTCGGTAGAAGAAATGCCTGAATTTATTGCTAAATACAAAAACTAAAACTAGGAGTCTATATGAAGTTCTTTAGTACTAGAGGAGAAGGTCCCGTTAACGGAACCAACGCTATAATCAACGGAATTGCAGGTGACGGCGGTTTGTACGTTCCCGAAAGTTTTCCCACGATTTCTCTCGACGATCTTTCTGACTTAGCAGAATTAGACTATCACGAAAGATCCGCTTACGTTATGAGTAAATTCTTAACGGAGTTTACTTATGAAGAATTGAAAGAATATACGGAGAAAGCATACGATAAGTTCGATGGATATCCCGCACCCCTTACCAAAGTGGACGAGGGTATATATCTAATGGAACTATGGCACGGACCTACGTACGCGTTCAAAGATATTGCGTTAACCGTTCTTCCATATCTACTTACCGCAAGTAAGAAAAAGGTGGGGGTAGACAAAAAAACTCTTATTTTGGTAGCTACTAGTGGTGACACCGGTAAAGCTGCGTTAGAAGGTTTTAAAGACGTAGAAGGTACTGAAATAGTAGTGCTTTATCCTAGCGAAGGCGTAAGTAGCATGCAAAAGCTTCAAATGCAAACTACTACAGGTAACAACGTTCACGTTATCGGCATCGACGGTAATTTCGACGATGCCCAAACCGCGGTTAAGAAGATATTTAATAGTGAAGAAATGAAAGCTAAGTTTGCAGAACTTGGATATGAACTAAGCAGTGCGAATTCCATCAATTTTGGTAGACTAGTACCGCAAGTTGTATATTATATTTCTTCATACGTTGATTTAGTTGCAGAAGGCGAAATCGACTTAGGTGAACCCGTTAACTTCGTAGTACCTAGCGGTAACTTTGGTAATATTTTAGCAGGTTATTACGCTAAGAGAATGGGACTTCCTATAAAGCAACTTATAGTAGCAAGTAACGTTAATAACGTACTTACCGAGTTCTTTGAGAACGGTGTGTACGATGCTAATAGAGAGTTTTTCAAAACGACCAGCCCTTCTATGGATATTCTTATTAGTAGCAATCTAGAAAGACTATTGTACGAAATCTATAATAGAGATAGTGACAAAGTAAGTGCATTAATGAATGAATTAAAAAATGGTGGATATTATCAAATAGATGAAGATGCTCTTTATGATAACGCCCCTGAATTTTTGGGATACTTTAGTGAAGAGGAAGAAACGCAAGAGGTTATTTATAATTTCTTCGATGAATACGGATATCTTCTTGATCCGCATACAGCAGTAGGCGTATCCGCTTATTCTAAGTTTATGAATGAAGTATATGACGAAACGCCCGCTATTATAGTAAGCACCGCTAACCCGTTCAAATTCCCACAAAGCGTATACGAAGCAGTTTCACAAAGCAAGGAAGACGATGCCAATAAGGCTATTAAGAAGTTGAGCGCGTATACCGGTGCAGAAGTTCCCGAAGGCATCAAGAACTTGAATGAAAAAGAAGTACTACATAATATGGTAGTTAGTAAGTCCGATATAGAATCGGCTATACTTTCCGTATTAGGAGGTAACTAATGATAGGTGACAAAAAAGTAGTTTATAGTGCAGTTCAGCCTACCGGTTGTATAACTTTAGGTAACTATATTGGCGCAATCAGTAACTGGTTAAAACTTGCCGACGAGAATTTAAGTATATTCTCGATAGCAGATTTGCACGCACTTACGGTACGTCAGAATCCTGCTGAATATAGACAAAGAGCATTGTCGTTCTTTGCACAATACCTTGCATGCGGATTAGATCCCAATAAGAGTATAACTTACTTTCAATCACACGTACCGCAACACGCAGAGCTAACGTGGATTCTTAATTGCTTTACTTATATAGGTGAAGTAAATCGTATGACGCAATTTAAGGATAAGTCAGCAAAGCACGCCGACAACATCAACGTTGGTCTTATGGATTATCCCGTACTAATGGCTGCCGACATACTTTTGTATCAAACGGATCTAGTGCCTGTAGGTATCGATCAAAAGCAACATCTAGAGCTAACTAGAGATTTAGCAACGCGTTTTAACAATCTATATTCACCCACTTTCGTAGTACCCGAACCGTACATTGCAACGCAAGGCGCGAAGATTTTCTCATTGCAAGAACCTACGAAGAAGATGAGTAAGTCCGACGAAGACGCTAACGCAACGGTAAGCATTATCGATCAACCCGACGTTATTATGCGTAAATTTAAGCGTGCCGTTACCGACTGTGATGCTAATATTGCTTTTGACGAAGTTAATAAGCCTGGCGTAAGCAATCTACTTACAATACTAAGTTCTGTTACCGATAAATCCGTTGAACAATGGGTTAACGAACTATCGGGTAAAGGCTATGCAGAATTAAAGACCGTAGTAGGCGAAGCAGTTGTAGAGAAGTTAAGACCTATTAGGGAAGAGTACGATAGACTAGTAAAAGATAAAGCGTATCTTACCGAAGTTGCTAAACAAGGCGCGGAAAAAGCGCAAAGCATTGCAAGAAGAACGTTAAGTAAAGTCTACAAGAAAGTAGGATTGGTACAAGGTTAATGTTTGGTTACGTAATTATAGACAAGCCCAATATTCTTATTAAGGATTATAATACGTATCGTGCGTACTATTGTGGGTTGTGTAAGTCTATCGGAAAACAAAATTCTCAACTTATGCGACTTACGCTTAATTACGACATAGTGCTTCTTGCATTGCTTGGATATAATTACGAGAACAAAGAACCCATTTTTGAGAAAGCAACTTGTCCTAACCATTGGATAAAAAAGGTCGAATACGTAGATAACAATGATATTAACGAGCGTGTATGTGATATTAACGCAATACTCGGCTATTACAAATTGCATGACGACGTTGTAGACGAAGGTAAGCATAGGGGATTAAAAGCACTTCTTACTCCCGTTTATAAAAAAGCGGCGGAGCGTTTACCTAAGTACGATCAAGCGGTAAAAGTTGGTTACGAGAATTTAAGAAAATACGAAAAACAACACGCCGACATTGAGACGCTTGCCGAATGTTTTGGCACGATGCTAATGCAAACGGGTGAAGCTTTGACGTCAAAATGTGACGGCAAGTTAAAAGAATTACTATTCTACGTAGGCAAATGGATTTACGTCATCGATGCGATAGATGATGCAAAAAAAGACTTTGAAAAACAAAATTTTAATCCACTTTTAAGGGAAATTAAATGTTTTGATGATAAGTTTTATGATGAAGTAGAGAAAAAAGTGCGCCCTATATTGTATGATTGCATAGAAAGAGTAATAAGTGCTTATAATTCTATGGAGATAACGGTAAGCGAAGGTGCATTAAGTAATATTATTTATTTAGGACTAAAACAAAGAACTGAAGGAATTTTAAGTAAAAGAGGTAAAAAATGTCAAGAACCCCGTTTATGATTTTAGGAGTATCAGAGGATGTGTCAAAAGAAGAGCTTTATTCTGCGTATAGAGCATTAAGAGTAAAGTACGAGAGCCAACGTTTTGAACCCGGCGAAGTAGGAGAAGAGGCATGCGCAAAGCTTGAAGAGATAGATACTGCATATAATGATGCTTTGGATATCATTTCTAGTACAAAGACCAAAGAATATTCCGATTATAGAGCCGAATACGTTGAACAAATGCTTGATAAAGCCGACCAAGCAATAAGGGACGGTAAAATTGACGAGGCTCAAGGATATTTAGATGACTGTTCTACAAGAACTGCTCGTTGGCATTATTTGCAATCAGCGGTATTTTATAGAAAAAATTGGGTTGGAGATGCGCTTAAACAATTAGAGCTTGCTTGTAATATGGATCCTGGTAACGTAAAGTACCGTGATGCCAAAGCATCTATGGAACAGCATATGAGAGCCAATACCACCTCTCAAGAAAGCTCTTTCTATAACAATGCTAATCGACAAGAGAGAAGTTATGCCGACACTAGAGAGTATCATACGCATAGACGCGGATGCACCGTTTGCGATATTTGTAACGGACTTATTTGTGCAGACTGTTGTTGCGAATGTTGTGGTGGAGATTTGATTTCTTGTTGCTAAGATAATGAAAAAACTTAACGTTAAGGATATAGGACTCAGACTTGCTCTTGCAGGTATAGGAACAGCGTTATCACTAGTGTGTGTAACGCTGTCGTATTATTTGAGTTTTATGTCCCTTTCTTTTATGGTGCTTTCTTGCGTAGGAGTTATGTGCCCATTATGCAAAAAATTCTATAGAGAGGGAATTTTGTGTTCGATAGCAGTAAGTGTAATCGGTTTTTTTATTGTTAACGTACATATTGTTCCTTTTGTAATGGCAAGCGGATTTTATGTAGTATTGACGGTATTTTTGCATGAAAAAAAGATAAATACGCTCATACTATTTTTTGTTAAATTGGCATATTCTTGTTTGGTATTTTTTGTTATATATTGGGCTATTGACGTGTTAGTTGTTGACGTGACCAAAATCACGTTTTTGTCAAGTTTTAACGAGATAGGACTATATGCAATACTTAACGTAGCATTTTCTTTATGTTTTTTAGTATATGACCTCCTACTTATTCAGGGGTATAAGTATGCGTGTAGCTTAGCTGATAAAATAATAAAACCTAGACAAAAATAGTTTTGTAATTTTACGCAAATTCAGCGAATTTTTGAATTTCAATATTTTGCGCCTTTGATATTTTTTCGGATAAAGGCGCTTCATTGTTTTCAGTTGCTTTTACTGCGGAAAATAAGACTTCACTAACGTAGGAATTAGCTACGGAATAAAAGATCTCTTTACCTTTTCGCGTGGAGTTAACAACCTTTCTATCCTTAAGTATTCTCAACTGGTGTGATATTGTGCTTTGGTTTTGATGCATTATTTTTGCTATATCATTGACGTTTAGTTCGCTAACGGATAATAGAATTATAATTTTTATGCGAGTTTCTTGGGAAAAAACAGCAAAAAATTCACTGATATCACGGATAGCCTTATCACTTGGCATGTAAGTCGTTAATAGTTGTTCTAGAGTCATCATTAATTCACCTATGTTAATATTTTCTTTTATTATAAGTTGTCACATTTTCGAATAATGGCGCATATTGTAGATTAATCGGTTTTTTCGGAGGAATTATGTTCGATAGTTTACCTATATTGTTATTACTCATTTTAAGCGGTGGTTTAGGAAATAACAACTGCAATAATGGTTGTGGTGATAATAAGAATACACTTGCGATGTGCCTATGTTTACTGTTGCTTTCAGGTTGTAACGATAACTGCGGTGATTTTTAATTAAACTGTCCCTTTATTAGACTTGCAAAAAAAATCTGTTTAAGTGTATAATAATAAAAAAGTTATACGCGGAGGACGGTATGGTTAATTTCGGCAACGACTGGGATGAAGTATTAAATGGTGAATTCGAAAAAGAGTACTATCAGGTATTACGTGGTTTTTTGAAACACGAATATGCTAACGATACGATATATCCGTCTATGTACGATATTTTTAACGCGTTCAAAGCGACACCTTATTCAAAAGTAAAAGTAGTTATAATAGGACAGGATCCGTATCACCAACCCAACCAAGCGCACGGCATGTGTTTTTCTGTAAAAAAAGGAATACCCATTCCTGCATCATTAAAGAATATCTATAAAGAATTAATCGACGATGTGGGTATCCAAATGCCTAATAATGGATACCTAATGAAGTGGGCAGAACAAGGCGTGCTTTTGCTTAATACTATCCTTACGGTAAGAAGAGGTAAGCCTCTTTCACACAAAGGTTACGGTTGGGAATTTTTTACAGATCACGTTTTGGAAAAATTAAATGAAAAGAACGAGCCCATTATATTTTTGCTTTGGGGTACTCCTGCACGCAAAAAGGCGATGAAGATAACCAATCCTATCCACATAAAATTATATTCAGCGCATCCGTCTCCTTTATCTGCCTATCACGGTTTCTTTGGGTGTAAACATTTTTCAAAAACCAACGAGTATCTCACTTCTTTTGGGAAAACTCCTATTGATTGGCAAATCTAATTTTTTGAGTTGCTTTAGTTTTAAAAAAATAGAAATAAGGTATTGCATTTTTTTTTGATATAAAGTATAATAATTTTATATTATTATAGGAGTTGACGTTTCGTCCGATGAAAAAGAGCCTCGTACTTGTCTTTGCCTTACTTATTGCCGTATTACTTTGTGCGTGTACGGTGGACTTGCAATATGCAGATCCCAAGGTTATTAAGATAGACGTGGGTGGCATAGGTAAGACGGAATACGTGGCTTGCGACGCCATTGATATTGATGGCGCAACGTTAACTTTGACTTATGATAATTCTAGTGTTGAGACGATTGATCTCACTTTGGATATGCTCGATCCCACTTCTTTTGATATGGACACTCCGGGCACCTATTCAGTAAAAGTAAATTACGAAAAGATAAGCACCTATTTTACCATTACCGTGGTAAGTTGGGATTTACTTTCGGTAGAACTCAATTCTCTTCCTTATGTAACCGAGTACGTTGTAGGTGAGGAGATAGATACCGAAGGTGCGACTATTTTGTGTACGTTCGCTGGGAAGAAAACAAAAACCTATAACGTCACTCCCGATATGTTACAGACCTACGATAATACCACACCCGGGTTAAAGAACGTTTATCTCACCTACCGTGGTGTTGTTATGACGTTCAGCGTTTCTTATTTTGAGAAAACGCCTACGGGTATAAAGATAGTAGACGATGCGACCGATAATTACGTATATCAAGGACTTGGAGATAGATTCGATATAACCGGAATGACGGTAAGAATTACTTATGATAATATGCAAGCGCCCGAGTACGTAGCGAAGGACATCGAGCGCGATTTATTCGTTAGCATAGACGATTCAGAAGCGGGTACCGTTACGGCAGTGCTTATGTATAATCCCACTGATTACGCAAGAGAATTTGCTTACGTTTATTATGGAGAACCAAAAGTTAACGTTGGTGATATAGTTAAGCCTTTGGATGAACTCGCTAGCAATAAGCTAGTACGTGACGGACAGGCTATTGCCCTTGATCCTATTTTGAGCAAAAGTTACGGCACGGTAAAAAGCATCGTTGATAATGGTAATTCAACGTCTACTATGATTATAGATACTGCCGTATCGTATTCCTTAACGGAAGTTGCGGTACAAGTAGGCGACGTGGTAGACAACGGCGACTACGTAGGTAGAATAGGAAAAGAGACCGCAGAGTATGCGAAGGGCGGTGGCGTTGTTGAAGACGTAAATAACGGCGTTGTAACGATAAGGACTGCTCCTACTACGAGCTTTACTAGTAACGTAAAGAGTAAGTCTTTCGTTTCTATGGAAATTCTTGATTATCCGCGTCCCGAAAAATATTATGATATAACTACCATAAACAATATGATACAGGGCGATGATATCGATAGATCGACGGGTAGAGTTCGCGTTTATTTCGACGACCAATCTACCGAAGATTTTAGAATGGATGAAGAGAACCATATTCGCGTAATAAATGCGGGTGCCGATTCAGTTAATAATACTACGGATATAAGTGCGGCAGGTAGACATGAATTGTGGATTGTTTACGGTGGTGTTTTAACAAATCGTACCTCTATGTGGGTAGGAGTAGAAGGCAAATATCCCACTAGATTGGTTATTGAAGAAACAAGCAATACTATCTCTGGTAGGACGTTCTATTTCGGCGACACCATTTCTATAGCAAGTATGCGCTATTACGTTATTTTTAATAACGAAACCGAAAGCGAGAGAGAACAACTTACACAAGACATGTTAGGAGATGGATGCTCGTTCTATTGTGAAGAAGCAAGTAGTGCCTATTCGTCAAAAATATTCTTTTCTCTTCCCGACAAATATTCTGCGCTTATTCCATCTGATGGCAGTAGTGCAGAGACAGTAATAAGCAGCGAAGAATTTACTTACTACGTAGAACCGCAACCGATTACTGGTATATCGTTTATTGACAAACCTAGCAAGGTATACGTTTCTTCTGTGAACAACATTTCATACGATGGGGCAAAGCTAAACGTTTATTATCGTAACGGAACCTACGATAGTCTTACGAAGTTCGATTCTATCAAATATGATACCGTTCTTTCGTGGAATGATATCGACGTATATCAGCCGGATTCGGGTGACGAAGGAGCGAGGGCAGTAGTATTTACGCTAGAAGAAGATGCAAGGGTTATAGATATTGACGAAATTCTAGACGGGAACGGCTACGAAGCAAGGATGATTTATTTTGATGATTATGGCAATCGTAGTACCCCTGTATCGTTTACTTATTTCTTGATGGATGCCAAATATGAGGTAGAATCTATCAAGGTAGATCTTCCGAGTTATGACGGAATAAAGGGATACAAAGACGAGTATTCTCAATACGAAGACTGGAACTTGAGTGGAATTACACTAAAGGTTACGTATAAAAGCACGGCGCAAACTGCTAGCATACCTGCAAAGCCTAGTATGATTTTTGATAGTAATACCAATACGTTAGGAAATCAGATTCCTGTTAAGTTCACTTATTTGGGAGTTACGGACGAAAACACATTCAAGATTACCGTAAAGGAGCGCAAGCCCACGGCAATTAACCTTCTAGTGCAAGGTAAGACGGAATATCTCAACACTTCAAGGTATGGTATAGATTTTTCTGATTTTAGAGTTAGCCTCTCTTACAATGCAGGCATGGATGAACCTATTTCGGGTTTGTCAAACTTAAAAACTGAAGAACAATCGTCAGGCTGGTGGTACAAAATGTACAATAACCGCGGAGAAGAAATAACGGCGTTATATAACCAACCTGGTATGATTACGTACGTGCTTTATTATTCATATCCCGACGCACAAGCAGAGAGCGGATATAGTTACGTAAGTACTCCAGCAAAAGAAGTTGTTATGGAGTCAATGAACGCTAATCCAGAATCTGAGTACCATATATATACAGTTAACGTAGTAGAGAACACTTATACAATAACGAGTATCTCGTACGACCTTGATATAAAAAACGAACAAGGTGTAGTAGATCATAACTTAACCTACGTGGTAGATGGAAAGAAAACCATTGACGAATTAGGTATGGTAAAGGCAGAATTCCCTAATGAAAGTGGGCTTCACGTTCTTGCGGAAGTAGCTTCTGGTTGGGAATTAATGCTTAGCGAATACGTTAATGGTGAAGTAAAAACAAAAGTTCTTACAGTTAATTACATTGATGCAGAAGGTAGTATTTCGACTGGTTTGGTTAACGTAACGAAAGAAATGCTAGATTATAACGAGCTTGATACTTCTACGGGATACAGAAGAGTTACTATCACGTATAAGAATCTAACCTGTGACGTTTACGTGTACGTGTGGAGAGCTGAACTTACGGAAGTAAGCGTATTTAGGACGCCTTTACAGAACTATATTTATTCTGCAATTAACGACGAAAGCGATCTTGTTCTTGCAGGCGGTGTTATTAGACTTTCTTTCAATAGATATACGAGATTAGGCGATCCTGCAGGAAATATGTATAAATACGTAAGTATGGCAAGTGATGACGTAACCTACAGTGGATTTATAAATGGTCTATATTCAAAAACAGGTGAAGATATAGTGATATCTGTTCTTTATAAAAACTATGAAGATTTGACCGCCTCATACGTTATTACTGTATACGACAAACAAGACGTAAAGTTCACTTACACTAATACGATATTCTTCTACGGTAACGTCGCTAACGCTGGATTTAAAGCATCTAGCACGGTAGATGAATTTACGTTGCCGAAGAATGTAAAATTAGGATATGTTTCTACTATTGATTATATCACGTTAGAACAGTATGCGTTGCTTAGTGAAGATGAACAAATAGCGTATCTTCCCGTTACCATACACGATGACGAAGAGCGTCTAGCACAAGTATTATTTGTTTTACGTGATGATGTATGCTACGAAAAATATATTGATCCAGCAGCAGGCTATTACTATGCAAAATACGGCAATGTTGCTATGATAGAAGAAAGATTCTACGAATTGCTCACCGAAGGTCAAAAGTTAAAGTTTAAGTCTATCACCACCTATGATAGTAAGGGTGATGCAATTAAAAATTTATATTATTCGTTTGATGTAAGTGTAGATTACGATAACGTGGTATGGTACAAAGATGTAATCATAGATAAGCTCTCAGTAGAGGAATATAATGCTCTTGACAGTGCTTCGCAGGCGGGTTATGAAGAGCTTAAGAATGAGTACTATTTGATAGTACAAGTAGAGGATGATAGACCTATAGCAACTCGTTATTACGAAACTACTGGTTATGCTCTACAATCATTTACAATTATTCAAAAGGTTATTGACGTAAGTGTAATTAGTTCGCAAGAAGGAGCAAAATTATTAAGAGTAAGTACACTTTGCAACGGTAATGCAACTAACGCTAATCCTTATGCAATACTTTACTTACTCAATCCTACTAACTTGGACAAAATTTTTGATTATGATTACAAGAAAAAACATGGATTTATAAATGATATATTGATTACTTCGCCGAATAGCGATTATTTTGAAATACTTGTCACAATGAAGGCATCCTATACGGGCACGGCAGAACAAGATTCGGTTACGGCAGAAATATTCTATGATATACTTTGCGCATTATATGAAGCTAACTTCGTAACGTTTAGCGGTATTACAATGTCAAAGGTCGATATAAATTATGGTGGAGAAGAAACAACCTTCACTTCCGCAGTGGCTCAAAAAGACGCCATGATAGCTAAGATTAAAGAAATTTGGCAAAGCGGAGTCAATATATTCACGGAAGAGGAAATTAGTAGTGGGGAATATTGCGTAACGTATAGCATGTCTTATGGCGAAACATTGACGCGTAATGGAGTTTTGCAATTACTAGAAGGTGGTTTATCGGTGGAAGCTGTCTATAACGATGAGAATGAGCTTACGGGTTATACTGTACGTACTGGTACGTTAGGACATCCTAGTTATACCATCGATCTCACGTCAACTATGGTAATCGTTAATTAATCAAAAGCATACACAAATATAGCATAACTAATAAGGAGTGATTTTATGGCAAAAAAATCAAAGAAAGCAAAAAATGTGGTAACGGAAATAGGCTTCAAGGAATTTCTTGAATATAACGGAAATACCGAAGGCCTTGACTACATCAATGGGCTTGAATCAAAAGGACACAAGCTTACTGTAAAAGGCGGCGGTTACATAGGAAGAATAGTATTAGATACTATCTACAGCTATGACGTATTCGCAAGCGATGCTAATAAGGCAGCGTTTATAAGCGTACTACAAGATAGCTCGTCAGTAAGCGATAGTGCTGTTATTCTTGCTTATTGTGTAATCAATCGTAGTGCACACCTATTAATAAAGGGTGACGATGAGGATACCGTTAGAGGTTACGTAAGAGTTATAGCATCTTTGTTCGAAAAGCGCTATAATGGTGGAAAACAAAGCGTTGGATATCCTTTTAGACCTATTATTTCTTGTAAACGTGTAATAGGTAAAGAGGGAATAATAAATGCTATTAACGAGATACATTCTTACAGCCCTGGTGATTGCCGTGAGTATCCTTATAATAGTTATGCGTATTTAATGCAAGGTGATTCTATGGCGAATATGGTGCTTGGCATAGAATTAAAAATAATCAATCCTGCAGAATTCTCCGACGTTATTATGCGCGGAATTCGTCAACGTTCTTACAAAGGCAACACTTCTCACGAGAAGTTCAACGTTGTTTTTGAAGATTTACGCAATAGATATCTTCTTGACTATGGTAGAATCAAAGAAGATGCTTATGCATTTATGTTGGGAGAGCTCTGCGCACGTACGGGAAGACCTTATATAAAGGTTGCAAAAAAGCTAAAATGTTATCGTAAAAGACACGATCTTACAGTCACTACTCTTTGTAGCTTTATGCACCGTAGAGAATGTCCTTATGAATTGGCCACGTCTGTACTTGGTATGGGCTCAGAGAATCCGAATAATTTAATCATAGAAGTTGTTGCCGAGCTTAATAGATTATACAATTATTCGTATGACTATATTTTGAACAAATATATCCAAATTAACGATTCTAACTATGGACTATTAGCAACGATATTTATTCACTTAAATAGAGCATACGGTAGCGAATTTGCTACACTTTGCGAAAGATTCCACATAAAGCGCGATTTCTTAAAAATACGTGCGCTTTGCAATTTTTAATTAACGAAAGATATTGACTAGTATCAAAAAAAGTGTTAAACTTAATAAGTAATGGAGGTTACAAATGGCTCGCAGCAATCTTAATAATTGTACAATAACCCTATCGGGAGAACTAAATAATAATAGACGTAATAAGAGAAGTTACGAATCTGTATTTACCGGCACGGCAGGAAGACATTTCTTCATGATGCTCGGAACCACTTTATTCTCGATAATACCGTTTATCGGTTTGCCTAACGCTATATGCGTGAGACAGAGATGGAACTGTAAGCATACCAAAATTGTTGGTATGACGCTCAAATTCGAAGGAAAAGCATCCGAACTTCTTGGTAAAATGTTCGTTTGGGGTTTCTTCTCGGTAATAACTTTAGGAATTTATGCGGCCGTATTGCTTCCTGTTAGATACAAACAATGGATTACGAAGAATACTATTTTCGGACCTGTTGCATAGTTTAATATTATATCTAGACAAAGACTAATGATTATAAGGAATGCCTTGGTTCGTGTTTGACAAGGCATTTTTTATTACAAAATGAAAAAATATACGGAAAAATTAAAAAATCTACCATCAAAAAGTGGTGTTTACATTATGCTTGACGAGTATGAAAACGTACTCTATGTTGGCAAAGCAAAAATTCTAAAAAATAGGGTTAGACAGTATTTCCATAATAGTGTAAAGAACGAAAAAACCTTGCGTTTGGTAGAAAAAATTGATGATTTTCGCTATATAATTACACCTAACGAATACGAAGCATTAATATTAGAAAACAATCTTATTAAGCAATACAATCCACCTTATAATATATTGCTAAAAGACGACAAAACCTATCCGTATATAAAGATAAAAGTAAAGGAAGACTATCCAACGGTAGAAATCGCCTATAAATTAAAAAGCGACGGAGCAAGATATTTCGGTCCTTACATGCTAGGGATATCAGTTAGAGAACTTATAGATATCATACACGCTGTTTTTCCTATAAGAACTTGCAAAAAAATTCCACTCAAAGAATGCCTAAATTATCACATTGAGCGTTGTAAAGCACCGTGTATTAACAAAATAACGGTGGAAGAATATCATTTAATTATTAAAGAGGTGATAGACTTCTTGAATGGTAACGACAAGATAGTTAAAGAAAAATTAGAAAAAAAGATGTACTATTTTGCCGAGCGTGAAGAATTCGAGCAAGCGAAGTTCTATAGAGATACTTTACTTAGCTTAGAGAAAATTTTGCGTAAACAAAGTATACCTTTCAAGCAAGAGCTTGACATCGACGTATTTAGCTTCGTAACTAACGGTTTAGATTCGGTAGTAAATTGTTTTGCGGTGCGCGGTGGCAAATACTTAGGAGGAACCAATTATCCTGGCGCAACCGATGAATACAACAACGGTCTTACTTCTTTTATAATGCAATATTATCAAAATAATCCACTTATTTGTTCAGAAATAGTAGTGGACAAAGAATTAGAATTCAAAGAAGAACTTGCCGATTATTTATCAAGCATTGCAGGAAGAAAAATAGTTATAACAACTCCCACGGGCGGAATTAGACGCCAATTAGTGGAGATGGGAATTGCTAATGCCGAAGAATATCTCAATTCTCAAGTAGAGAAAAAGGTTCGTTACGAAGAACTTACGTATGGAGCGACGATTCAGCTTCAAAGGTTGCTTAATTTACCAGTTACACCCAATAGAATAGAGTGTTACGACATATCTCATATTAGTGGCACGAATAAAGTTGCTAGCATGGTAGTGTTCGAAGGAGGAGCGAAGGCTTCAAAAATGTATAGACATTTTAAGATAAAAACCGTTGCAGGGAACGATGACTTTGCGTGTATGTACGAGACGCTTACGAGGCGATTTGAAGAGTATAAATTGGCAAAAGACTTAAGTTTTAGTCAAAAGCCCGATCTAATTATAATAGACGGTGGTAAGGGACAACTAGGGTATGCACTAAGAGCGATGAGTGACGCTTGTGTAGACTTTAATATGATAAGTTTAGCTAAACGCGAAGAAGAAGTGTTTATGCCTGATAAAGAAGATAGCATACTGCTTCCACGTAATAGCCTGGCGCTTAAACTTATCATTAGAGTTAGAGACGAAGCACACAGGTTTGCAATTGCCCACCATAGGTCACTTCGCGAAAAGAAAATGGTTGAGAGTACTTTGTGTAATATAGAAGGCATCGGCAAGCAAAAAGCAAAGCACCTTATTGAGAAGTTCAAGAAGTTAGAGAATATAAAACAGGCTACCTTAGAAGAGCTTATGGATACCCAAACAATATCATCATCTGATGCGAAAAATATAAAGAAATATTTTTTGGAGAATGAAGGAAATAATGAAGTATAAACTTATTTGTAGTGATTTTGACGATACGTTAATAGGTAAAGGAGGTAAGTATAGCCCTGCCTTAAAAGACGATATAAAAGAGTACGTTGATTGTGGCGGTAAGTTTTGTATTGTTACTGGACGAATGCCTATAGGGGTAGTGCCAACGGCAAAAGAGCTTGGTTTACATGGCGAAATTATATCCTACCAAGGAGCAGTAGTAAGTGATGTTGACACCGATGAAATATATTTTTCTGATAGTATTTCTTGTGAAGAATGTGTAAAGATAGGTGAATTTTTAGAATGCAAAGGGTACTATTATCAAGCATATAGCGTGGACAAAATTCTTACTGAGAATCCTAACGAATTTACTCGTATTTACAGTCAAATAAGTAATGCGGAATATTCTAAGACGGACGTAAGACTCAGTGAATATCTAAAGTTACACAATATGAGCTCGCCCAAACTTCTCGTTATGGACGTTGTAGAAAGAATCCCCATAATAAAAGAAGAACTTAACGCGTTATTTGGTAAAGACTACCTTATTAATACGAGTAAGCCTTTTATAATAGAGATTATTCCTAAAGGCATAAGCAAAGGGAAAGCAGTGTTAGAACTTGCTAAAAAATACGGGATAAAAAAAGAAGAAATTATCGGTATAGGTGATTCAGAGAACGATTTAACAATGCTTGATAGTTGTGGACTTTCATTTTGTGTAGCTAATGGTAGTGCAATAGCAAAGCAGCACGCAGATATGATTGCACCTTCTGCGGACGAAAATGGTGTAGGTTACGTTATACGTAACTACGGTTTAAAATAGCATAAATAATTATACTCTCTTATATACTCTATGTGGGCGTGTAACGCGTTGACAAAAAGAGTTTTTTGGGGGTATAATTTATGTACTTAATAAAATCCACTGTAGATACTTCTTCGGTGTGTTCTCTTAGATGTGGCGGTACGTGTTTGAACGCGTATTATCCGCAAAAAATATCCGATTTAGAATATTTAGCTACGAGAAGCGCTGATAAGTTATTTTTAGGTGGCATGACCAACACCTTACTTGTTTCCGACTACGACGGAATAGCGGTATTTAGCGATGGATTCAAGGGAATAAAGGTACGAGATAACGAAATTACCGTTGGAAGTGGTGAAAGACTTGCTACGGTGTGTAATTTAGTTGCAGACGTAGGACTAAGCGGAGTAGAATCACTTTGCGGTATTCCCGGAACAATAGGTGGTGCGGTTATCAATAATAGCGGTGCGTTTGGTACGGAAATATGCGACGTGATAGAAGAAGTAACCGTTTATAATTTTGATACTAAACAGGTAGAAAAATTAAGTCGTGAAGAAATTGCATTTTCGTATAGATATAGCAATTTAAGAAAAAATTCTGACTTTATCATTTCGGTAAAACTTAATCTTTTTAGTCAAGATAAACAACGAATTTTTGCAAAAATGCAAGAAGTTAGAGAAAAGAGAAGATTGACTCAACCGAATAAGAAAAGTCTAGGCAGTGTTTTTCGCAGTCACGAAGGCGTGAGCGCTGGATACTATTTAGATAAAGCAGGGCTAAAAGGCAAACGTATAGGCGGTATGAGCATTAGCACCCTTCATGCTAATTTTATAGTTAACGATGGCATGGGGACGGCGGAAGAATACGAAAACTTGGTAGCGCTTGCAAAGAGTGTTGTATACAAAGAATTTGGGATAAAATTAAAAGAAGAGGTACTGATCATTGGAGAAAAAGAGCGTCAGCGCAACGGTGGTTGAAGAACTATGTTCACAAGAACTAAAAAAGAACGTTTATTTCCCCTTTTTTAGTGGTGTTTTGCGCGGTTGCGGAGAATTAATTTTCACGAAAGAGGGTTTTTCTATCGACGTAAAGCACACCAATGGCTTATTAATTCGAACCTTACAAAAAATCATAAAAGAAGTATACGGCATTACGCTTGATAATGATTATACCGATATGAATTTAGGGTATAAGCATGATTTTTTCTACACAATGATTATACCTCCGGTGCCTGCTGGCGATTTATTAGAAAGATGTTGTATAGTGCACAATAAATATGAATTTGTGACCAATGTACCAAAGAAGTTTTTAGGAAGTAACGCTGCAAAAAAAGCATATTTGCAAGGATTATTCTTATCTTGCGGTTTTTTGAAGACTCCAGAAGAATCGGGTGACGTTTCACAAAAATCTCAAAGCGGATACACTTTATCATTCAATCTCAATAGCAACTTAGTAAAAGAAGAAATTATATCGCTTATTACCAAAGAAGCGTATCTAGCGGATGATGCGGTGCGTCAAAAGAAGAGCGGAAGCGGTATCTATATAAAAAGTTCGGAAGCAATTTGCGACGTGCTCACTTTTATTGGTAGTGTAAAAGGCGCGCTTATGTTGCATAATATAATTTCTACTCGAAAAATGCGCAACGATATCAATAGAGTTACCAATTTTGATTTAGCTAATATAGACAAAGCAGTCGTTGCTGGAGCAAAGCAAACCGATGCTATTACAAGGTTGAAACAAAGTGGAGTTTATGATAAACTATCACCTATAATGAAGCTTACTTGTGACATGCGCCAATTATATCCCGACATGGGGCTAGAAGAATTAGGTAAAGAGTTCGATCCGCCTATTTCAAAAAGTTGCATTAATCACCGCTTGCGTAAGATTATGGAACTTGCAGAGAATCTAGAAGATTAGTTTATAGCAAAACAAAGGAGAGTTTTATGAAAGAATTCGTACATTTGCATAACCATACCGAATACAGCCTTGTAGATGGTTGTGCGAAGATAAAGAATCTTGTTGCCAAGGCAAAAGCAGACGGAGCGAGAGCCGTTGCTATAACCGACCACGGCAATATGTATGGTGCTATAAAGTTTTATAAAGAGTGCAAAAGTAAAGGAATCAAGCCTATAATAGGCTTTGAAGCATACTGCACCGAAGATATGTCGATAAAAACTAGGGGTACACCTAGGTATCACCTTATTTTACTCGCCAAGAATCTTACGGGCTTCAACAATCTTATGAAAATGTCAAGTATTTCTTTTGTCGACGGTTTTTATGAAAAACCTAGACTTGACTATTCGGTGTTAAGTCAATACAGTGAAGGCGTTATTTGTTTGAGCGCGTGTATTGCAGGTGAAGTACCCCAAAGACTTCTTCAACGCGACTATAAGGGTGCGTTAGCGGCCGCTAAGCGCATGCAAGATATATTCAAAGACGATTATTATATAGAACTTCAATATCACGGAATAAAAGAAGAACTAGAAGTATTCAATAACTTGAAGCGCATTGCTTACGAAATTGGTGCAAAAACCGTTGCAACCAACGATATCCACTACGTCAACAAAGAAGATTGGCGCGCACATGATATTTTGTTATGTATCCAAACTAACTCAGACTACGACGATACGCAAAGAATGAGATTCGAAGGACAAGAGTATTATTATAAGTCCTATGACGAAATGTTCGAAGCCATCAAGGACGAAGAACCGCTTGATAATACCTTAGAGATAGCCGATAAGTGCAATCTTGAGATAGAATTCCACAAATATGCTATACCCGTTTACGAACCGCCGGAAGGTTATGAAGACGACAAAGATTATTTGAGAAAAATGACCTTTGAAGGGTTAAAACAACGTTACGGCACGATTACCCCGGAGATAGAAGAAAGGGCGAATTACGAATTAAATACCATTATTACGATGGGATTTGCATCGTACTATCTTATCGTTTGGGATTTTATTAACTATGCAAAAAGTCACGATATTCCCGTAGGGGCAGGAAGAGGAAGCGGCGTAGGTAGTATAGTCGCATACGCAATAAGAATAACCGACGTAGATCCGCTTAAGTACGATTTGCTTTTCGAAAGATTCCTAAATTCTCAAAGAGCAACCATGCCCGACTTTGACGTAGACTTTTGCTCGGATAGAAGAGAAGAAGTAATAGAATACGTGCGTAGGAAGTACCATGCCGACCACGTTGCGCAAATAATTACCTTCGGTACGATGAAGAAGAAAAACGCAATCAAGAACGTTGCGCGCGTGTTCAAGATTCCTTTTTCCGAAGCGAATGCACTAGTTAAGAATATAAGGAACAATGATAAAAAAGTACACATAAATAATCTTATTGATCGTAACGATCCCAACTGCGTTGAAGAACTTGCTACCATGTACGAGACCAACTCTACGTATAAGGACATTATCGACCTTGCTATGCAGATAGAAGATATGCCTAAGGATAGGGGTAAGCACGCGGCGGGCGTTATTATTTGTAGCGTTCCCGTAAGCGATAAGATTGCGCTTAGCCGTAACGGCGAAGATATAACTACCCAATTCGATATGAGCGAGTGTGAAGAGTTAGGGTTACTAAAAATGGACTTCTTGGCACTCAAAACCCTTACTGATATCAAGATGACGACTAACTTCATTAAGAAGTATCGTGGTGTAAATATCGACTTTGGTGAGATAGGATATGAAGATAAAGAAACCTACAATATGATAGGTGCCGGCGAGACGGATACCGTTTTCCAATTAGAAAGCGGCGGTATGAAGGACTTTATGAAGAAGCTTCGTCCTTCCTTGCTAGAAGAAATTATAGCGGGCGTTAGTTTGTACCGTCCCGGTCCTATGGCGTATATCCCTTCGTATATCTATAACAAATTCCACCAAGACAAAATCGACTATCAACACGAAAAGTTAAAGCCGATATTAGAGACCACTTACGGAATAGTTGTATATCAAGAGCAAGCGATGAAGATTACGCAAGCACTAGCAGGATATACACTCAACGAAGCGGACAACTTCCGTAAGTTCATCAGTAAGAAAAAGGAAAGTGAAATTCCCGCCCAAAGAGCGAAGTTCGTTGGCGGTTGCGTGAAGAATGGAATAAGCGAGCAGTTCGCTTACGACATGTGGGCAAAACTCGAAGAATTCGGTAAGTACGCGTTCAACAAGTCGCACGCTGCGGCATATTCGGTACTTACTTACCAAACTGCTTATCTAAAACATTATTACCCAATAGAATATATCTGTTCGGTTATTAACAATCGTATAACCAACCCCGACGACACGTCGAAATACTTACGATTGATAAAAGAAATGGAAATAGAACTCTATCCGCCTGATATCAATCACAGTGAAGGATTGTTTATTCCGGAGAGAGAAGGTATCCGATATGGGCTTGCTTGTATCAAGAACGTAGGTAAGCACGCGGTAGACGGTATAGTTAAAGAAAGAGAAAGTAACGGCTCGTTTAGTGATTTGAGTGATTTTGTACGCAGAGTACCCAACGAAGCTCTCAACAAGCGTCTTCTAGAAAGCTTAATTAAGGGCGGTGTATTCGATTGTTTCGGACATAATCGCGCTACGTTGATGGCTAATTACGAAAGCATTCTAGACCAAGAACTTGGCAACAAGAATCTTCTTGACGGTGGACAAGGTTTCTTCGATTTTATGTTGCAGAACGATTATACCTATAAGACCGTGCCTGAGAACAAAATGTCTAGACTTAAGCTAGAAAAAGAAGTTCTAGGTAGATACGTAACGGGACACCCATTGGAAGATCACGAAAGCGAATTTAAGAAATTCAACTTCAATACAACTATGCTCGCACCTATAGAAGACGAGAATGAAGAAATCGAATTCGACGACGAAGGCAACCAAGTAGTTCATTACAAATATCAAGTAAAAGATGGCGAGCAAATTTTCTTCGGCGGTATTTTGAGCGACGTTACTATCAAAGTAAATAAGAATAACAAAAAATGGGGCTTTGCAATAATAGAAGACTACTACGGCAGTGTAGAAATCACTTTCTTCAGTAACGTATTAAGTAGATACAAAGACTTATTGCAAGACGACAAACTTATTAAGATTCGTGGTAAAATTTCCCTTCCCGATGAAGGCGTGCCTAAGATAGAAGTTATTTCCCTTTCTCCATGGGGATTAGAAGACAAAGAAATAACAGAAGACACTAGAGTACTTTGTCTTAAAATAGATAACGACGAAGCAAAACTTCAAGAAATAATGGAAGCTATCGATGCATACGTCGATCCTTACGGAGCCAAGGTAAAAGTGCAAATTGATAGAGCATTGTATGATTTAGATAAACGCGTTATTAACGTCGAAGGCGTAAAGAATCGTTTGATAGGTATCGTCGGGTATAATAACGTAAAAATTTTGAATTAAAAATGCAGTAGACTATAAGATATGCAGACACAATTCCCCCTATTGCACCAAGAATGGGGTAGGCGGTATTAACAATATTGCTAAAGCCAACAATCGATATAAGTAAGCCGATTATTGCTAACAAAAAAGTTGGAATGAGTTTACCATCTGAGACTGTGCGCATAGTACCAACGAGAGTTGTTATCATAGCAAGATAAAGAATTACGTTACCAACCAAAGACAAACCAAGACTATCAGCTTTCAATATCAACGGCATTTCGCCGTTGATATTTTTTATAGAAAAATATATAAAGCATAGCAAAGTAGAAAAAATTACACCGCTAAGAATTGAAGTAGAAAGGCGTTGTTTTTTTGTTAAATCTTTACCTAGCGTTGCTATCAAAAAACCACCGGAAACTACGTTCATAGAAGTATAAGCGAATGGCTCATATATAGATAGTTTTCCACTTGCGTCAAAATTTACGTCCTTTAAGAAAACTATGCTTACAAGAATGACAATGGTAGGAACCATAATCATATTTATGATATTCATACGCTTTGGGCTCCCAAAAGAGAAGATAATAGATACTATAGTAGTAATAATACTTCCTCCATGGATACCAAAGATATTAAAAAAAACCATCTCACTTCCGGCAACCGTTGCACAAAAGATAATGGTGTTGGATATTTTTACAAGTATTTTAACGGGTGTAGAAAATTTGAAAAACGGTGAATAAATATTTTCGTTGTTGTTGCCTATAAGTAAGAATACGTAGCAGAACAACCCGAGCAAAAACCCGGCAATAAGCACACTAAAAATAGAACTATCACCAAAATATAGAAGTATCTCTTGACCTGTTGCAAAACCCGCGCCAATCACAGTACCTACGTATACAAAGCATATAGACAACGTTTTTTTCATAATATAGTTTATTCTTAAGTTTAAAAAAAAGAAGAGGAATTGCTTAGAGAGAGTGTTTTAGAATAAACAAGAAAATATGTATAAACGAATAAAAACCCGCAAAATGCAGGTTTTTTGGTGCACCTTCAGGGACTCGAACCCGGGACCTACTGATTAAGAGGGAAAACAAGGTAAAAAATGGGAGGTTTATTATTATGAATAATAAAGCATTGTATGGTGGATTTTTTTTATTGATGATTATTCGATAAAAGAAATTAATGATATGGAAAGCTACGATTATCGTATTTACGTGGATCCAAAATCTGGATGCAAAGTAGCGCATCCGGTAATGCACGTTAATAAGAATGGTATTAAGCGTGAGAAGTCAGAATTAGAATTATCTTATATAGAAGCTAAGTCAATTTTAGAGAAGAACCTAAAAGCGCAGCGTATTAATAAGCCTGCTAGCAAGCGTATTCTAGATATCAAAGAGATCTTGCAGAAGAACGTTGATAAGACTAAGAATATGGAGAAGGATATAGATTCCTTTTTGGCTGAAAAACAAAAAGAGCTAGAACACTCTGACTGGGCCCGGGAGAAGCGTTTCTTCCGGAAGGCTAGCTTTAATCGTGATTACTTTAATTGGGCGTTTACTATTACTTTTGATAGTAATTTGTTTCCGGATGAAAATGAATTTGAGCGCGCGTTAAGACGTTGGCTCAGTAATAACCATGACCGCAAGGGAACGTTGATTATGGGAGCATTTGAGCGCGGTGATATTGGTGGTAGATTGCACTTTCACGGCATCGGACATTTTCTGCCTAACTTCTTTAAGCAACCGTTAGAGCTGGTAACTAGATATTCTACCAAGAGACGTAAGATGGAGACTATTTTAGAATCCCCGGATATCAGGGATTCTTTCGGTAATAATTCTTTTGATAGCATTAATAATATGACTAACCAAGATTATATTAATGAGATTAATTACATTTGCGATTACGCTATTAAGAGTGGCACTTATGCGTTTTATAACCGCGGAATACAGCAAGAAGTGGTTAAGAAGATAGATTTTAATTTTGTAAATACCGAAATTGACGACGGTATTATTAAGTACGTCCTTGACGACGATTTTATACTTACTTATGCCGAATTTTTAGCGAGCAGGTTTGTTTTTGAGAACAAAAAACACACAACTTACCGATTAGATAAGGCAGTATAACGTTCATAAGACAAAAAAGTAACGTAGAATTCTTACACTTGCAGTAGCAGGTGATATTTTCATATAAAAAATAGGGTAAAAATTCCACAATTTTATCAACTTTTCCACAAAAACAATAACTACGTGAAAAAAATAACTGCGCGCCGATAAGGCTTTTGCCGTCGGCGCGCTTTTCTTCACTTTATTGGCGCAGAAAAGCCCTTTTTATCCCTTGTTTTCTTCGCGTACGCGCGTGCGCGTGCGCGAACTCGTTAAAAACAAGGGTCGTGTAATACTCAAACCTAAAAAATAGCGTAAGCAACGAATGACTATGACTACGTCTTGTGAGTGTGGGGTGGGTGGTAAAGTTTACTTTTCCACGCTCTCCACACGGGTAATGTGGTAAACTCGTAAAATCATCAATGCGCATTGTAGATACCTTTTTTTGTGTATTCACTTAAGCGTGTTGATTATTTTACATGGAGTTTTCCATATTTCCACAAGTAAAAAAACACGTGGGATACTCCTTGAGTTTTCCACGTAAAAGAAAAAAGAATAAATAGAATGAAACGTTTGGTAGAGATAAAAAATGCATGGATATTTATTATGCATGTAAAGAATAAAAAATACTCCCCGGTTAAGAGAGTATTGATTTTTTTATTTACAATTTTTAGTGACTTTTTGTGACTTCTTTAAAAATTTTTCGTTAAGTAGTTTATATTCTATCAGCGAAACGACATACTCAGGCGGTTGACGCGTACCTTCTTCCCAATGTTGGATCGTCCTATATGGTATTCCGAAAAACTCCGCAAATTGCGCTCTGTTCATTCCCGAATCTTCCCTTAGTTCTCGAATTCTCATGATTAATATAGCCCTACCAAAAGGTCTTCAGTTATCTCAAAAGTCTCTACGTAATCTTCTTCGAGTTCTTCTTCCCAACCGTCTTCGTCAACCGTTATTTTTTCAATGCCGATAAAGCCACCTTCCTTGCATATCTCTGCAAATTCTTTCATCGTCCAACGTTTGTTTTTTAACGCAGCTTTAGCATCCGCTACTGCTTCTTCTATAGTATCAAATACTTCACTACTTCCGCTACCATTGCAGAATACTTCACTCCACTTGTAAACGATTTCACCTACTTTTACTTGATTAATGTTCTTTTTCATATTTTCTCTCCTTTTGAACTTACGTTCGTATTATCTTTATACTAATATTATACGCCCATTGGTCTAATTTGTCAAGTATTTTTTCAATTTTTTTAATTATTTTCCCTAAAAATTCAAACTAATACCTAACCTTGTTTTTTTGTTCGCTCAAAACAAGGAAGGGAATAGTTGTCAAGTAGGGTGGGTGTATAAGTAGTAATGCAAAAAATGAAGAAAGAAATATTGAAGGTCGTTGAAGTGAAGACGTTACCGGAGTATAACCTTTGGATTAAGTTTAATAATGGAGAGATACGTTTATTTGATTTTTCTTCATTATTAGATAAGCCTGTATTTGTCCCGCTCAACGATAAGGCATTGTTTAATGCTGTCTCGTTGGATCACGGTATCCCGGTCTGGCAGAACGGAGATATAGATATATCGCCAGAATATCTATACGAGAATGGAAAAATAGCATAAAAGATAACGGCCTATCACTAGGTCGTTATCTTTTATGCTGCCTTAAATTTTAGTATTAATATTCTATTATTCCATCTATAAAATCGACAATATTTTTTCCATTGGCTTTAAATATTTTTTCTATTTGCATTTTAATTTGTATCAATTGGCTTATTTCATTTGAATATTTTTCACCGAAACCAAAAAAGATAAAATCATCGTCGTTTTCTTCTGATTGTTTATCAAAATAAACATCGTTAAGATATTCTAAACAAGTGTATAGTGTAACTAATTCATTTTCGGTCAATTCGTTTAGATTGATTTCACCTTTATATAGTATATGTTCGATAATATTAATTTCTTCTTTTATATAAGTATTATCTGGTTCTGCTTCAAGGTCGTTATAAAGTGCTTTTTGAGTTTCTTTTAATGCTTGAATGGTTATTTTGTTCTGGTTTTTGTTCATATTTATTTCTCCTTTTTTTGAATGATATTATGTTAAATAGAAAAATACTCAACAATAATGTTGAATATTTTACTACTGATTAAAAATTTGATATTACTAAGCGCAAGTTAAAGTAATAGATTGTGAAATGATTGTTAGTACCAATCTTGTCTTCCTAATAAGTAATCTATACACACACCGTAATAGTTTGCTATAGCGATAAGAGCAGAGGCTGTGGGTTCTATTTTTCCATTTTCCCAATCACAATATGTACTTTGTGCGTATCCAAGTTCGGATGCAATTTGTTTTTGGCTAAGTTTTTTTTCTACTCTTAATTCTTTTAGTCTAATAGAAAATTCTTTCATATTAATAATTATATATAAAATAATCGGAAAAACGATTGACAATCGGTATTCCGATTGATATAATTATGTTACAATCGGTATTCCGATTATTACTCTTTTGAGAGTAGTGTAATTCTAAAGAAGGGCACTTGAATTGGCTTTAGTACTTAATGGAAGATGAGCTCGAGCAACTCCACGGATATGAGCGCTGGAACGAGCCGAAAGGTATGCTGAGCAAAACTCGAAGCGCAAGATGAGCAATATGCACCGTTAGTGCCCTGCTACGATAATAATCCGCAAAGCGGTTATATAAAGGAAATATGAAGTAAAAATGGCTAAAGAGAGAAAAGAGTACACCCAACGTCAAAAATTCGATTATTGGGCAGAGAAGTGTCAAAAAGGTAGTACGTACACTACGAAGGATGGAGTTGATAAACCTTATTCGGATTTTAAGCGTGGCGAAATGGTCGGCAGAATGAAAGAGCAAAAACGTAGTCTTGCTATCAAGAATCTAAAAGATGGTAAGAAGTGGAATAAGAAAACTAGACGTTATGAATAAAAAAATAACCACCCCTTACGGAATGGTTAGTAGCAAGTCTACGCTAGATTATTCAAAGATAATCTTTTCAACCGAACGTTCTTGCTCGTCTGCACGTATTCACTGCAGCTGGCACGCACACGAGGTGCCTACGGTAATTAAAGTTTAACATAGGGAGAGATATATGTCAAATATTTTTGCAAAATATAGAAAAGAATTAGCAGGTGTAAAAGTTGTATCAAGTAAGCAAGTGTGGATACCTACTAAAAATGGCAAGCCTCGAATGAATCCAAACGTGGATGTAATAGGTAAAGTGGATATGGCAATCCCTAATGTAATCTTGAAAGCAAATAGAGATGGTTATAGGACTGCTTTTATTGAAGATACATCTGCTCTAACAAAGAAAACAAAAATGGATTTAATAAATTTCTTTTTTGATAAAAATGGCAAGCGTAATGGTAGATCGAAGGCATATTTGATAAGAACGGATAAGGCAAGTAAGGCTGCAAGAAATGCTAAACAGACTAAAAATAAAAAATAACAACGTGGAGATCAGTTTATGAACGAATTTATTGAATTAACTGAGTTTGATACTAATCAAAAATTGCTTATTAACGTGAAGATGATTTCTGACGTATTCCCTATGTGTTGCGGTACTGCTGTATTTGTAAATAGATTTTATATTAGTACTAAGCGTAGGACCTTCATCCGCGTCAAAGAATCTATAGACGAAATTAAAGCAAAATTATCAGTTCTATAAGACGGTGGTGACAGTATGTTAGACGTATATAAGTTATTAACTCAGCAACAAGAACAAGTTAGAGATTCACGTAATCGACGTTGGATACGTTGTAGAGAGTGTGGATGCGTTGACACTATCGATAAGTTTTGGACTTACGGTGGCAAGGATCACGTAAACTTAGGAGAGTGCTACGACTGCCGCGACCTTAATAACAGCGATAAATAAAAACGTACAATTTTTATTTTTTTCATTTACTTAAAAGCACCCGGTGCCTCGTTTATGTTTAAAAAACTGGAGCGGTTCGGTGCTCCGCTCCTCCCTCCTTTTAAAAAAATCTAAACAACGGAGATATAAATTATGGCAAGCAAAAAACAATTAAAGGCATTACTTCCAGAGACGGTAGAAGATACCGTTATCACAATTAGCGCAACGGATATAACCGATACGCTTCCCGGTCAGACGTCTGACCAGCAACGAAAGTTCAAGTTCTCTGACGTAATATCTGAGTCGGAGTATAAAGCGAAAAAATTTACGTTCTATGATAATAATCACAAAGAACGTTACGAGCGTAAATTTTCTCTTCCCGGTTACAAGGATGCAACGTACGTACAAACTGGAGTTTCTTCTTACGTTATAACAGCATCTGACGGTACAACGTATCAAATAGGTTATTTGAGCTACGCAGAATTCTGTCAACGACTTTTCCCGGACGTAGAGTTCGACTGTGAATTCAAAGATTTAGTCATTGAAAAACAAATAGATATCGTCCAAAGCAAAGTTAAGAACGTTAGCACTGAGTATCTATCGATAGCGCGCTGTTTGTTCGATATAAAAGAGAAGAAGTGTAAGTACGGAGATACGTTTAGATATAGATCAAGTGAATATAACATTTATCAATTTGCTGAAGAGTTTTTCGGGTTGGGCAAAACCAGTGTTAAGAATATGCTAGCGATAGCAGAGAAATTCATAGCAAATAACTCTACTGAATTACTTCCTGACTACATCGGATACAGTTATAGTCAATTAACTGAGCTTGTTCCGGTAGATACTAAACTCATTAAAAAAGAGTTTAACAACGAAATGACGATCAAAGAGATACGTGATAAAAAGAAATCGTTAATTGGTGGATCGTCCAGTAGTAAAGATGATAACGGTGTTATCAAGAAGAAAGAGAAGATAGACTACTGCAAGTTTGATATGGCAACCTTGAAGAATCCGTCGTTATGGACTGCCGAAGAGTTTATTAAGAAACATCCGGGTAAAGACCTAAAAGAACTTTTAGAGATTTATCTAGACGAGAATGCAGTAAGCTCTGACTATTATTTTACCGGTGGGTATGGAACGCATAAGACGTTCGAAGAGTACGTCCTAGCAATGATTATGTTTGGACGATACGTAGGAACGCTTATTGAGTGTAGTAATAACACGGATACGGTAAAGTCGTTTAACAACGTTTATTACAATATTGAGTCATTGAAGAGATTGGAATTTTTAAAATGATAATTAAGCAAGCAAAGTTAAGAAGTGGAGTAGATAATAACGGTAAGTACGTTGACGTACTGGGTAGCCGATTATATTACATATTCAACGACAGTAGAGTTGAGTTCAATCCCACTTCCGTACTTTTCAAGTATAACTTTAACGACGAAACGTTAAAGGTCCACAGTATGATAGCACTTTCTGATAATAATCACGCTACGGCAAGATTTATTAATCGTAACGAGTCGATGGAGCTGCTATCTTACGCATTGGTATTAATTTGATAATTACCGCTTAGCGGAATTAAATAAAAACACAAGGAGAATTTTATTATGGAAAACAAACAATTGGTTGGCAATTTATTGCCGTTCGCAGTGAAGAACGCAAACGCAGGTAAGAATTTTAAGATCGTTTGCAAAGAGCAATTAAGCAATAAGGGTAATGTATTTTACACGTATTCGATTTTTGTGGTTGCAAAGAACCGTTTATTCGAGCTAAGTCTTAAGCCTGAATTAGGTAGGATTAAGGCCGGTGAGAATGTAGTAGGTAATAGAATTGCCGGTGCAGAAACGTTAGCGTTTATGATGGATGTAACTGAAGGAAATCTTTTACTAACGTTACGCGAAGAAACGTACGTTGGCTCTGATGGTAAGACTAATAGTATGATTAAGTATTATGCAGTGGCTGTAGACGAAGCAACCGGTTTGGTTATGGACTTCCCTATGCAACCTTACGATAATATATCACGTCATAGACTGTTATCTGCATTCAGTGGATTTGGCGGTTCTAGAGATTATACAGACGAGGACGTTAAGAAGATACCGCAGTTGAAAGAAAGTCTTAAGAACGCAGTTAAGTCTCTCAAAGTAGATTTAATCGAAGATGAAGATGCGGAATTACCGTTTAGTTAATTATGTCTATATCTCTAGCAACGCAATATGATAGTGCCTTACGCAAAGTGATCAAGGCTAATAGAGGTAAACGATTCACTCAGCGCTACTACGAGCTAATGGGAGATGCTCTGAGTGAATATAGTTCTTACCGCTCTAATGGTGGTAAACGCTGCATCCCGGAATTAGACAATATAATGCGTGATATCGATCGAATGTCTGGGGGAAGGCAATTGCAATTTGATTTAAAATAAAGTAATTAATGCTGTCCTATCGGCATCGGGGAATGGAGAATCCATTTAATATATGAAAAAGTTTTTAATAGTGTTAGTGTGCTTACTTACGTTAGTGCTCGGCTTAGGACTTGCTTACAAGTTTACCGACGGATTCGGAACTAAGCACGTTAAACTTACGGCTGAAGATATGGAATATTCGGAAGAGAGTAAGACTTATACTTACGATTTGACGGAAGAATTCAAGGAATATCCTTTTGGCGCAGAGAAGTTGACGGTTCTTCTTAATGACGAAGAGTATGAATTAATTCTTGTTGACGGAGCTACTGAAGACAATCAAAAGTGGCAAAGTGAGAAAGAAGAATTCGTAGCTGTTCTTGTAAAGACTAAAGAAGGTACTGAGTTTACTTTAACCGTAAAGGTAGAGCTTGAAGACGAAGACGTCATTAAGATTAATAAGAAAGCTTACGCAACGTTCCCCGAAGTCGAAGACGAGAAAGAAGATAACAAAGAAGATACCGCTGGCGATACCGTCGGCGGTAACGACAATGTTACGGATGAGCCCAGTGAACCTACAGAGCCCGAAGATCCTACGGAGTCTGAAGATCCTACAGAACCTAGCGAACCTACGGAACCTGAAGATCCTACAGAACCCAGTGAACCTACTGAACCCGAAGAACCGGTAGTAGATTATGACATAAAGGTTGGTGACGCATTTAACGCGCTTGTTATGGATACTACGGTAACGCCTGATTTTGATGCGTTTGACTGGACTAATGCGAAAGTATATAGTCATCCTAATCCGGAAGAAAGTCTTCTTCATGGTATGGAATACGTAGAACTTTTTGCATTCACCCAAGGTGATTTAGAACTTACTTTTGATGCATTTCGCGGCACCTTAGAAGGTCAAAGCTTTTTTGCTCTTGTTCACGGCAAAGACGGAGTCTTTTACGTAGCACAAGGCGAAGAGTTTGTTGGTTGGGTAGAAAGCTCTTACGTTTTTGAAGAAGAAATGAATATAACCGCTGTTTATCAACAAGAAGTATGGGCTGAATACATAGCTGGTGAAACTCGTGAGCTTGTTAATTATACTAATATAGCTGTAGGTGACAGTATCGAAAAAATAGCATTTAATGATTCTAAGATGAACGAAGAAATGGAAATGTATCTTTCTTCGTTAACTTATGACCTTGAAATTAACGGTGTAGAATCCGTATGTAAACTTATGTCTATTGATGAAACTGAAGATTATGACGTTGGCGTTTACGCTATGAATTTTAATGCATTTGCAGACACGATGGGCACTCGCGGTTATGGTATAGCAATCATTGACGACACCGGTGAAGGTTTCATACTTTTGCAAGGCGTTTATGCAACCGCTTATTCTGAAGCTAACGTAGCTCTTATTAATGCTATTAAAGCAGAAGGTTATGAGTTGAAGTATACCAATTTAGGTTGGTGCGACGTTGAAGATTATTACCTTACCGAAGGTGAACATACCATCGTTTTTGTAATAGACGATTTTGTAACAGAGTTTATTTTGAAATAGGAGAAATAACGTATGAAGAAAATTTTGAAAATAATATCTTTGGTACTTCTAATAGGTATAGTAGGGGTATCCATTTTTGCCCTTGTAGGCTGTGAAGACTTTAAGAAGAAAGTAGACGAAACCGTTGACGAAGTTAAAGATGCAGTCAACGATCTAGAATTCAACGTAGTAGAGGAACGTGGCATTAATCTTGTTATTGCTCCGATGAATGCATCTTCTACTGATGAGTATGAGGCAAAAACTATTACTGCTACTGCAACGAAGTTTGACGGTACTGTAGCAACCCCCACGTTTACGTGGCACGTAGAATGGCTTGAATGTCCTATTGAAGGTGCAGTAGTAACCGACTACGTAACCGTAGAGTGTGAAACGGACGACACTAGCGTAGCTACCGTAAAATGTTATAAAGGTTTTGCCGGTGGCAAAATTCTTTTAGTATGCAGCGTTGAACCTGAAGGCGCAAGTGCAACGTGTTTGATTACTTACGGTGGTTTTCCGGACCATATTGACTTAACGGCAGAGTTTCATATGCAAAATTATGAACCCGGTGATAATGTTCGTATTGAAGGACGAGATTGGGAGGATAATTTACATAACGGAAAATATTATTTTGAGTTTACTTTAGCTTTAGATAATTATATAGGTAAAGTTGGTTCTGAATATGTAGATGATGATAATTATGAAGCAATTATTACTGGTGGTTATGGTGGTATTGTAGCAAAAGAATATACTGTTGTTGATGGTATTGTTAATGATGAGCAATTGAAAGAATATTCGATATATGATTTATGGGGTGAATTTTTTGACGTACGCATTGAGGATGGCTATTTGCTTATATGTTTTGACTTAAATCCGACGGAATATTTAATGGGTAATCCAGACACCACTAATGGGAAATATGAAGTATTTTATGGCTTTTTACCTGATGATAGATATGAGCTTACAAATGGTTTTACGTTAGCAATAACCGTTGAATATCTTGGTTGGGGTGATGGTGTCGAAAGTACGTATTATTTTAGCTTCGACTATTCAGGTTTAGTTTCTGAGGTTGCGCTAGATAATCAAGAATTAGTATTTACTAAATAGATTTGCCTATGAAAAAAAAGAATAATGTAGTAATTACAGTTATCTCCGTTATACTGTGCATTATTCTCCTTGCTGTGGGTAGCGGTCTTATCTATAGGCTTGTCGTAGATACGGCCGCATCCATAGACGTTAGTTATGACGGCGCAACGTTGTATGATGGAGCGAAAGGTTTTGTTTTTCATAACAATAATGCAATAGAGTTTACGGTAGATAGCCAGAAAGATTTTAAGGTTAAAGTTCTAGCGAACGTTACTGACGATAATGATTTTTCTTTTAAGGTTGGTGACAATGAGAAAGCACTTAAGGATTATAAGTACAGTGACGTTGGAGAGCTGACGGACGGTTTTGTTATAGAATATACCGATGACGGATTTACTATAGTACCGAGTGGTAATTTACAGTACGTATTGATTAAAGCGAATAAGTCAATGGTGCTGCTGGATGCTGCAGCTGAGTGTTATGACGATATGTTTGAGATAGTTATCTATAACGAGCTAAAGAGTGTGTCTATCTTTGCCACAATGGAATCGTCGAAAAATATGAATATTACGTTGGATACAACGTGGTTGGAGTTCTGATGAAGAAGATTTTATTATTAATATTTTTAGTGTCAATATTAACGACAATGACGGTATTTTCATTTAGCGAGAATACCGCCTTTGCCGATACAGTAGACGTAATAACTATTGATACTTCGGACGTAATGGACGACTTAACGTCTGACGCTAATTTTAATTTAGCTGATTATCCGGTTGATATTAATGGTGATATAGACGTAGTACGGTTTTACGAATATCGTTATGGCACAGAAGATTACTCACTATACGTGTATGTGTACAATCCAACGTGTCATCCTTTATATAGTGACTGGGCTTATAACCGAATTCAATTTACCACCGGAGAAGCTACAGAAAGTTCTTATGAAAAATATGGACTAGACTGTGTTAACGTATCTAAGGATAACTTATTTTTTAAGTTTAAAGTTTTAGGTGTTGGTGAAGAACGTCTTGCTGATAGATTGGATCCAAATTCTAGAAAGTATAACGTATCTGGTCTAGAAATACGTTTTGCTATGGCTCCTATTAGAATAGACGAAGTGCCTGTAGGTAAAACGTATACGTATACCGGCTACGCTGTAGGTTGCAATAACGGAAACGAAGAAAGCACGTTAAAATGTACTGTTAACGTTCTTGATACCATTGAACTAAAAGTGCAGCATACGGATTATAAATGGCAAACTCACGTGGATGGTGGAACGCAGGTTAGTACTGCGTATTTTGCAGTACCTAATAAATATTTTGAAGAATATAAAGGATTGCAAACTATTCGTGCAGAGTGGTGGGAATATCTTCTTCAACCAGTTGTTTGTACTAACAATAAAGCATTGTATGATGCATTGTTGCCTTGGTTATATATAGATATTGGTACAAAAAATAAGAATATTGGCTATTATTTAGGATGGTATCCATATGGTGAACGTCGTTTTTGGTCGTATAATTACGGCGCTTATGATGCTGACATAGCTGACACTTCATTAGATATGCTAATTTGGTGCGAGGAAGACAATATTTCAGATTGTTATATTGCTGGAAGTGAGGTGTTAGAAAAAATATATGAAGCACAAGAGTACTATGGCGATGATAAATATTTGAACATGGTGTTTGAAGATCACGTTGACGATGGTCGGACGTATGGATATAACGATGAGACGTTTAATGCCGGTGTTGAAAAAGTTATAAATCCTTATGAATACGATTCAGCATTAAAAGATTGGTGGGCTAAGTTGATTTATCCTGATATAGAAGAAGGAGCTTTGAAAATTGATACTCCTATTTATACTGTTAGAGATAAAGATTTAGAATATACCGATGAAGAATTGGCGCGTAGGTTACTTATAACTGAACGTGATGTTTCGAAGTTTAGAGAATACTATAGTGAGCAAACTGCTTTAGGCAATAAGGTAGTATTATTTAGATTTGCTCAAACAGACTATATTTCTTCTCCGCTTGAAGTTGTAAAAGAAGTAGATACTATTTTAGGTGAAGATTATTTATATTATTATGATAAAGCATTTTTAGCGCAAGAAACAGTATTTTTAGATTTTGATATCATTGAGCTAGGTTTTAATCGTTACGATGGTGAAATTGCGATTATTCCAGTGGTGTCTGCGCCTATAGATATTGTGGGAGATATTGAGCCACCGATAGAAGATGATATCATAGGTGGTATCGAAGATAACATCCAAGATGCTCTAGATGATCTTAAGCAGCTTTTTGACTCTGGTAAGGACAAGTGGACTGTGCTTTGGGAGAAAGTACAAAAAATAATGGCCCTTGTATTGGGCTGTATAGTTTTGATAGTAGCTATAACTCTTTTAGTTATAGTAATAAACAAGATCCGGCAAGCGGTAAGGAATAAGAGATTAGATGATGCAACGAAAGAAATTCTTAATCGGCGAAAAAAAGAATAGTCAATGTAGCATTATTGCTAAGTTATTTGCAACTGTAGGGTTATTAATTGTAATAATTATTATTTCTTACGCGGTTTTTGTAGCAACGACATTATAAATGAGTAGAAAAAAACAAGTTGTTTTCCATATTATATCCATAATTGTACTAATAGGCTTATCTTTGATAGGCCTTTTAGTGCAACGTTCGGGATATACGCGACTTATTGAATCATTAAGAGATTTTGGTTTGTCGGTAGCATATTGGTTTACAACGATTTTTGGGATAGATGCTAATATTAACGTTACCGTTAACGAGTTATCTATAATACATAATCACCCTACGGTAGATTTTGATGGTGTTTTGTTGTCGATAAAAGAATACTTTGTTGCGTTCGGTTCTACAGAGAATCTACTTAAGTTTGCATATGGTTTTGTAAACGTGCTATTTTACATTTTAATGGTGTTACCATTTTTAATGTTATTGATAATACCTATTGTGATAATTATTTATTGTGTCAGACGTCTGACTAACAATAATTGGGGTAAGAAGAGCAAGCCCTTGCTCGCTTACGAGTTTTTGAGTGATAAAGTTTTTAGTAGAGTTAAAAATTTTATATTAGACTACGTAACTTTCGCAAGAACCACTTTGCGTGGATTATATTGGATATTAGCTGTGGTTAATTTTTTAATCACTACTTCTATACCATCTATGCTTATTGAATTATTAGCTTACGTCTTTTATGCATCATTAGGTGGTTATAGCACTTTATTTGTGCAGTTATATAAGTTCTGCTTGGATTTACTTATCGTTTTTGAATGGCAAAACGTAATTGTTTATGCAATTTTTGCGTTATATAGATTTAACGTATGGCGCATGCGTTTTGCTAAACGCAGATTAGTTTCTAGCGAAGCACGTTTTGCAGCGTTTGTTAAAAAATTACCTATTGCTACTCTAATAGTAGGCAAGCCCGGAACTGGTAAAACGACCATGGGTGTTAATATCGCGTTGACTGAGTCTTATAGGATGCGTAATAACGCATTTGAAGGTCTTATTAAAAATGATATGCGTTTTCCTAATTTTCCGTGGATCCTTTTCGAGAAAGGAATCCAGAAGAATATGGCAGAAGGTCATATTTATAATTTATATACTTGTAGAAAATACGTAGGTAATATTTATCGGAAATGGAAGAACGATCAGACGTCTGACTCATTGTTCGGTTACGATTATAAAAAGTACGGTTTAACGTACGATGATGGATTAATCGTTAAATCTTTATTTGATGTTCTTGAGTCTTATGCCCAGCAGTATTTTATTTACATTATAAATACGTCTGTTATTCAAAGTAACTTATCAATAAGAGAAGATACGTTGTTGCGAGATGGCGGTAACTTACCATTGTGGGATAATGACTTTTTTAGAATGGATAGCAGTCGAAGTATGCTACTTTCTAAATATTCTCATATATTAGATTGGGATGCGGTTCGGTTAGGAAAGAAGATTATTAATAGTGCTAAATCGAATTATATCGAGTTTGGTGTATTTATGCTGACTGAATTTGCGAAGGACCGCGGTAATCAAAATGATTATGCACTTTTAGATTTAAGGAAGAGTGATAGCGAGTTACTGAAGGAATTAAAAGGATTTATATCCACTTTCAATAGAAAGATAAATTATGTTGGTAAGCAGGATATACTTGCTGAGCTAAAAAAACTTGCGTCAAAGAAAGTATCGCCGGAAGAAGAAGCAGCTACGCAACTTAACGACTATTTTAATTTGATGGTTAAAATGATTCGTCATATGTGTACTATAGACAACGTGTGTTATTCGCGCATTATAGCCGACGAGCAACGCATAATGTCACTCAATGCTGATTGTCGTGAACTTATGGACGTTATAAGGCTTGAAGATCAATCTGATCAACGTTCTGTTTATCCATTTTTTGTTTACGAGGACATATTCTTTGGTTGGATTTGGCGTAGGTTCAAAGATAAATATGTTGATTATCGTTATCGACGTGGAGATACTACCTTGACTCAATATTTGAAGAAGGCGATAGTGTCGAAAATATGTGCCCGGTATGAACGTTTGATTAATCGATTTAACGTTTACGACGTTTCGTTTTCCATTCAGGATGGCACGATGGACGGAGATCCATTGAAAGGTCAAGTAACGTTGTCTACTCTTAAGACGTATCGTGATAGGTTTGCATCGAATTGTTATTTTGATTTTTTCGATCACAGAGTAGCATCCAGTAACGTAGGACTTCTTGACGTTCCGGAATATCACTGTACTTATCCTACTTTGGATGAACTAAAGCTACAGAACAGTTATTTTGTTCGTAACTTATGCAAGTTTTTTTACAATGAAGAAGAATAAAGGAGATTTATGAGAAAGAAGAAAAAAGAAATGCCTAAAGAATTTCCGTTTTGGGCTAGGTTAAAGATTGATAAAGAAAGAACAACTTTGGTAATAGATGAAGAAATGACAGTGAATAAAAGGACTGAAAGAATTGAGGACCATTATGTACATAGAGAAAGTACACATACAAAAGGAAAGGACTATGAAAAGATATATCCTAATCCAGATAGAAGTGACCCTGATCCTATGTATTTAAAAAGGCCAAGGAAATTGCCTAAAACAATGTTTAGACCGCATAATAAGAATTTAGCAATGCCGAATCATTTAAGAGAAAGATATAAGAAAAACAATAAAAAATAGAGTTCTTGTTCCGCCCTTTCGACTATTCTTTGCAAGTGCAAAGCCACATAGAACTCTATATGATTTATTATATAGTAGCTTTAATAATTTGTCAATCAAAATGAACTTAGAACAAGAAATATTACAAATAAAAAATATGCTGGAGCGTATGACTTCTGCAATAGTAGAAGATAACAGCGCTTCATCGGAGTTGTATATAGACTATTTGCTCCGTTGGTATCAGAATTATAAATTACCTAATAATCGCAAGAATACGTCTAAAGATATGTATTCGGCTATTATTAATAATATTGCCCCGGCAATAGGTATGTATCCGCTTAATCAATTAACCGGGGATATTATCCAGTCGTATCTTATGGGTATAGAAAGACCTAATATGCGACAGAAGATATATATGATAATTAACGGCAGTCTTAAGAAAGCAGTTAAGCTGCGTCTTCTTAAGTATAATCCTGTTGACGTAGTGGAAATTCGGACTCATCGCAGTAGGCATTATGACCCACTGACTTTTGAGTATCAGGTTTTATTGGCTGAAAAAATAACGAATAAATTGTACTATGCAATTTATAACGTTCTTGTATGTAGCGGATTGCGAGTAGGTGAACTGCTTGCGCTAGAGCATAGCGACGTTGATTTTAATGATAAATATATTATCGTTAGGAAATCAATGAACGTTAGAACGGGTGAAGTTAATAATTATACTAAGACGGAAAGCGGTGTAAGGCGCGTACCGTTTTTGCAAAGCCTAAAACCGCATTTAATGCGATTTTTGAACGAAAAACGCAAAAATGGTGTTACTTATAACCAGATTAAGTGTTATTTTCGCAAATTGTATAAACGGTTAAATATAACCGGACTTAATATACATAGCTTCCGGCACACCTTTGGTAGTATGGCGTATGATGCAGGAATTAAGGAAAAACATATTCAGAAGATTATGGGGCATGCTACGCTTGACGTAACAATGAATATCTACGTTGACGTATACGGTGGTGGGGAATCACCATTTCTTGAATACTTTCAAGAACTAAAAAAAGACATAGAAAAAAGACCCTGCAATTTTTTTCAAAAAACATTTTTGAAATAAAAAAGTGTCGATAAATGAATAAAAACCCGCAAAATGCAGGTTTTTTGGTGCACCTTCAGGGACTCGAACCCGGGACCCACTGATTAAGAGTCAGTTGCTCTACCAACTGAGCTAAAGGTGCTTGGGGATTTAACGAATAATATTATAGTTAATCAAAATTAATTTGTCAACTATTTTATCAATATAATTGTCGAAAGATTTTAACTTTTGTAGAAAATTTATTTTTTCTACGGTATTGTCTTTATTTACCTTTTAATGTATAATAGTTATATACAAATATTAAGGAGCGCGTATGCAAAAGTTCCAAACCTTTTTTATTGATAAAAAAATCAAGTCGGCACAATTCGTTATATTCTGTATTAATGCTGCTTACGCATTGGTGATGCTTATTACAGGATTCAATTTTCTTGCAGTGGTAAGCATGGCGTTTGCGATGATCTTTGCAATATGGACGTTTATACAAATTGTTTTTCGTAACTACGTTAACGTTTGGACGATATTTTCTTACGTTACGTCGGTAGGCTTTTTAGGATTACTTTTCCTTATACGCGGTGCAGACACCTTCATAAATAGGCTATGGTATCATTCGATTTTCTTAATCATTCCTATAGGGATAGCAGTTCTTATTTACTTTATGCCGAAGTTCGTCAATTTAACGAAAATAAGATTAATTGCTGCCGTTTGTTCGGTGGTTATGTTTGCATCCTCCCTTATATATTTCTTCACCGTAGCTATATGGTTAAAGCCTACGGCTGTAGATATGCAAGAAGGGCACGATGATTACCTTAATTCAGTTAACCCTACCGCTACGAAAAAGCCTAACGTGTTGTTCGTTCTTATGGATGATATGGCATATTCTGATTTATCACTATATAGTTATTTGGGTAGCGATAATGCGACTATCAAGACACCAAACATCGATAGTATAGCAACCGACGGTGGTGTTTATTTTGATAATTTTTATGCGTCGAGCCCTGTGTGTTCACCATCAAGATTTGGTATTCTTACGGGTAGATACAGTGCGCGTGGACACTTAGATAACGTGGTATTCCCCACGGCAGTTTCTCTTGATCCATTTGGTGCGAGTAGATACGTTAACCCATTCCAATTTACTAATAACGTTGACGGAATTTTGGGAGACGAAATAACGATAGCAGAAGTGTTAAAAAGTGCAGGTTATTCTACTGCGTTGATAGGCAAGTGGAACTTAGGTGATTACGGAGAATATTTACCGACTAACCAAGGTTTTGATTATTTCTTCGGTAGTCACTACGTCAATGATATGACACCGTATAATATAGTAAGAGAAACTAACGGCGAATTCACTGAAGTATATTCCCATTACGATATGCTTGATCAATCAGAGACAACCGATATTCTTACCGAAGAATTGAATTCTTACATCAGTAACAGTATTGATAACAACGATCCATTCTTTGCATATTATTGCACACCGTGGCCGCATTATCCAATTTTCTCGGGAGAGAAAGGCGATACTACCGACGATAGTTATATTGACTGTATTGAAGAGTTTGATACTTACTTAGGGACAACTTTACAATTACTCAAAGACAAAGGCGTTTACGACGATACGATAATTATTTTCACAAGTGACAATGGACCGGGAAGAGAGGGTGTTACGGGAGCACTCCGCGGTAGGAAGAATACAACTTACGACGGCGGACAAAAAGTACCAATGCTCGTTAGATACCCGTCGGGTGGAGTAGGACAAGGGGCATATCTAAATACAACGAATTGTATAAACTCAAGTTGCACCAATTTAGATATTTTCCCAACGCTACTTGACTACTTAGGGATAGCTTTACCTACTGATAGAGTTATTGACGGCAAGAGTATGGTAGAGTTGCTTTCGGGTAACGTACCAACCGATACAAGAATACACGATGCAATCTATTACCTAAAACGCGGTAAAGTGCAAAGTATACAAATGCCCGTTGATAATGGTGGCATTGTATACGACTATAAATATTACGAAAGCGTTCGTACCGAAAACAGCGCGTTTATCGATCAAGTGTACAAGAACTATTTATTTAATTTAGACGTTGACCCAGCAGAAGGCTATAACGTTTCTATGAAGTATTCCGAGATTGCACAAAAACTTAACGAGCAACTCCATGCGTTTAGAGAAGAATTAATTGATAATAGAAGGGGTAAAAAATAGTATGAATTTATCGGTAATGATAAAACCCGCTTCCAATAGTTGTAATTTAAGGTGCACCTATTGTTTTTATCATTCACTTTCGGGAATGCGCGAGAGTGCGTTTCGCGGTATGATGTCGTATGAACTGATAGACGATATTATTGACAAAGCTCTTGCTTACGTTGGTGACGATAGGTTATATATGTCCTTCCAAGGTGGAGAACCTTTGCTTAGGGGAAAGGAATTTTTCATACGTGTTGGAGAAAAACTAAGCAATCGCCCTAATACACACTTGGTTATTCAAACTAACGGCACGCTTATTGATAGCGAGTGGTGTGCAATATTCAAAAAATATAAGTACCTTATAGGCGTTTCTCTTGATGGAGATAGAGAGAACAATTCTTGTAGGGTTGATGCAAAAGGCGAGTTATCTTTTGACGACGTAATGATAGGTATCATGAATCTAAAGACACACAACGTGCCTTTCAACGTGTTAACCGTACTTAGCAAAAACGTGGTACTTAATATCGAAAAAATATACGATTTTTATAAAACTGAAGGGTATAGATTTTTACAATTTATCCCGTGTCTAAAACCACTTAACGGCGAAGCATACGATGCTAATTCATACCCAACGGAAGATGAATATTGTAGATTCTTGATACGCCTTTTTAACCGTTATTTAAGAGATATAATTAAGGGTGAATACGTATCTATTAGGCAGTTTGATAACTTCGTTAGACTAGCCCAAGGGAACAGTGCCGAGCAATGTGGAATGAACGGTGTATGTTCGCAACAATTCGTAATAGAAGGGGATGGAAGCGTATATCCATGTGATTTTTACTGCCTTGACGAATATTGTCTAGGCAACATAAAGGATGAAAACTTTTTGTCGTTATCAAAAAAACAAATAGCAAAAGACTTCATTAACGAGAGTTTAGTTATACAAGAAAAATGTAAAAAATGTGATTTTTACAAATTGTGTAAAGGCGGTTGCAAGAGAGAAAGTATAGACGTAGAAAAATGTTCCGCATACAAGAAGTTCTTTGCGTACGCGCTTCCGCACTTGCGTAGAATACGTTAGCATAAACCATATATAGGATACTGATATTACGATTTTAGATACCTATACTGCTAAATATTGTTGAATAAATTTTTTGAGCAAAAAAAATATATTATAGGGTATTGACAAAATTTAAATTAGGTGGCATAATATAATTAAACTGAGATGTGCGTAGTGGCAGACCACATTTTTAACCGCAAACGTTATTAAAGGGATTTCGCGTCCATTTGTTTGATGTCATGCCCCCCGTAAAAGGCTAGGGGAAGATTGATAAACAAGGCAGATTGCCCACCTGCATCCGCGGGTTTTAACAATTCTGTTACTACGGCATATTCGGTGTCGGGTTCTCCCGATTTTTTTTATGTTTGGAGGTAGTATGCTTAGTTCAAAAGATAGAAAGAAGTTAAGTTCTTTAGGTCAAACTTTAGAGCCCGTTTTTCAAGTAGGTAAGAATGGTATTACCGATATTTTGGTATCGGAAATATCTGACGTTTTGCAAGCAAGAGAATTGATAAAAATTTCCGTTCTCAACAACAGCGATCTAGAAGCAAAAGAAGTTATTGCAGAACTTTGTGAATTGCTTAACGCAGAGCCCGTTAGTGTCGTAGGTAAGAAAATAGTAATTTATAGAAGAAGCACGCGTAAAGACGTAAAACATATCGAATTTTAACGTTTTTTTACTAGACAAATTACTGCGCAGACTAAACATATTGCACATATAACGAGATAATAAATTCTTATAGGCGAAAAAATGCTAAACAGTGCGAGTGAGATACCGCTTAAAGCAAAGTATCTTGCTCTTTTTTTGTCAAAAATAACGTTAAGTTGTGGCAAGATTTTTGTTTTATGCTTAGTAATAGTAGTTTTTTTACGTGGCATTATAGCATTTTGCGATATCAAGAATGCGTGGAGTTTTTTAGACGGATAGAAATAAAATATAACGCTTAACGACGATGCAAGCAAAAGAGTTTGTCTACTAGGTGTTTTCCCCATTACTACAACTTTACATATATCGTTATTTTTTGCGAATCGATAGAATCTTGCCACGTCGTCGGACGACGTCGGCGAAAACTTATAGTTAGTAGCTAAGTATATTTTTTGATTGTTTTTTTCTATGCTTATTCCGTTATCGCAAAGAGTAGGTTTATAGGCGGGCGGTAACGCACTTAACAAATATTCACTTTGCTTGTTGCCCATCAAAGCAAGTTCGTTTTCCATTTCACCCATGGTGATATTTTTTTTGTTGTTAATTCGGTTGGTTATATGTATGCTAAGGATAGTAACCGTTATTGCAACTAAGATACCTATTACTATTGCTCCTACCCAATTTTTTACGATCACAAAGAACGTGATTATTGCAAAAAATAACCCGAATACAAAAACAATAATTTTATCAAGCTTATTCATATTTTTTGTTATTGACTAAATTGATTGAATTAACCTATGCACTTGATAAATTTTTCGTAAAGGTGTATATTAAAAATATGAAAGTTGGATTTTTTGGCGGAGCCTTCGACCCATTTCACGTTGAGCATAAAAATATTATTCTTTGCGCAAAAGAAGAATTAGGTCTTGACCGCATAGTCGTATATCCAAGTTACTTGCCACCACACAAAAGTTGTGTGGGAGATTTTGACTTGCGATTAGCTACGGTAATAGAAGGGACGAAGGATATACCATACGTAGTAGAAGTTGATACAATCGAGCGCGATAGGGGAGTAAGTAATCCCACCTATCAAGTCTTGCCTCTTCTCAAAGAAAAATATTCCGTTGACAAAGCATACTTAATAATAGGCGGCGATAGTATGCTCAATTTTTCACGTTGGCTAAAACCCGAAGTTATTGCAAAAGAGTGTACGTTGCTTGTAGCTGGTCGTAGCGGTGTAGATTTGGAAAAAGGTATTACTTTGGCGCAAGAAAAATACGGTGCGGACATAAAAGTTCTTAACTACGTAGGTAAAGAAGTCTCAAGCTCAATTATAAAAGCGCAAATTATCTTGGGTGAAAATTCACCATATCTTGATAGCGGAGTACAAAAAATCCTAGTAGAAGCAAAAGCTTACGGAGAATTCGATAGCATTATAGAAAAACTGAAAAACAACCTAACGGAAAGGACGTTTGCCCACGTTAAGCGCACAGTTTTTTATGCGTTGAAGTTAAACACCAAACTAGGACTTGATTTTAAGAAAGTGTTCTTGGCATGTCTTCTACACGATTGTACAAAGAATCAAAAAATCAGTATGGATGGAGTGATAGACCAAGTAGTTCATCAGTATACAGGCGCAAAAAGTGCGGAAGCAGATTACGGCATAACGGATGAAGAAATTTTGGACGCAATTAAGTATCACACCACGGGTAAAGCGCATATGAGTGAATTAGGTAAACTCGTATATTGTGCGGATATGCTGGAAGAAGGAAGGGTTTATCAAGGCGTAGAAGATTTACGCAAAACAATAGAAAGTGACTTTCAAAAAGGCTTTTTAGCGTGCATCAACGCCAGTATGGACAACATTTTGAGTAAAAAATCACCGGTTGACCCCTTGACGAAAGAGTGTTGTTTATACTACAATAATCTATAGAAAAACGTTGTCTTGGAGGAAATATGACACCGCAAGAAATTAAAGATAAAATTTTAGAAATACTAAAAGAAAAGAAAGTTGACGACATTACCGTTATAGACGTATCGAAGCAAACGGAAATTGCAGATTATATGATTATTATGACGGGACGTAACAATACCCACGTTCGTACTCTTTGTGATTTTATTGAAGAAAAAGCAGAAAAACAAGGCATTTATGCAACGAGAAAAGAGGGTGTAAGAGAAGGTAGATGGGTAGTTCTTGACTATGCAAGCGTACTAGTGCATATCTTCAATAAAGAAATGCGCGGTTACTTTGCGTTAGAACAACTTTGGGAAAACGGTGATAACGTTACCCATATTTTGGACGAAGAATAATCCAATTTTTTAGTAAAATAAGATTTTAACACTTGCTTAGGCAGGTGTTTTTTTCTTGAGAACGATATTTAATACTTTACAATATTTATTATTTTTTATATAATAAATAAGTATTGACAATTTTGGAGGGAAGTGTATGCATCTCAAAAGGTTAGAGGCACACGGATTCAAGTCTTTCGCGGATAGACTAGTTCTTAATTTTAACGACGGCGTTACTTGCATAGTAGGGCCTAACGGTTGTGGCAAAAGTAACGTAAGCGATGCTATACGTTGGGTTCTTGGCGAACAAAAAGCAACCGACCTAAGAACGGGTAAAGGAAACAAGATGGATCAAGTTATTTTCAAGGGTACCAATAGCCGTAAGCCTATGGGGTATTGCGAAGTAACTTTGGTATTCGATAACACGGATAGAGTGCTTAGCATAGACACAGACGAAGTTATTATAACGAGAAAAATGTACCGCACGGGCGGTAGCGAATACTACATTAACAAGAAGGCTGACAAACTTAAGAATTTAATTAATTTATTCCGTGATACCGGTATAGGTAAAGACGGCTATTCAATAATCGGTCAAGGTAAAATTGACTCGTTCTTGACGGCGAAGCCCGAAGATAGAAGACAAATCTTCGAAGAAGCCGCAGGTATATCTATGTACAAGGCAAATAGGGCGGAAGCAATGAAGTCTTTGGCAAAAACCGAATCAAACCTTGTCTTAATAGAAGGTAGTCTTACTAGCCTTACCGAAAGAATTAATCCTCTAGAAAAACAAGCGGTAGTAGCTATCAAAGCGCAAGAATTGAAGCAAAGAATAAAAGAACTTGACATCAATCACTTCTTATATATTACCGAGAATAGTGAAGAAAAGAGTAGAGAATTAATGACGAAAGTTGTTGCCGCTAACATGGCTCTAGAACAAGCTAACCAAGAAAAGCAAACGACTGACGCGGAATACGAACTCACCACCAACAAGATTGCAGAGCTTGAAGTAAGGAATAACGAGCTTTATCAAAAAATGTTGGATTTAACGAGAAGTGCCGCTAACAAAAATACCGAGCAACAAACTCTAGAATTGAAGTTAAAGACCGCGGAAGCGTTAGTTACTGAAAAAACTCAAGAAGTAGCAGATAAGAAAAAACTTGTAGAAGCAAGCACTATTACGCGTAGCAATTATATAAGAGAGAATCAACAAGTAACTCTTGATTATATGAAAGCAAAAGCAGACGAAGATATGCTTGTTAAGCAATATGACGAAATCGATGCTTTGCTTACCGAGACACGCAACAAAATGGAAATTACTAGGGGTATAGTACTAGACAAAGTAAAATACAGAGGTAATTTGAGCGTTGATATGGCAAAACTAGAAACCGAGCGTATCAGTCTAGAAAAGTCGGTAGAAAAGAACAAAGAGATACTTTTACAAAAGAAATCCGAACTTGCCGATATCAACAAGAAGTTAAAAAGTGAAGATGAAGTAATAAGTCGTTTAGAAAACGAGAAGAAAGAAAAGAATATCACTCGTGACAAACTTGACGAAGAGTACAATAAGAAGTTCAAAGCAAAGCGCGAAATTGAAGAAAAGTTATTAGAAACGAAAGAAATAATTTCGCAAAAGAAACTCTACGTACAATATACCGAAGATTCTAAGAACAAATTCTCTAGCTACGATGCGGCTGTTAAGAATTTGATGCAATGTGGGCACAAAGATATTTTGAGTAGAATTTGCGGTGTAGTAGGTAACGTTATTACCGTATCGCCTAAGTATGCTACCGCTATAGAAGTTGCACTAGGTGGCAATATCAACAATATCATAACGCGTAATCAAGCGGATACTTCGTATCTAATTGAATTCTTGAAGCGCAACACGTTAGGTAGAGGAACGTTCTTACCTTTAGATTCTATGCGTCCTAGACCGTTAGAACCTATCTTTGACGCTATACTAGAAGAAGATGGTTGTTTAGGTATAGCAGCGGACTTCGTTAAGTGTAATCGTGAATACAAGATTGCGATAGAAGCGCTAATAGGTAGAGTGGTAATCGTTGAGGATATGTCCGTTGCAGTAAGACTTGTAAGGAAATATCAAAGTGCTGTAAGAATAGTAACTCTCGGCGGTGAGAACTATGCCGCAGGCGGTGCAGTAACTGGTGGTAAAGTTAGGAATCAGGGTTCCAGTATATTGAGTTTGGATGCCACAATTGCCGAATACAAGAAACAAATTGAAGTTCTAGAAAAAGAGCAAGCGTCACTATTAGAAGAACTAAAAGCAATCGATGCAGAAATCAAAGATATGCAAAAAACCAATGCCGTCCTTGATAGCATAATTGCAAAATTAGAAAAAGATATTTCGTCAAGCGAACACGAAAAGCAATATAGTATTTTGAATCGTGCGCGTTGTGAGTCAGAAATCGATACTATCAATAAGGCTATCGAAGAAGAAGAAAAAGAGATATTAATGAAAAAAGTTCTTCTCGACCAAGAAAGCCAAAAAATAGATAGAAGCGACTCAGAACAAAGCGACACCGACGACTTGTTAGGTAGAATAGCGGACGAAGTAAAAGAGTTAGAAAGAAAGCGCGCCGAAGCTAACGAACGCCGTACTTCTATCATAACCACGGTTAAGAATTTAGAATTACGTTCAAAAGAATTGGTTAGTGCAATTAATACTATCGATAGGGACGTAACGCGTTTGAATACGGAAATTCTAGAAGCAAGTTCTTTAGCTAATATCAAGACTGCCGAATGTGAAAAATTGCGTAAAGACATCGAGCGCGTAGTTATGGAAAATACCGATAACGAAGAGCTACAAGAAGTAAAACGTCAAAGAGAAAATTTGGCAAAAGAAAGAACCGATCTTGCGGTAAGACAAACGTATCTCTATAACGAAAGACAAAAGAGCTCAGATAAGGTAAACACAGTAACCGAACAAAAGGCAAGAGCAGAAACCATGCTCGAGAATCTTAAGAAAGAGATTGATACCGCTACCGAAAGAGTAAAAGAAGATTACGGACTAGATTATCAATCTTCGTTAGAATTTAAATTCGAAGTTTACGACGACCATGCGGGAATACAAGAAGCGAAGACTTTGCGTAAAGACCTTGCACGTCTAGGCGAAGTTAACGAAATGGCAGTTGTGGATTTAGCTAATCTCAAGAAAGAGTACGACGAATTAAAAGTCCACTACGATGATATCGTAAGTGCTAGAGATATGCTTAACACGACCATTAACGACCTAACTAAGAAGATGGAAGATATATTTAGCGATAGCTTCGATAAGATTAAGAAAAACTTCTCCGAAGTGTTCGCCGAACTATTTGATGGTGGTAAGGGTAAACTTGACCTTGATATTGAATATGGACAAAGCGTACTCGATGCAGGCATTATCATAGAAGCAGAACCGCCAGGAAAGAAATTGCAGAATATAGACCTACTAAGTGGTGGCGAAAGAGCGCTTACTGCAATAGCGATTATATTCTCTATTATCAAGCTTAACCCCGTACCTTTCTGTATTTTGGACGAAGTTGACGCACCGCTTGACGAAAGCAACTCCGTTGTATACGCTAAGTTCTTGCGTAAGTTCAGTAGAAACACGCAATTCGTTATCGTGAGCCATAGAAAGCCTACGATGGAACTTGCTAACGAAATTTATGGTATAACGATGCAAGAAAAGGGCGTATCTAAGTTATTCTCAGTTAAACTTAGCGAAGCACTCAAAATTGCAGAAACCGTCAAGAATGCGGTTAACGAATAGGAGGCTAAATGGGATTTTTTGACAAGATAAAACAAGGACTAAAAAAGACCAAAGAAAGCATTTCTAAAAAATTCTTCGAAGTGTTCAAGGCGAAGGATCTTGACGAAGATTTTTATGAAGAATTAGAGATGGCGCTTATATCTTCAGATATGGGAGCGGTAGCAACCGAACAAATAATCGACGAATTAAAAGACGAATTATTTAGAAGAAGAATCACTTCTCCCGATAAAGCCAAAGACGTATTAAAAGAAATCCTAATTGGAAGTATAGACTACGAAATTCCTGAATACGAGTACCCATTAGTCATACTTGTAGCAGGAGTTAACGGTGTTGGTAAGACGACTGCAATAGGTAAACTAGCTAATTTATTTAAGAGTCAAGGTAAGTCGGTCGTAGTTGCGGCTGCAGATACTTTTAGAGCGGCAGCTAGCGAACAATTAGAGATATGGGCTGAGCGCGCAGGCGTGAGAATAGTAAAACATAACGAAGGTAGCGACCCAGCTGCAGTCGTATTTGATGCTATATCAAGCATGAAAGCTAAGCATACGGACGTATTGCTAGTAGATACAGCGGGTAGATTACATAATAAGAAGAACTTAATGCACGAGCTCGAAAAAATAAATAGAGTTATTGATAGAGAACTACCTAACGTTGACAAACGTAACTATATAGTATTAGACGCGACGACGGGACAAAACGCCGTTACGCAAGTAGAAGTATTTGACGAAGCCATTGATATTGACGGAATAATTCTAACCAAACTTGACGGTACGGCTAAAGGTGGCGTAGTTATGGCAATTAGCGCAGAGTATGAAGTCCCCGTAGTTTATATAGGTGTAGGCGAACAAATAGACGATTTGCTACCCTTCGATGCTACCGATTTCGTCAATGCTATTTTGTAAAAGGTGTCAAACAAACAAAAGTGCCAATAAAAAATAATTAATTGTAAAAACTTGAAAAAATTATTTGACAAAAAGTTTGTCTTTTATTATACTAATAGGGCACTTTATGAATGCGGGTGTAGCTCAATGGTAGAGCCCCAGCCTTCCAAGCTGGTTACGTGGGTTCGATTCCCATCACCCGCTCCAGACCGAAAGGTCGATAAGGTTGGAAATTGAGGGGAGAAGATTGAATTAGTTCGGTCTCTTCCTTTGTAACAACCGAATAGTGGAATCAATATTTACACGATTCATGGATCAGTAGCTCAGCTGGATAGAGCAACGGCCTTCTAAGCCGTAGGTCGGGGGTTCGAGTCCCTCCTGGTTCACCAAAAGAACACCATGGTGGATATAGTTCAGTTGGTTAGAACGCTAGATTGTGGCTCTAGAGGTCGTGGGTTCGACTCCCACTATTCACCCCAATATATAAATAGACACGTAGGGGTGTCGCCAAGCGGTAAGGCACAAGACTTTGACTCTTGCATCCGTAGGTTCAAATCCTGCCACCCCTGCCAAAGAAGATCCATTAGCTCAGCAGGCAGAGCACTTGACTTTTAATCAAGGTGTCCGGAGTTCGAATCTCCGATGGATCACCAAAGAAATAGGGCGCACTCAATGCAGTGTGCCTATTTCTTTGATTTATCGAGAAGCGAACTTCTTCGAGTTCGCAAATTTCCGTAGGAAATCTGGCGGAGAGAACACTTAATGCGTAATAAATAGCTTATATAATGATAAAATAACTGCGTACTTACACACAATGCCGCTATCTCCGATGGATTATAAAAGTAATAAAGATTTTAAACTAAGAGCGAACTTCTTAGAGTTCGCAAATTTCCGCAGGAAATCTGGCGGAGAGAACACTTAATGCGTAATAAATAGCTTATATAATGATAAAATAACTGCGTACTTACACACAATGCCGCTATCTCCGATGGATCACCATGATTGATTGTTTGAAAATCATTGAAAAACATTTTATTTGTATGTTATACTTATTCTAGAATTCATAGTTGCTTTTAGGAGAACGTCTTATGGCTTTATCACGTCCAATAACCACGCTATTTATGTTGACGTCAGTAGATGGCAAAATAAGCACTGGCGCATCGGACGTACTTGATTTTGATAAGGATTTACCAAGTATTGATGGTGTAAAAGAAGGTTTGCACCAATATTACGATATAGAACAAACAACCGACATGTGGTCGTTAAATACGGGAAGGACGCAAGCTAAAATTGGGGTTAATGAAAGAGATTTACCTAGCAAAACTCCCGTTTCGTTCGTTGTAGTTGATAATAAGCACCTAACTGAACGCGGTGTGAAGTATTTTTGTGAACTATCCGATAAGTTTGTTTTGGTTACAACTAACAAAAATCATCCCGCTTTTAACTTAAACGAAGGTAATTTATACGTTATATATCAAGAGACACTTAACTTAAACGATATGCTTGTTGAACTGAAAAAAATTGGTTGTGAACGCATTACAATTCAATCGGGTGGCACGCTGAACGGATTATTTTTGCGAGAAAAGTTATTTGATTATATAGATATAGTGGTTGCACCTATATTAGTAGGAGGTAAGAATACGTCCACACTTATAGATGGTGATTCACTAACAAACGTTAACGAACTTTCAAAACTATGCGCATTAGAACTTGAAGAAGTAACACAATTAAAGAATTCTTACGTGCGAATAAGATATAAAGTTATTAAATAAATAGAAACGTTTAATTAGGAGAAAATATGAGTAAAGATAAAGAATTGTTGAGATTAAGCCTACTAGATACCCAATGGGAGCTTGAGTATACCGATCACGATAGAGAAATAGTTAGAGCGATAGTTGTTGACGAACAAGGATATTTCTATTTTGTTAGATTAGATAGAGACGATATGTTTGGCAAAGTAAAACTCATAGAAACTTCAGGCGGTGGCGTAGAAAAAGGCGAAGACCTTAACGTTGCGATAATTAGAGAATTAAAGGAAGAATTAGGCGTTGACGTTGATATCGTGTGTAAGATAGGAGTAGTAGACGATTATTATAACCTTATACATAGACACAATATAAACAATTATTACCTTTGTAAAGTTATTTCTTTTGGCGATAAACACCTTACTCAAGACGAAATAGACTGCTTTCACCTTTCTACGTTAAAGCTTACCTACGAAGAAGCCGTCGCCGAATATGAAAAGTGGTCTTTTTCAAAATTAGGTAGACTTATCTATAATAGAGAATTACCCGTTCTAATAAAAGCAAAGGAAATTTTAGACTCGCTAAAAAAATAAACAAAGTAATACGACTGACAAGGTCGTATTACTTTTCTCAAAAGTGTAGAGCATAAAAAATACGGTCATGAGACCGTATTCTTTGTTTTGTGTGCAAATACCTATTTTGATACAATTTGCGTACACCCCTTAAAAGTGCGTACACTTTATCAAAAATGCGTACAGTTAAACTCACAGATAAATTGGAATTTGACTATAAGACTTCTTGCCCTTTTGCAATAAAATAAGCTTCCTGCATTACCGCTATGGTTGCAAGTACGCATATTGTTGCAACGCTATAACTGGTTTCAACAAAAGTTAGCGACAACGGCAAGAGGAACAAAGCAAATCCCGTTATTTTATTTAATACGCTATGTATTGATATTAGTTTTTTCTTGCGAATAAAGACGAATACAATATTGAATATTTTAATAAGCGCAATAATGATAATCCACGCCCATAGCCATACAGGTATTTGTATTATGGGTAGTACCTTTATTGAGCATACTAGCATAAATACAAAGTCGGCAACCGTATCAAGTTTTGCTCCCAATTTGCTAATTGCTCCCGTCTTTCTTGCTATCGTTCCGTCAATCATATCGGTAAATCCACAAAAAAGATAAAGCACGTAAAACCATGCTGAGAATAGAGGAATAAACAAAAGAGGCAAACTTAATGCAATTCTACTCCCTGTAATAACGTTAGCAATATATTTCTTCATAAATTGGAATTTATCTAACTAATCTATTTCTAATTCTAAGCGAAGCTTCCAAATGCATAATCCAATGACGTGAAAAAGGCATTCCTAATAATCCTTTTATATCTTTTCCACACCAATAATCAATTAACCATATTTCACTTTCTGCAACTGTCTTTGTGTTTCGAATTCTTTCCTTATCAATTTCAAAATAAACTATTTTCAAATCATCATACTCGATTGA